>JAQUKM010000032.1 GCA_028719125.1 Minisyncoccota bacterium | reverse complement strand
GGCGACCTCTATATCAGGGTTATTATCAAGCCCCATCCGGTATTTGAAAGACGGGGTGATGATTTGTATATGACTTTGCCAATTTCCTTTACCGAAGCAGCTCTGGGAGCAAAAAAGGAGATTCAATTACTGGATAAAAAAACTATTTTTTTAAAAATCCCAGCAGGCACCGAATCAGGAGAAATTTTTCGTTTAAGAGGCAAAGGCATCAAACATTTTAACGCTATAGGTCAAGGGGATCTTTACGCTAAAGTAAAAATTACAACACCTAAGAAAATTTCTACTAAAGCCAAAGAGCTTTTAGAGGAATTAGAAAAAGAGTTGAGGGATTAGAAATAAAATTGAAATAGTGTTAAAATTGAGAAAGGTAAAAATAAGGTTCTATTTTGGTCTAATAAAACCATAAGAAATATTAAAAATTAAAACTATGAAAAATTTTACTAGTTTAGTAAAAGAAAGCTTTAAAATTTACAGTGAGAAGAAAACAATCTGGCCCGTTTTACTTATTTGCCTCATTGGTGTTTTAGCTATCTCCTCGCTCTACAGTTTCCTTGGAAATGTTGAGGAAAATGTTGAACTAACACAATTAGTTTTATGGTCCTTTCTGTTTTTTGGCATAACGATTATAGTATGCATTGCCAGTGTCTTTTTAACCCTTATTCTGATTGTTTTAATAATAAAATCGCCGGAAGCGCAACTAAAAGATATTTTAAGAGAGTCCTGGCTAAAATTAGGGCAGGGTTTAGGGGTATTTATTTTGACAATGCTTTTTGGTGTCTTAGGTATTCTACTTTTCATTATTCCGGGAATCGTTATTGGAATTTTTTTGTGCTTCAGTCTTTATATTTGTGTTATAGAGAATAAAAAGGGAATGGATGCTTTAAAAGGCAGTTGGAATTTAGTCAAAGGTAATTGGTGGAACGTTTTTTGGAGAGTGTTTCTTCTGAATATTATTTTCAGCGCAATCTATTTTCTCTTTGTCGCAATATCTGTTTATGGGATTTTACCTTTGGTTTTTCAATCTCTTTTTATACCTTTCAATATAATATATATGTACTTGGTTTATTTGGATCTTAAAAAAATAGCTGAGAATAAAACTCAATCGGAATCTGTAATTTCAGCCAATGAATAATTTAATCGTCTATATTTTTCTGGGTGTTTTGGCGGGTATTATTGCAGCAGGCGCTTTTTATGTTGTTGTGATTAAGAAAGAAAGAAAGCCAAAGGGCGAGAACGAAGACCGATCCTTCCTCCTTTTGCAAAACCAAATTCAGGAAATAAATCGGACATTAGATAAAAAATTAGGGGAAATTCCAAATGTTATTCAGAATCAATTCGGCCAGAGCGCCAGAATTATCAGAGAAGTAACGGAAAAATTGACTAAATTAGATGAAACCAACAAACAGGTAGTTAATTTTGCTGACCAGCTTAAGAGCCTTCAGGATATTTTAAAAAACCCAAAGCAAAGAGGGGTGCTTGGGGAATATTATCTAGAAACAGTTTTGGAGAATGTTTTGCCACCGGGCACTTATGAGACACAATATGAATTTAAAGACGGAACAAAAGTTGATGCGGTAATTTTTATTAAAGATAAAATTATTCCTATTGATTCTAAATTCAGTTTGGAGAATTATAATCGTTTGTTGGAAACTAATGATGAAGGGGAGCGGAAGAAGCTGGAAGAAAGCTTTAGAGCGGACCTAAAAAACAGAATTGATGAGACAGCCAAATATATCAAGCCGGAAGAGAAAACAATGGAATTTGCTTTTATGTTTATTCCCTCAGAAGCGATATACTATGATTTGTTAATTAATAAAATAGGAACCGTAAAAGGGAATACGCGTGATTTAATTGAATACGCGATGGGGCAAAAAAAAGTGATTATTGTTTCTCCAACCTCTTTTTTGGCTTATCTGCAGACGGTTTTGCAGGGATTAAGGGCTTTAGAGATAGAAGAATCAGCCAAGGAAATTAAAAAACGAGTGGAAGAATTGGCAAGGCATTTGACAAGTTACGAAAATTATATGCAAAAACTAGGTGTTCATTTGGGAACGACTGTCAATATGTATAATTCCGCCTATAAAGAATTTACTAAAATAGACAAAGATGTTTATCGTATTTCTGGAAATAAAATAGAGGCTGAACCTCTGGAGTTGGAAAAACCAAAGGCAAAGGCAGAGGAAGAGGAAGAAGATGTTGGTCTTATAGAATAACAATATGATATTATTCTTGACTTATTCTTATTTTTGAGTAAAATATAAAGTTAGCAATCACAGTCGAAGATTGCCAAAGAATAAAAAATCTTATTTTATAAACATTTTAACAACACGCTATCAAATTCCCCGGCGATAAATTTGCGGTCACGCTTGACCTCGCTCTTCCATCCCACCCTTTTGGCTAAAATCAAAAGAGAGGGTGGAAATCATGTCCGCCCGGCCTGCATGGTGGGTTTCTCAACAAGATTTTTTATTCTTTAAATTTAACTGAGTAATAAAAAGATAAAACCATGAATATTAAACCATTGTCTGACCATATTTTTGTTGAAGCTCTAAGCGAGGAAAAAACTACTAAAAGCGGAATTTTTATTCCCAAGTCAGAAGACGAAAAACCAGAAATAGGAAAAGTAATCGCTATTGGCCCGGGAAAAACCAACGATGAAGGGAAAATAATTCCTTTAAGTGTCAAAGTAGGGGATAAGGTTTTATTTACCAAGTATGCTCCGAATGAAATTAAAATAGATGATAAGGAATATTTAGTGATTCGTGAAGACGATGTTTTGGCAATTCTTGAATAAAAAT
>JAQUKM010000031.1 GCA_028719125.1 Minisyncoccota bacterium | reverse complement strand
AATGCTTATTTCTTGAGCAAAAACTGTGTTTTCTTCAATATCCTTGGCAATTTTTTTACAAGCATGAATGACGGTTGTATGGTCTCTATTGCCCATTTTTTCGGCAATATTGGTGTATGAATATCCAAATTCCTCTCTCAAAAGATACATTATAATTTGCCTTGGTTTTACTAATTCTTTCTTTCTGGAGTGCCCTAAAACTTCATTCTCGGTTAAATCATAAAAAGATGCAATTTTCTTAACGACTTCTTTAGGAGGGACATACTGATTAGATTTATTTAGAATAGAAGATAATATTTTTTTTGCTTCTTCCAAAGTAATAATCCCATTTTTTAAGCGAGCTTGGACAATAACTCTATTTAGAGCGCCTTCCAGTTCTCTAATGTTTCTGGTAATCATTTCAGCAATATACTTCAGAACATCTTCTCCAATTAAATGTTCTACCCCTTGGCTTTTAGCTTTCAAAATCGCTAAACGTGTCTCAAAATCAGGGTAGCCAATATCAGCAATCATCCCCCCTTCAAAACGAGACCTTAAACGTTCTTCAATGGAAGGAATTGATTTTGGAGGGCGGTCAGAAGTGAAAACTATTTGCTTATTTCTGCTATGAAGATTATTAAAGGTATGGAATAACTCCTCTTGGGTTTTGTCTTTTCCCCCGATGAATTGAATATCATCTATTAAGAGCAGGTCTAAATTACGGAAACTGTTTTTGAACTCAGTCATTTTTTGATTTCGGATAGCGTTAATTAATTCATCGGTGAATTTTTCCGAAGAAGCATACTTAATTTTTAATTTTTTGTTTTTAGTTTTTACTCTATTGCCAATCGCCTCTAATAAATGAGTTTTACCTAAACCTACTCCTCCATAAATAAACAAAGGGTTATATTTACTGCCTAAATTTTCAGTGATTGCCAAAGCAGCCGCATTAGCTAATTCATTATTAGCGCCAACAATGAAATTTTCAAATGTATATTTGGGGTTTAAATTAGTTTCCGGATCAACATTAAATTCCAGTGGGTTATCTAAGACCGATGTTTTTTGGGAATAAGACGGCTGTTTAGTTTTTAAAAAATTGACTTTCTTTAAGGCGCTTTTATCAGTAGTAACAATATATTCTATTTTTTTAACATGAGGATTTAGATGATAAAGGGCGCCGAGAATTTGTTTATGGTATTTATTTTCTAGCCATTCCTTTGTAAAACTGGAAGGAACCCCTAAAAAGACAGTATCTTCTTTAATCTCCATAATAAATGTATCCTTTAACCAGGTCAAATAATTGGCTTTAGAAATATTCAATTTAATCTCCCCTAAGGCTGACTCCCAAAGTTCTTGTAGGTTCATAAAATAAACGCTGAGAATTACTTATAAGTATAAGATAAATTATATTTTCTGCAAATTAAAGTACTTTTTTCGTGGATAAAATGTTGATAAATAGTGAATTTGATATTAGAAAGAGATTTTGCTATGATATAATCAATAAAAATATTATTTATATCATTATTATTTATATAATATTAATATGTCAACTACTTATCAGCCAAGGAAGAAAAAACGCGTCCGAACCCATGGTTTTTTAAAACGGATGTCTACTCCAGGAGGTAAGAAAATTATTTCTCGCCGACGCCGGAAGAAAAGAAAAAAATTAAGTGTCTAAAAACTTGGGCTATTTTTAAAAAGCTCAAGCTTTTTATTCCTCAACTAATGCTACCTAAAAATTATAGAGTTGTCTCCCCCCTTGTTTTTCAAAAAATTTTAGAGCAAGGAGAGCAAAGAGAAAATCAGTATTTTAAAATCTTTTTTAAAGAGAATAATGAAGATGTCTCAAGGTTCGCTGTCATTATTAATTCCAAAATCTGTCCTTCAGCTGTTGAGAGAAATTTAATGAAAAGAAGAATAAGAAACATTGTGTGGAAAGCCATTCCTTCTTTGCCTTCAGGGTTTGATGTTCTCATTTTTGTTAAGAAAGATTGTTTAGAAACACCTTTTCAGGCGCTTAAAAAACAGTTGGAAGAATTTTTAATGAAAATATTAAGAAATTAATTTTAATGTCTCAAATATTAATTTTTCAGCCCTTATATAATCTATTAGCTTTTCTTTCAAATATATTCCAGGGAGAACTAGGGTGGGCAGCTTTAATTTTAGCGGCTTTAATTCGTTTAGCTATCTGGCCTTGGTATAAAAAAGCAATGGCAGATCAAAAAAAAATGGCTCAATTACAGCCCAAAATGCAAGCAATCCAAAAAAAATACAAAGAGGATCCGTCAAAATCCAATCAGGAAATAGTAAAGCTTCTCCAAACGGAAAAAATCAATCTTGGCAGTTCTTTTTTATTTCTTTTTGTTCAGATAGGCCTCGTATTGGTTTTATTTGCGTTCTTCAATCAAGCCATTATTAATGATTGGTCCCCCTTTCTCTATTCGTTTACAAAATTACCAAGACAAATAAATTATGTATTTTTGGGATTGGTTGATTTGAGAATGCCTAATCTTGCCTTAACTATTGTTTCTGTCTTTTTAAATTTGGTTTTAGTTTTTATTCAGCCCCAAGCTGGCCAACCTTCGCCGAGGCAAAATCAAAATAAAGCAATAATGGTTATTTTGCCTTTCATTATTTTATTTTTCTATAAAAAAATTCCGGCAATTATTATTCTCTACTGGATAGGTTTTAGTTTGGTTAATATTCTACAGGAATTTTCAATAAATTTTAAAAGGAATCCAGAACCAGTTTCTGAGGGCGATTTGAAAGAAATAAAAATGAATAAAAGAAAATGAAAATAGCGGGAATTAAACAATTTTTAGAAAATTTATTGGCTATTATGGGGTTTGCAGATTTTGAAATCAAGATTCAAGAAAACCCGCAAGACAAATTAATCAAGTTTTCGTTAAGG
>JAQUKM010000030.1 GCA_028719125.1 Minisyncoccota bacterium | reverse complement strand
AACGCAGAAAGTTCAAGAAGGAAGATTTCGTTTAATTCTCCCTGATAAGTCATTTGACCTGCGGCTTTCAATTATCCCCGGCGGATATGGCCAAAGCGCTTCTTTAAGGATATTAGGCGGAGAAACTACGCTTTTAGATTTAGAAAGATTAGGGTTTCTCGCACCGCAAAAAGAGAAAATAGAAAAAATTTTAGAAAAAAAAGTCGGCCTTATCTTGGCGGCTGGTCCTACATCTTCTGGAAAAACCACCACTTTATTTGCCCTGCTTAAAAAATTAGCCAAACCCGAGGTTAAAGTCATTACTGTTGAAGACCCAATTGAATATCGCTTACCCAATATTATTCAAACTCAAATTGATGAAGAAAAAGGATATACTTTTACCAAAGCTCTCCGCAGTTTGCTTCGTCAAAATCCCAATATTTTCTTAATCGGGGAAATCAGAGATAAAGAAACAGCCAAACTTGTTTGGGAAGCATCTGCAACCGGGCACCTTGTTCTTTCAACCATCCATGCCAACGACGCTTTGGGTGTTTTATCGCGTCTAAAAACTTTAGAAATTCCCATAGAAGAATTGGCCTCAGCCATTAATATTATCATTGCCCAACGCCTAGTCCGTTGTCTTTGCCCTCAATGTAAAAAGAAAATAAAAATCCCAAAAGAAATGACGCCTTTGATAAAACAAGCTTTGAAAAAATTTCCTGAATATAAAAAAGAGAAGCAAGCTGAATATATCTATCAAGCCAAAGGATGCGCTCAATGCAGTTTTACCGGCTACAAAGGCCAAATTGGAATTTTTGAAATTTTAATTCCGCCTTTGAAAACAAAAGATTTTTCTAAAATAGATTTTCCGAAATTAATAGATGACGCTGTTATAAAGGTATTATTGGGGACTACCTCTTGGGAAGAAATAAAAAGAGTCCTGGGAATAATGGCATAATTAATTTTTAATTTTTAATTTCTTTGTCATTCTGACCCTGAGGCGAAGCCGAAGGGGAAGAATCTCTCGCGAATGCGAGGAAAAGGAGAATGTATCTGAGACAAGCTCAGAGATCCTTCGTCGCTTCGCTCCTCAGGATGACATTACTGAGAGATCCTTCGCCTTCGGCTCAGGATGACAGCTACGCTGTCAATTTTTAAACGGTTTGGAATTTGTAATTTGTAATTTGTAATTTGTTTAGGATTTAGAGTTTAGTGTTTAGAATTTCTGGAGTTAACGACTTGCGATGTCGTTAATTTAAAAAGGGCCCATTAATCTGCAGGCAATATCCTCCGCAATATGGAGACCAAAGATTAACCCGAGGTATATTCCAGGCGCTAAAGCGTCCAAAATACCCATCTGCAGTAAATCCCTCTACAAGTATAAATACTTGTCTGCCCACAGATTAATAGGCCCTTTTATCTTTTTTTAAAACCCTAATCTGTATTATAATATACTATTATTATTTTGTCAAGAGTGATAATCTTTAATCCTTAATCATTTCCCATTGCTCATTCTCTACAAACTGAATAAATTCATCAGCCGCTTCTTTAGCTAATGGGTTTATATCCACTGCTTTTTTGGCATACTCTATCGCCTTTTCTTTATTGTGCATTTTTGCATAAGCGGCAGCGATGCCAGTATACAAAGAAACATCATCTGGGTCTATTTGAATGGCTCGTAAATAAAGCTTTTCTATCGCCTCATATTTTTTCTCTTTGGCGCACAGATTGATAACAACTAATATCTGATTTTTATCTGTAAAAGGATAATTAAGTTCAGCCGCTTTTATTAAATTTTCATCACGTTTTTCAAAATCTTCCAACTCATTATAAGCCAATGCCAAGATATAATAAGAAGTTGCGAGTTTTGGATTAAGTTCAATAGTTTTTTCAGCTTCTGTCTTACCTTTTTCTATTTCTCCATTTAGTAAATAAAACTTAGAGGCAAATAAATGGGATTGGGGGAAATAAGGAAATTGAGAAAGTATCATTTCTGCTGATTTTTCAGCTTTTAAAAGCCAATTTTTATCCCATTGGGCTAGTATTGTTTCTAGGTCTGCTTTTGTAGTTACCAAACTAAAACGCCACGGCCTTTTTTCTGCCCTTTGTTCTGCTAAAACAATTAATGATTCTAATATTTTTTTTCTCTCTTCTTCAGAAATTTTAGAACCATAAGAAAAATACATTTTGTCTATGGCGATGACAATATCATCTTCAAGAAAAGCAGGGTTATTTATTATTTTTTTGAGCTCTTGAATAGCGTTTTCCCCTTGGCCTTGACGCATAAAATAGCCCACTTTATTTATCTCTTTACTCACTAAATAAGGATTTATAACCCATTGAGTAGCGCTAAAAATAACGAGACAAATAACGGCAATGATTATTAAATAATTGCCCATTTCTGAAGCATAATTCGATTGGGATTGCTTCATCCGCCAATTGGCGGATTCGCAATGACGAGAATTTTTATCTGTCATTGCGAGCGAGTTCTCAGACGAGCGTGGCAATCTCATTTCTGAAATAGAAGAAATAAAGGCCAACACCAAGAAAAACATCAAATAACTCTCGTGAAAATCAAAAATAAAGACATTTTGGACAAAATAACCGATTAAACACCCCCCTAAAGCCAAACAAGGCAAAAACCATCCTTCCTTTTTCCGCAATTGGTTTAAAAAATAAAAAACAATCCCAAAAATAGAAAGATAAGACAAAAGGCCGAAAATTCCGTTTGTGGCTAAAACTTCCATTGGCTTATTATGGGCTCTATCAAAATAAAAATCTTCAGGCAGATATTTTAAAACCTCAGGATTAAAATTAGTGATATAAGCCGCTTCATAATTTTCCTGACCCCAGCCAAACAAAGGTTTTTGCAAAAAGCTTTTCCAAGCAGTGCCAGCAGAAAAAAGGCGGGATTTTGCTGTTGGATCATTTAAAGAAATAGAAGCAAACCTGCTTAAAATTGTGTTATTTTTTACAAAATCGGTATTTTTGCCGGCAAAAGTAAAAATAGATAAAGCGATAATAGCCGTTAAA
>JAQUKM010000029.1 GCA_028719125.1 Minisyncoccota bacterium | reverse complement strand
AGAAAGAATGGAAAAGGCCGATAAAAACCTGAGTTTTCAGAATTTTTTCTATTTCTACGCGTTCAAATGTTGTCGCAATCACCAAAAAGAAGGCAATAAAATACCAAATTCCCAACACTCCTTCCATCCTTTCATTGCCAGAAAAGAAACTATGATAAAAATCAATGCCGAATAAAGCGGAAATAAAAATAATAATGCCAAAAGCAAGAACCGCTTTGGTTAAAGGAGTTAAAGTTAAAGAAGAAATAAATCTTTTATTATTATGATTGCCCCCAAACATCCAAAAAGACCAAAGAACCAGCATCAAACCGACAATTATCCGAAAAACAGTCGCTTTGCCGATAATAAAAGGAAAATGACTTCCCGGGTTAACGAAAAAGACGCTAAATAAAGCAGCAATGGCGAGATAGAAAATGGCATTTTTAAGATAAAAAGACATACTTATCTACATTTAACATTTAAAATATACCCCCAATTTAAAATTCAAAATGCAAGAGTCAAAATTTAAATTCAAAATTTAAAATTTCTTTCTTTTAAGAGTAATAATACCTGAAGCTAAAATATTTGAAACCTCATTTACTTCTTGCAATAGTTGACTCACTTTTTCTCTATCTGCTTTACCAGAATCCCTTAAAAGACCTAGCCAATACTTTGTCTCATTGGCGCTTTTTAAAGCAATCTCGCAAAACTTTTTATATTCTAGTCGAGAACTTGAGGCTTTGGCTTCAACTAAATTTGCTCCGATACTGGTGCCAGCCCTTAATAATTGGTCGGCAATAAGCCAGGATATCCTTTGCTTTTCTAGAGATTCAATAAATCTGATTAATTCTAAACTAAATTTATAGCATCTTATCTTGAGATCAATTTTGGATTTTGACTTGTAATTTTGCATTTTGACTTTTGACTTTTGAATTATTCCCTATAATTCTTGATTCACCTTCGCTCTTGTTAAAGGGCCAAAATAGCCGGTGGTAATAATTCCTTTTAATGCCTGGTATCTCTGAACTGCGGCCTGAGTCAAAGGACCATAATATCCGGTAACTAATCCTTCAGGATAAATCTCTGGCCCTAAATTGGCTAAAAATCGCTGAAGGCATTTAACCTCGTCTGAATTCATCCCATAATATAAATCTCGGGAAAAAACAGCGCACGAAGGATTATTTTGGTAGGTTTTTTGCATTGCCAATCGCGCTTGTAATAGCGCAACCTGCTTTTTCAATTCTTCTATTTTCTTTAATAGAGCCTGAAGGATTTCTTCTTCCTGCTGTTTTGTTGATTCCAGATTGCTTGCCTGCCAAGAATAATAATAGATTCTCCCATCGTCTCCGTTAAGGCCAATAAAAGGAATAAAATAAATCGCTTTATTTTTAGTTCCCATATCATTTACATAAATCTCCTGGATATTAGTTGCCGTAAAATCCAAAAACCCTATTGTCTTTTTGCCGTCAATGCTTTCTACAATATAGGGAATTTTATAAATTGGCGTCTCTTCCGGAATGGTAAATTTTAATTTCATTATCCCTGAACCACCAATGATTTTCTGCCATTTGGCTTCCAAGATTTTAATTGAATCAGTCACAGACAAAGAACTCTGGCTTTGGGTCGGCAAATAGTAAGAGTAAGCAATAACCGAATAGCCCTTTAATGCCGGGTCTTGATAACAATATTGTTTTCCCAAAGAGCAATCATTAACGATATTGGCTATCAGCCAGTTTAAAAATACATTTTCAAAATTAGTTTGATGTTTTTTAAGAGCTTCCTCTAAAGAAACTAATCCGCTTTCTGAAGGATATTTTAACGCTTCGCTAAATAATTGACCGCTAAATTGCTCCTGAAGATACAAACCCAATAAATAAACTTTGGCATAATCTTTGTCATTATTTGCCCATTCAGTTAACTTAATTGATGTGAAATATAGCAAATTTTGAGCCCGCTGTTTTGTTATTGCCTCTGTATTAAATCCGATTATTTTAGCGGCAACTTCTGATATTAATTCATAAAACCATACTTCTGCGTCTGGCTTTTGATTTAAAGTGATTAAATGAGTAAATTCATGGGCTAATTGATAATTCAGCGTTTCCGGTTCAGGTTTCAAAATTGAATCGCTGTTTAAATATATAATTTGCCCTTCATTTGACTCTCCCGCTGTAAAACTCGGGTATTTATCAATAATCCTGACATAACCGCCAAACTCTCCTTTAAGGGGTTCTAAAATAATGACAAGGCGCGAATCATTATCTACTCCCGGCTTATCTTCATCGCCAAAAAGACCGGTTAAAATCGGATAAGTTTTGTATTCAAAATTAGAAGATAGGTTATACAATCTATTATCCAATTCTGATTTTTGGTTAAAATTCTGGTACCATTGTTTATCCGCATAAAAATAAAATCTGTTGGTGGTTTTTAATAATTGGGCTTCTATTTTGTTGCGTCCGTATAAATCATATACGGGGTCAACAAAAAAAATCTGGTTTTGCGACCAACTTGCCTGAGAAAAAATAGGAACAAAAAATATCGTCCCTAAAACCAGATAAAAGATAAACTTTTTTTGTGGAGAAAACATTATAATACATATTAACAAATAAAATGGGAATTTTCAAAGGGTAAAAAAGTTTAAAGCTTGAAAACTAAAAACTGTCCGCCAATTGGCGGACAGTTTTTGAAACCCGCAAGGAAAGGTTTAGTGCAAAAGAAGCAGAGTAGGAGCCTTTAAAGCAGTCAGGCCTGAAGTTTGACCAGTCGGGCTGGTGAAACTAGCCGCATCATCCCAATAGATTTTATCAATACTAACAGTGTAGTAGCCATCAGCAGTTCCATTCACTACGTGCACAAGAACATTACAAACTGCAGTTGTTCCACCAGGAATTCTCCAAGTTCCTGTCGCATGCTCTTCTATTGCGTTAGAGTCACAGCTCCAAGTTGTCGAAGAAGAACCAGAAACCAATGTTCCCGCTCCATCATCAATCTTAGGCAAAAATCCTTCTGTGGCTTTTCCAGCTCCATAGGTTGAGTTACTGGCTGATGCCACATAAATATCGCCACCATTAGCATAAATGCTAACTCCAAT
>JAQUKM010000028.1 GCA_028719125.1 Minisyncoccota bacterium | reverse complement strand
AATAAAGCCCTTGCTGTTAAAACAGAAGGGCTTTTAAATTTCTTTAAAAATTTTATTTCATTATGATATACTAATAATCAATAGATAAAATTTAGCAATTTAATAATGTAACAGTTAATAAAAGATGTCTTCTAAAGAAAAGCTTGTTCAAGAAATTATTGATTTTGGCTACTTGAAATCACCTCAAATTATTAAGGCCTTTTTAAGTATTGACAGGAAAGATTTTGTTACTTTAGAGCATCAAGATGAAGCTTATTTAGATATTCCTTTGCCTATTGGTTTTGGCCAGACAATCTCTCAGCCCTTGACTGTCGCTTTTATGCTGGAGCTTTTAAATCCTCAAAAAGGAGATAAAATTTTAGATATTGGTTCTGGGTCTGGTTGGACAAGCGCTCTGCTCTCGTATTTAGTGAGTGATGGAGGCAAAGAGACAGAAGGAAAGGTGATTGCTATAGAGAGAATTCCAGAATTAAAAGAATTTGGCGAGAAAAATGCGGCAAAATACAATTTTGTTAAAAAAGACATTGTTAAATTTTTCTGCGCTGATGGAGCAAAGGCAATTTCTGATATTTGCTCTAATCTTGATTTAAGGGAGGGGATTGATAAAATCCTTTGTTCAGCGGCAGTAGAAAAGGTTCCCTTAGAATGGCTGAAAGCGCTAAAAACAGGAGGCAGATTAGTAACGCCTCTTGACGGAGAGATTCAACTTTGGGTTAAAAAAAGCGCGCGTGATTTTGAAAAGCAGTCATTTAAAGGGTTTAGTTTTGTTCCTTTAATTTCTGATGATGGAGAGTAGTTTTTGATTAAAGTTGTTTTTTAAAGTCAAATTTGCTAATATTTTATGATGCTGGAGAGCAATAAAAACTTACAAGACCCTTCTTATGACCCTCGTGATATAACGCTTTCAATTTATGCCGGAGCAGGAGGTCAGGATGCCGAAGATTGGGCCTTGATGTTGTTAAGAATGTATCAAAGGTATTCAGAAAAGAAAAATTGGCAGTTTGTTTTATTGGACAAGAAAGAAAATGAATTTGGGGGCATTAAAAGCGCAGTGGCGGAAATAAAAGGGGAGAATGCTTATAAAACCCTAAAAGGTGAAAATGGAGTGCATCGTTTAGTCAGGATTTCTCCCTTTTCTTCCGCAAAACTGCGGCATACTTCATTTGCCTTGGTTGAAGTTTTGCCAATGATTGAAGATAAGGAACTGCCTTTAGCCGAAAGCGATTTGGAGGTTGAAACGTTTCGTTCCTCAGGGCCAGGCGGCCAGAATGTGCAGAAGGTGGAGACAGCAGTGAGGGTGATTCATAAACCATCTGGGATAAGCGCCACTTGCCAGACAGAGAGGTCACAATCAAGAAACAAAGAAAAAGCCCTCGCTCTTTTAAGGGCTAGATTGCATCAATTGGCAGAACAGGAAAAGGTAGAAACTTTGGCTGAATTAAAAGGAAAGAAGGTAAAGATTGAGTGGGGAAACCAGGTTCGCTCTTATGTGCTTCATCCTTATAAAATGATTCGCGATGAAAAGACAGGAAAAAAATGGCACAATATCTTAGAGCAAGTTTTAGACGGAGAGTTGGAACTGATAATTTAGAATTATAGGTCAAGAATTATGAATTAACGATTTATAATTTTGACTTTAAATTTTGACTTTTGAATTTTTAACATGTCTTTAGTTTATTTCAAAAATGTTTCCAAGGCATATAATGGTTCGCTGGTTTTGGATAACATCAGTTTCAAAGTGGAGCCAGGGGAATTTGTTTCTTTGGTTGGAAGGTCAGGGGTTGGAAAAACAACACTTTTGAAAATGCTCATTAGAGAAGAAACCCCTACTAAAGGCAGAATTTTTTTTAATGACAAGGATATTAATAAATTAAAGCCGCAAGAAATAGCTTTGCTTCGCCGTAAGATAGGAATGGTTTTTCAGGACTTCAAACTTTTAACTCAAAAAACTGCTTATGAAAATGTCGCTTTTGCGATGGAAGTAGCTGGTTATCCAGAAAAGATGATTGAAAAAGATGCGCCAGAACTGCTAAAACTTGTAAATTTGGAAGGAAAAGCTAATAATTTCCCTTACCAGCTTTCTGCTGGCGAAAAACAAAGGGTAGTTATCGCCCGGGTTTTGGCTCAAAGACCAGAATTGATTTTAGCAGATGAACCGACAGGAGATTTGGATCCGATTAATACTTGGGAAATTATTAAACTTTTAACAAAAATTAATGAATTGGGAACGGCGATTATTTTAGCGACCCACAATAAAGAAGTAATTAATACTTTAGGCAAGAGGGTAATTAGTCTAGACAACGGCAAAATTATCCGTGATGAAGAAGAAGGAAGATATCTCATTTAAACTCTAAACTCTAAAAATGTTTGTTATCTTAAAAAGAATTTTTCGCACTGCTTGGCAGGGATTGGTCAGAAACAGCTGGCTTTCAATAGCCTGCATTACAATGCTGACTATTAGCTTGATGATTTTGGGAGCGATTTTGATTTTCAATAATGTGACTAACAATCTAATCAGTATTTTGGAGGAAAAGATGGATATAAGCATTTATTTCAACAGAGATGTGCCAGAAGAAGATATCTTAAAAATTCGGGATGAGCTCATTGGTAATGAAAAAATTGCTAAAATTGAATACATCTCTCAAGAAGAGGCTCTTGCAATTTTTGAGGAAAAAAGTAAATACAACCAGACAATTAAGAAGGCTTTAGAAGAGTTGGGAGAAAACCCATTAGCGGCTTACTTAAGCATTAAAGCTAAAGACAGCGTTTATTATACAGAGATAATAGACGAGATTAATAATTCTTCTTTTAAAAATAAATTAATGACGGTTAATTTAGCAGAAAACCAGCGAGTGATAGAAAGAATTAATGCTTTATCCAAAGGAATAAAATTTGGCTCTTTCTTTATGATTATTGTCGCCGCTATTTTAAGTATTCTAATTAGTTTTAATACCATTCGAATGGCAATTTATTCTCTGCGGGGGGAAATAGAAATAATGAAATTGGTCGGAGCTTCTAACTGGTTTGTGCGGGGGCCATTTCTTTTGGAAGGAGCGATGTATGGATTAATTGCTTGTTGTATTGCGATGCTTCTTTTTATGCCTTTAGTGACGTGGTTAAATCCGAAGATAGAAAGTTTTATAGCCGAAGCAAGCATTAGTTCGTACTTTTGGTCGCATTTTTGGTATATTTTTGGCATCCAGGCTCTTTTTGGCGTTGCTTTAGGAATAATCGCCGGATTTTTGGCAATAAATAAATATCTTAAAATCTAAAGATTTAATTTTAAAATATAAAA
>JAQUKM010000027.1 GCA_028719125.1 Minisyncoccota bacterium | reverse complement strand
AAAGAAACTGATAAAATACCGAATACTGATACTGGACTAACGGGCCCGTAGCTTAGTTGGTAGAGCGCGGCTATGGCATAGCCGAGGTCAGGGGTTCGAGTCCCCTCGGGTCCACTAAAATCTTTAGGGGCAGTTAGCTCAGTTGGTCAGAGCGCATGACTTACATTCATGAGGTCATAGGTTCGAGTCCTATACTGCCCACCTAAATTAACAAATTAAAAAGAAAAAAAAGGGTTTTAAAAACTCCACCATTGTCGCATTATTAGATTGTTGCATTGTTAGATTGATATATGATAAACTGATTATATGAGCCTATGAGCCTGGGTAGCTCAGTGGTAGAGCGCAGCCCTGAAGAGGCTGGCGTCCGGTGTTCGATTCACCGCTCAGGCACATATAAAGCTTAATCTTTATTATGCCTACTTTGAAAAAAAACAGTTCTCTTTCATTTCCCGCCATTGGTTCCTTAATGGAAGGAACTGTTTTAGAAAAAAAAGAAAAATCTTTATTGGTAGATCTTTCCCCTTACGGCGCTGGCATTATTGAGGGGCCAGAATACCTTGAAGCCAAAAATTACATCAAAAACCTTTCCCCAAATGATAAGGTTTTAGTTAAAATTCTTGACTGGAGCAATGAAGAAGGGTTGATTGATTTATCTTTAGAGAACCTTGAGAGAAAAAAATCTTGGGAGATTATAAAAGAGCGCAAGAATAAAAATGAAAGTTTCCCTTTTACGATCTTGGAAGCCAATGTCGGAGGCTTGATAGGCAAGGTTGGAGATATCAAAGGATTCCTGCCAGCGTCTCAACTCTCAACAGAGCATTATCCAAAAGTTGAGGAAGGAAAAAAAACCGAGATTTTAGAAAAATTAAAACTCTTAGTCGGACAGGAAATAGAAGTTAAAATACTGGATTTTGATCCAACAACTAATAAATTAATTCTTTCTGAAAAACTTGTAGAAAGAGATAAAATAAGAAATCTTGTTAAAAAATATAGTGTGGGAGATATCGTTAAAGTTGTCATTACTAAAATTGTTGATTTTGGCGCTTTTGCTAAATTAGAGGACACTGGAATTGATGGGTTAATTCACCTATCAGAAATTGCCGACCCTTTGCCTCAAAATATTAATGAAATTTTAAAAGAGGGCGAAACAAGGGAGGCAAAAATTATCTCAATTGAGAATAGTAGAATCTCCCTGTCTCTAAAAAATCTCGAGAAAAATAAATTATAAAATCGTATTTAAAAACCCCAGCTGTTTTAGCTGGGGTTTTTAAAACTAGAAAACTCTATTAATCAAACAGTATATTTTTATTTTACTGCATCTTTAAGCCCTTTGCCTGCTTTAAATTTAGGAACTGTCATTGCTGGAATCTGGATTTTTTCGCCGGTTTTGGGATTAACTCCCGATCGAGCGGCTCTCTTTCTGACAGAAAAAGTGCCAAAGCCGGTTATTGTTACTGTATCTCCAGAAGTTAAAGATTTAGTAATAGAATCCAGAACAGCGTCTAATGCCTCTCCGGCATCTTTTTTAGAGCAGCCTATTTTATTCACAATAGCATCAATTAATCCTTCTTTTGTCATAATGAATTAATTTTTCAAAATATTCCCTTTAAATTAAACTTTATTTAGAAGGGGGCTCGACCTTTTAATTTAAATTCTACTTTCTATCATTATATCAGAAAAGTCAAGCAAAGTAAACCCCAAATCTTTTAATCCGCTATCGCCTCCCACTGTTCGTTTTCTATTAACTGGATAAATTCCTCAGCTGCTTGTTTGACTAGAGGATTTATCTCTACTGCTTTTTTGGCGTATTCTATCGCCTTTTGTTTATTGCGCATCCTCCCATAAGTGGCTGCTAAACTTCTATACAAGGAATCATCCCGAGGGTCTATTTGAATAGCTCGTAAATAAAGTTTCTCTATCGTCAGATAGTCTTTTTTAGGTATTAAAAGATTAACAATGTATAAAATCTGTTCTTTATCCTGAAAAGGGTATCCAAGTTCAGCCGCTTTGATTAAATTTTCATTCGCTTTGTCTGTATCGCCTAAATTAACATAACCAACTCCCAAAATATAATAAGTGCTCGCTATTTTTGGGCCAATTTCAATAACTTTTTGGGCTGCTTCAATCCCCTTTTCTGTTTCTCCATTTAATAAATAAAACTTAGCGGCAAATAAATGTGCTTGGGGAAAATAAGGAAATTCATCAAGCATCATCTTTGTTGTTTCCCCCATTTTTACTAACCAATCTTTATCCCATTTGGAGCATATCGTTTCCAATTCTCCTTTCGCAGCTATTAGACCAAATTGCCATGGCCTCTTTTGCGCCGCTTTTTCGGCCTCTAAAGCCAATGCCTCCACTATCTTTCTTTGGTCTTCTTCTGCTATCTTAGAACTATATAAGTTATATATTTTTGTATCTCCGATAATGATATCCTCTTTTAGAAACGTAGGGTTATTGATTAGTCTTTTTAATTCTTGATAAGCTTCTTCTCCTTTCCCTTGTTTCATCAAAAAACCTACATTCATTATTCCTTTACTCACCAGATACGGCTTAATTACCCATTGAGTCGTTGAAAAAATAACAGCGCAAATTATTGCGATAATCGCTAAAAATCTAGCCATCTTTAAGGCATAAGACGCCCGGGACAAATCCAAAGATTCTTCGCTTCGTTCAGGATGACAATTTCTTTTTTTGTCATTTCCGTAAAAACGGGAGTCCCTTTCTTCTGTCATTTCTGAAAGCGAGGCAATAAATGCCAAAACCAGAAAAAACATCAGATAACTTTCATGGAAATCAAAAATAAAAATATTTTGGATAAAATACCCGGCCAAACAACCAATTAAAGCCAGTGAAGGCAAAAACCATTCTTGTTTGCCTCTTAATTTATTTAGAAGATACACGGCAACTCCAAAAATAGATAGATAAGACAAAAATCCAAAAATTCCGTTTGTCGCCAAAACTTCCATTGGTTTGTTATGAGCCCTGTCAAAATAAAAATCTTCTGGCAGATATTTTAAAACTTCAGGGTTAAAATTCTTGATATAAGCGGCTTCGTAATTTTCCTGGCCCCAGCCAAACAAAGGTTTCTCTAAAAAACTTTTCCAAGCAGTGCCAATGGAAAAAAGACGGGATTTAGCTGTCGGGTCTTCTAAAGAGATGGAGGCGAATCTGTTTAAAATTTGATTGTTTTTTACAAAATTGGTATTTTTGCCGGCAAAAGTGAAAACAGAAATTCCAATAATCAAAATCAAAAAAACAATGGCTATTTTTTTAAAAGGCAATAAATTTTTATCCTTGGAAAGAAAAATTATCCCTAAGGCGATTAGAATAATGCCCCCTAAATACCCTATCATTGCTCCCCTGGTCAGAGTGACAAAAATTAACAAACTCTGAGTGAGAAAAATCAAAAACCAAATCACGCTATTTTTATAAGGGAAGAGATTCTCCGCCGCGCTCAAAACAGATGCCCTAATTTTGTTATCTTTAGAATTGCTTCGCTCTAACTGCAATGACTTTAAGCTATCAAAATAAAAATACAAGGCCAAAAAAGCGTTAAAAAGAAGATAAACAGCGAAAAAAGACGGGTTGCCGGTATAACCGGATAGACGAGCGCTGGCATAATAAGGCATTACACCACCAATATTCAAAAAAGCCAATAAAGCCAAGAAAGAATGGAAAAGGCCGATAAAAACCTGAGTTTTCAGAATTTTTTCTATTTCTACGCGTTCAAATGTTGTCGCAATCACCAAAAAGAAGGCAATAAAATACCAAATTCCCAACACTCCTTCCAT
>JAQUKM010000026.1 GCA_028719125.1 Minisyncoccota bacterium | reverse complement strand
ATTTTTAACTTGACAGACTGACTACAAAGATTTATTATGTTTGATAATTAAAAATTAATTAAAAATGTACCTTGAAAATTAAAAAATGAGAAAGGAAAAGAGGTGAAAAGAAATGAAAAGAGTGTTAGTGATGTTTTGTGTTTTTCTGGTTTTAGGAGCGAGTTTTATGCCAGTTTTTAATTGCAGGTCTTCAGAGACAAGAATCAACGCCCCGATATTGCTCGCGAGTATCAAATTACCAAGCAATCATCGTATTTTATTAGATTCCTGTCATTCAAGTGAAGCGATTTTCCAGAATAATTCTTTTGAATTTGTTGCCGAATCAACCGATGTTTTTTCCGATGTTAATGGCTTTAGGCCTTATCCCTGGGGTGGAGAAATTTTTTTGGGGGAAATATCCTTTTTATGCTCTCGGGACAATTATATGGGTCGGCGGTCTTTTATGGTTCAGGGTAAAAACAAAAGTGATCACGGCGCGATTGCGGTTCCTGATTTATTTTTGAAGCCAAATGTTGATTCCGAAGAATTATATTATGTTTCATTTTGGGTAAAATACGAGGTTCAAGAAGGGGAATTCAGGTTAGTGCATCAATTTTTCTTGCCGGATGACGAAAAATATCCCAGTTATGCCTGCTATGGCCCTTGGATTAAAGGCAGCAGTCACGGAGATTGGGAATATTTTGGTTTAATTGTTCAATCGCCATCAGGTGTTTGGAAAGGCGATCCAGTTTTAGAATTTAAAGGGAAAGGGGCAGTGTTCGCAGATAATGCTTACTTTGGAAAAATAAAAATTATAGAGGAGGTGATAAATAGTGAAAATCCTTAAGAAAGCAGGAATTTTTTCCTTAGAAGATTTTATTTATGCCTCTGCCACGGCTATTTTGGCAGTATATGTGATCAGTATTTTAGTGATGACCATTTTCCAAGTATTAGGAGAAGACGTTGTTTTCCAAAATCGCTTTGCGCCTTATGCTTTAGATATCCAGTTTCCTTTTTTTCTAATCCTTTGCGTTGTCTTAATGTATTTGAGTATGTTCATCTGGGTTTTGATGGGATTGGCAAGCACTTGGTATAAGAAAAAAGAAGATGCGGTGATTAACAACGATTCGTTTCTAATTTCTGTTTTAATTCCAGCGCACAATGAAGAAGATGTTATTAAGAATATTTTGGGAGATTTGATAACGCAGGAGTATAAGAATTTGGAAATAATTGTTTTGGCGCACAATTGTACCGATGCGACAATTTCTAAAGCCCAATCAGTAAAGGATTCAAGAATTCGCATTTTGGATATTAAAACCCGCAAATCCGGGAAAGCTCTGGCTTTGAATAGAGGATTGGAGAGCGCGAATGGAGAAATCATAGCCCAATTTGACGCTGACAATAAAATAAAAGATAAGCAATTGTTTAATCGGGCAATGGCTTATTTTGAAGATGAGAAAGTTGATGCTATTCAGGCAGAACTCTCCACCAGCAATAAGTTTGCTTCGCTTTTAACTTTTCTCCAAGAAGTAGAATATGACACTTTTTCTTCTGTTTCTTGGCGTGGCCGCGATGTTTTTCAACTGCCTTGTTTTTTAGCAGGCACAGGAATTTTTATTCGCGCAAAAACATTAAGAGAAGTCAACGGCTGGAATAACTATCTGGTTGAAGATTTTGATTTGTTTACGAGATTGGTCCTTAAAAAGAAAAGGATTATTTTTGCCGATAACATTGTTGTTTATGATGAAAAACCGCCTTCTTGGAGCGGCATTATGAAGCAAAGGTCTCGTTGGATAAAAGGCCATTTAAAAGTGACTTGGGATAATCTTGATAAATTTGGCAATTGGCTGGATTATATCTACCGCTTAAGCCCTTTAGCTGTTTTTGCTTGGTGGGCTTCTAATTTCCTTTATTGGTTCTACTATCTGACCAATCAGATATCTATCTTTAACGTTACGGGATGGATTTGGCTTGGCTGGACGGCTGCTTTTTTTGCTTTGCTTTTTTATAACAGCGTTAAAAAGAGGGGATGGAAAAGAGCGTTATTTTTACCACTTTATTGGATATTCGGTTTTCACTGGCTTTGGGCGAGTTTATACAGTTTGGGAGTGAAATCATGGCAGGAGACAAAAACAACTCATTTTGGCGATTTGAGCGCTTCTCCGCAACGCATTTCCTATGACATTAATTTATTGAGGAATGGAGGTGGGTAGAAGGTGATGATTTTTAATAAAAGAATTCTGATTACTTTGGTTGTTTTGGTCTGCCTCTTGATATCTTTGTTTGAGATAAGATTATCTTTGGGACTATTTTTTCAGACTAAGGCGGAGGAAAACAATTATATTTATGAAGAAAAAATGGCGACTTTAGCTGAAGAGAAAAAGGAGATGCGAGCAGAAAATACCCAGATTGAGTTTAGAGGAATTGATTTTTATCCTTCGCCTTACATTTACGCCACATTAGAAGCTTTCAACGCTTTGGAAGAGCTGCTTCAGCTTGAAGGAATCAATTATGTCCAGCTGCGTGTTTTTCTTTATCAAGACTCTCTAACTTCCAACCAAGTAGTTTATGATGAAAAGCAGGATATTGTTTTAGAGAGTATGATTACAATGATTCATCAGGCAGGGAAGAAAGTTTCTTTATTGCCGGACATTATTGTTAAAACAGGGGGCTATGTGGCTGATTTAGCGCCAAAGGATATAGAGCAATGGTTTGCTTCTTACACTGATTTTTTAATTCGCTATGCTGGCTTGGCTCAGGCCTATGAAGTTGAATTGTTCTGCATTGGCAATGAATTCCATTCTCTGTGGGGGTCAGAACAAAAGTGGAAGCAGACAATTCAAAAACTGAGAAGCCAATATCAAGGGTTAATTAGCGTTAAGCTCAATTGCTGGTGGCAGGAAGAAACCTTTAAAAGAGTATTGACTTTTGACTGGCTGAAAGATTTGGACCTTATTGCCATAGCGCCATATTTTGACTTAACAAAAAAACCAAACCCGACTTTGGAAGAACTGGAAAAGGCATGGTTTAATAGCAGACACGATAACCAAAATGTCGTTAGGCAATTAGAAACAATTTCCGATGTCTTTGGGAAGAAAATACTTTTTTCAGAGATAGGATACCGAAGCACTGAGGGAGCGTCAATGGAGCCCTGGAATAACGAATTTAATGTGCCTCGCGGACTAAAAGGCAGAGCAATTTACAGCGACAAAGAGCAGGCTTTAGCCACTCAGGCACTGTTCAACGTTTTTGAGGGTCAAGATTGGTGGGATGGAGTATTCTGGTTCTATTGGCCGACTGCGAAACCGAACGAAGGGGATCGGAGTTGGGCTATCTGGAATAAACCCGTAGAAAAAGTAATTCAAAATAATTTTACGAAATAATAAAAACAGGGGAAGATTAATCTTCCCCTGTTATATTTTTTTTAATTTCCTTATTTTTTATAAAATATTTTAATATTAGTATCTAATTATTCAGGACTTGACTTAAAAAAGTAATTTGCTATACTAAGAATGCTGTCATTTTTGGCTTGCCACAAGTGACAGCATTTTTTATTACATTTTTATTACTTGACAGAGTAAAAATAAAGATTTATTATTTTAATAATGAATTTGTAGCTTGAAAATTAAAAAATTAGAAAGAAAGGAGGTGAAATAGAATGAAAAAAAGGTTGGTTGCTATTGCTGTTTCAATGTTGGTGATTGCTTTTGTCGGCTGTACTACGCCGTCAATAGAGATTGAAGACATTGAAATATGGGTTACCGGTTTTGAGCAAGAAGTAGCATGTAGCAGCGTAAAGGCAGGCACTGTTGAAATTATGAGGGCTTATAATGGAGAGTTGCCCACAGAATTAACAAAATGCCCTCCATGCGCAACTTGTTGCCCTCCATGTCC
>JAQUKM010000025.1 GCA_028719125.1 Minisyncoccota bacterium | reverse complement strand
AAAATACTCCGACCTTGTCGGGTGATGGTCGCAAAAGAAGTCAAAGAATAACATAACAATACTAATATACGAATTAATACGAAATATACGAATAGAGAAAAGAAATTTGTAGAAATTCAATAGAAATTTATAGAAATTTGTTGTAGCAATTCAACAATTCAACAATTCAACAATTTAACAATTTATTTACTACTATGAAAAAAATATTGGGAATAGATTTAGGAACAACTTTTTCGGCAATGGCTACCATAGAAGGCGGCCAGCCAAAAATTATAGAAAACGCCGAAGGAGAGAGAACAACCGCCTCAGTGGTTGCTTTTTCCAAAAGCGGAGAAAGATTAGTGGGAACTTTGGCTCACCGTCAAGCAATTACTAATCCCCAGAATACAATTTATTCTGTAAAAAGATTAATTGGAAGAAAATTTTCTGACCCGATTGTTCAAAAAGATAAAAATCTTTTATCTTATCAAATCAGAGAAGACGCAAATGGGGGGGTGGAAATTAAAATGGGGGATCGCTGGTATAAACCTCAGGAGATTTCAGCAATGGTTTTGCAAAAATTGAAAACAGACGCCGAATCAAAATTAGGAGAGAAAATTACAGATGCAGTTATTACCTGCCCGGCTTATTTTGATGATAGCCAGAGGAAAGCTACTAAAGATGCTGGAGAAATAGCTGGTTTGAATGTTAAGAGAGTCATTAATGAACCAACAGCCGCCGCTTTAGCCTACGGGTTAGAGAAGAAAAAAGACCAAGAAATAGCTGTTTACGACTTTGGAGGAGGAACTTTTGATATCTCTATTCTTTATGTCAGCCCGGATACGATTGAAGTAAAAGGCACTGGGGGCGATACTCATTTAGGCGGGGATGATTTTGACCAGGAAATAATGGATTGGATAATTAAAAACTTTAAAAAAGATGAAGGTCTCGATTTAAGCAAAGACCCCCTAGCGCTTCAGAGGATTAAGGAAGCGGCAGAAAAAGCCAAAAAAGAGCTTTCCTCCACATTGCAAGTTGAAATTAATCTTCCTTTTATCAGTTCTGGAGATTCTGGGCCCAAACATTTGTCTTATTCTTTAAGCCGTTCTAAACTAGAAGAATTAGTTGATAAGTATATCAAAAAGTCAATTGAACTAACAAAGCAAACAATAGAGGGATGCGGCTTGAAAGTTTCCGATATTGAAGAAGTGGTTTTGGTGGGAGGGCAGACAAGAATGCCTAAAATTCAGGAAGAGGTTAAAAAGTTGTTTTCTAAAGAACCAAATAAAGAAATCAATCCAGATGAAGTTGTCGCCATTGGGGCCGCTGTCCAGGCAGGTATTCTTGCTGGTGAAATGAAGGATGTTTTGCTGTTAGATGTGACGCCGCTCTCCTTGGGTATTGAAACTTTGGGTGGCGTGAATACTGTTCTTATTCCCAAAAATACTACTATCCCGGTTACTAAAAGCCAGATATTTTCTACCGCTGCTGATAATCAAACTTCGGTTGAGATTCATGTTCTTCAAGGGGAAAGACCGATGGCGGTTGATAATAAATCACTGGGTCGTTTTATTTTGGACGGCGTACCTCCGGCGCCGCGAGGAATTCCTCAAATCGAAGTCAGTTTTGATTTAGATGTCAATGGTATTTTGAATGTAAAGGCAAAAGATAAAGCAACAGGAAAAGAACAGTCCATTCGTATTGAGGGATCTTCTGGATTATCTAAAGAGGAGGTGGAGAGGTTAAAACAAGAAGCAGAGCTTCATCGGGAGGAAGATGAAAAGAAAAAGCAGATGATTGAAGTGAAGAATAACGCAGAGGCGTTGATTTATAGCGCGGAAAAAAGCCTGCAAGAAGCAGGGGAGAAAATTCCCGGGGATTTAAAGAACAAGGTTGAGGAAAAAATTAAAGAAACAAAAGAGGCGCTTCAAAAAGATGATGCAGAGGAGATAAAAAACAAGATGACAGAGCTTTCACAAGCCCTTTCAGAAATAGGGGCTCATCTTTATAAAGAGCAGCAACCAGAAGGACAAAAACCTGAAGAAGAAACTGAAAAGGATAAACAAACTGATGAGCCAAAGGATGGTGACTTTGAAGAAAAGTAATGCCGTGGTATAATTTTTATTAATGGCTCAGGAAACATCTAATCTCTATAAAATTTATCAAGCAGCTCATCGGGACAGAACTTTGTTTGTTAAAAAATCTTTATTAGCTATTGCCATCATAGTTTGTTTTGGGTTAGGATCGGTTTTTTTTAGCGCTTTATTGAATGATTTTTCCACCAATATGCTGATACTCGCCATTGTTTTCTGGACGATAGGAGTTTCCTTGTTGCCTGTATTTTTTCTTGTCATTCCTATTTCCAGTTTTTTGCTTTGGGATTTAGCTATTAGCATAGCGCCTTTTTTACATTTTCTATTTAAAGGCCAATGGCACCCTTATTTATTTGGCGTCTGGGGAATTGCATTTTTACTTTTACTGCTTTCAAGGGCCAGTATGAAAGGTGAAAGCAGTAATTTATTAGATATTAAATGGGGACGAATTGTTTCTAAGGGGTCATTTCAGATGCTTTTAATTGTGGTGGTTGTTTTAATCGCGTTAATTTATTTTCAGAACAAAGGGGGGCAGATAGAACAGGTTGGCGGGGAGATTTTAGAAACAGCTATTTCTAAAAGTGAAAAGGTCCAAAATATTTTTGGTATCAAGCT
This sequence comes from Minisyncoccota bacterium, assembly GCA_028719125.1. Lineage (GTDB taxonomy): Bacteria > Patescibacteriota > Minisyncoccia > UBA6257 > UBA6257 > JAQTTC01. Next base: position 1,353 of record JAQUKM010000025.1, on the reverse strand, counting down.
GAGTGGAACCGTAGATGAAATTTTAAAAAGTTATATAGAAAAACAAATGTCTAGTTTAAACAATGGAATGGAACAAGAAACTACCATTGTTAATAAAACCCTTTTAACTGAAATGAAATCCAGTTTTTCTAAGTTTTTAGGAATGCCTTTAACCGGTGAAGAAAAATTGTCGTCTCTAATGATGGATTGGATAAAAATCCGCTGGCAGACACTTTCTTCTCTTCTGAAAATGGGATTAGTTTTTATTGTTGTCTTGTTATTGTTAGGTATTTTGAGATTTATAAATATTTTTTTCTCTATCACCCTCGTTCTTACTAGCTGGATTTTGCTTCAAATTCTTTTATCGGTTAAATATTTAGCAATAAAAAGGGTAGGGGTTGAAAAACAAGAAATAACGATATCTTAGTTAACAAAGCAAATATATTATGAAGGATTACTATGAAATTTTAGGAGTTTCGCGAGATGCCTCTCAAGAGGAAATTAAAAAAGCCTTTTATAAATTGGCACATAAATACCACCCAGATAAAGGAGGCAGCGCAGAAAAATTTAAAGAAATAAATGAGGCCTATCAGGTGTTGTCAAATAAAGAAAAAAGACAGCAGTATGATAAATTTGGAAGGGTTTTTGAAGGCGCAGACGCTGGTTTTAGAAAGGGTTTTTCGGGTTTTGATTGGTCGGATTTCAACTGGCAAGGAGGTAATTTTGAGACACCTTTTGGCTTTTCAATGGGTGATTTTGATTTGAATGATATTATTTCAGATTTTTTTAGAGGCGCAACTGGAGGAGAAACGCGAAAGACAAGTTATCAAGCTAAAAGCACAGATAGGAATGGAAGAAATATTGAAGTTAGCTTGGAAATAAGTTTAGAAGAAGCGGCTTTTGGCTCAAAACGAGTGATTTCTTTTAAAACCTATCTTGTCTGCGAGCATTGCCAAGGTAAAGGTTATGAACCGGGTTCTAAATTAAAGGAGTGCCCCAATTGTAAAGGGGAAGGTTCTATCAGGCAATCGCGCCGTTCATTTCTAGGAGAGATTACCCAAATTGTTGAATGCCCAAAATGTAAAGGTAAAGGCAGGGTTCCAGAAAAACCTTGTGAAACCTGCGGTGGTGACGGACGTTATTATGGCAATAAAGAAATTAAGGTTGATATTCCTGTTGGTATTAGAGACGGAGAAACAATAAGGATTAGGCATGAAGGGGAGGCTGGAATTTTAGGCGGGTCAAGCGGCGACCTCTATATCAGGGTTATTATCAAGCCCCATCCGGTATTTGAAAGACGGGGTGATGATTTGTATATGACTTTGCCAATTTCCTTTACCGAAGCAGCTCTGGGAGCAAAAAAGGAGATTCAAT
>JAQUKM010000024.1 GCA_028719125.1 Minisyncoccota bacterium | reverse complement strand
CTTCTTTTGGCAGGGCTTTAGAAATGATTCACAAAGCCAAGGGATTGATTGATTTTGATTTTTTCCCTTACAACATCAATGCCCAGTCCCTTTATTTAGTTCTGCCAGAATGGGCGGATGTGGGAGGCCGGGAAGTGCTTTTAAAAAACACAAAGGATGAAACAGTCAGAAATAAAATAATAAAGGACTTAAAAAGAAAGAAGTACCTTTATAAAAACTTGAGAATAGCCGATAGCGGCAAGCGGTGGTGGTTTACGGGAAAAACTTTGGAAGAAATAGCCGAGAGATTTAATCTTAGTTTAGAAGAATCAATTTTAAAAATTATAGAACTTTGTGAAGATAAGGTGATTGTTTTCACCGAAGATCTCTCAGAAAATAATATTATCAAGGCGGTTAAGGATCCTCATTCATTAATCGGTTCTAACAGCGGTTTTTCCAGCATTGAAGGAGGGGAAAAAGGCGCCTGGATTCATCCTCGGGCTTTTGGCAGTTTCCCAAAAATTTTAGGTTATTACACCAGGGATAAAAATCTTTTATCTTGGGAAGAGGCGATCTATAAAATTACCGGCAAAGCAGCCCAAAAAGCAGGGCTCAAAAACAGGGGAATGATAAAAAAAGATTACTATGCGGATATTACCATTTTTAATCCAGAGAAAATTCAGGATAAATCTACCCCCAAAAATCCTTTTCAATATCCCGAAGGGATAGAGACCGTAATTATCAACGGCAATTTGGCTTATCATAAGGGGTTGTTAAGCGAGGAAAGATACGGAAGAACTATCAAAAATCAAAAATAAAAGATCAAAAATCAAAATTACAATTCAAAATTCAAATATTTTATTTTTTATATATTTTATTTTTTATATTTTATATTTGATATTTAATTTAATGCTATGGAATCTTTTGTTGTTCACGGGGGGAAACCATTAAAAGGAGAGATAGAAATTAAAGGCTCCAAAAACGCGGCAATGCCTGTTTTAGCAGCCGCACTTTTGACGAAAGAGCCCTCGGTTATTGATAATATTCCCTTGATAGAAGATGTTAAAAGATTTTTGGAAATTATTCAGAGTTTAGGCGGCGGAATAGAGTGGCTGGGTGAGAGAAAAGTAAAAATAAATCCCAAAAATTTAAGCCTTCAAAATCTTGACCAGTCCTTGGTTAAAAAATTAAGGGCTTCGGTTCTTTTAATTCCTCCTTTATTGCATCGATTCGGGAAATTTAAATTAGCCCAACCCGGCGGCTGCCTCATTGGCGTCCGCTCGATTGATTCTCATTTGGATGCTATTTCTCAATTAGGAGTGAAGGTAAGAAAAACCCCGACTTACTATTATTATAACGGAGCTGATATCACGCCTCAGGAAGTTACCTTGGAAGAGTTCAGTGTGACGGCTACAGAGAATATATTAATGTTGGCCTCTTTAATTCCGGGGAAAACAATTTTAAAAATCGGGGCTTTAGAGCCGCATATTGAGGATTTAGCAGTTTTTTTGAGAAAAATGGGGGCAAAGATTAAAATTATTTCTCCCCATATTTATGAAATTACCGGAAGGGCGAAACTCTCCGGCGCTAGTCATAAAATTATTCCTGATCCCATAGAAGCCGGCACCTTTATGATTTTAGCCACAGCGTTGAGAAGTAAAATTTTAATCAAAAACGCCAGGATTGATCATTTGGATTTGGTGATTAAGAAGCTTAAAGGTATGGGGGCGAGAATGAATATCCGCCAGAACAGGAATTTTGTTTCGGACATTTTAATGCTTCCTTCTTACAATCTTAAAAGTGTCAAACTGCAAACCCAGCCTTATCCGGGCATTCCTACTGATTTACAGTCTCCATTCGGAGTTTTGGCGACTCAGGCAAATGGCACCAGTTTAATTTTTGACACAATGTTTGAAGGCAGGTTAAAATATATTGACGAGTTGATAAAAATGGGCGCAAATGCTATTATAGCAGACCCGCACCGAGCATTAATTACCGGACCAACCCCTTTATACGCCTCTCAAAATATCAATTCTTTAGATATCAGGTCAGGTATGAGTTTGTTAGTCGCGGCGCTTTTAGCCAGAGGTAAAACAATAATCAAAGATGCTTATCAAATTGACAGGGGTTATGAAGAGATTGACGAGAGATTAAAAAAACTTGGAGCAGAGATAAAAAGAGTAGAGCAATAAAAATTAATAATTAATATATAGTTTATTTATGGTAGTTCGTAAAATTGGAATAGATTTAGGCACGGCCAATACTTTGATTTTTGTTCCCCACAAGGGGGTTTTAATCAATGAGCCCTCAGTAGTGGCAGTCAGTATTGATGACAATAAAATATTGGCTATCGGCGCGGAGGCGAGACAAATGTTAGGCAGAACGCCAGAAGTAATTAAAACATACAAACCTTTAAAAGACGGTGTAATTGCCGACTATCGGGTGACTGCGGCAATGTTAAAATATTTTATTAACAAAGTAACTGGCCCCTGGAGGCTATTCAAGCCCGATTTGATCATTTCTGTGCCTGTAGGAATTACTTCTACCGAAAGAAGGGCGGTTATTGGCGCCGCTAGAGAAGCTGGGGCTAAAGAGGCATATGTGGCTAGAGAGCCGATTTTAGCGGCTTTAGGCGCTGGGGTACCTATTAATTCTGCCGGAGGCAATATGCTGGTTAATATCGGCGGCGGGACAACAGAAGTGGCAGTAATCTCTTTGGGTGGTATTGTTTCCTGGGCTTCAGTAAGAATAGCTGGCAATAAAATGGATGTGGCTATTGCTGATTATGTCAAGAGAAAATATAATTTAGCCATTGGCGAGAGGACAGCTGAGGAAGTGAAGATAAAAATTGGGTCGGCCCTGCCAACAAAAAATAAAACCGAAATGGAAATACGAGGGTTGGATTTGACCGAAGGATTGCCAAAAAATATAATTTTAAATTCCAATGAGATTGCCGAAGCTATCAGCAGCCCCCTAAAGGATATTGTGCAGGCGGTAAAAACAGTTCTTTCAGAAACGCCTCCCGAGTTAGCGGCTGATATTATGGAAAGGGGAATGATTATCAGCGGCGGCGGAGCGCTTTTGAACAATATAAATAATCTGATTACTAAAATGACTGGGGTGCCTAGTTATATTGCCGACGAGCCTCTTTATTGTGTTGCCAAAGGAACAGGAGTGATTTTGGATAACCTGGAACTTTACAAAAAAAGCATTACGACTTATAGATAACTTACATTGAGAATTTATTGTAAATTGAGAGTAAGATAATTGAAAATTGCTTTATGCCCTTTTTCAAAAATGACGCCGTAACAAATTTTTTGGAGAAGTTTTTTGAATCTGACGAAAGGTTGGTTCAGAACCTTCTTTTTTGGGGAGAGGAATCAGTGGGGAAAATGACAACGGCAAGAATATTCTCTGAAGCGCTGCTTTGCGGCAACAACAAAAAATGGGAAAGATGTAATAAATGCGCCAGTTGTCAGATGATTAATCAGGGGTATCATCCGGACCTGATGATTATTGAACCGGAGGAAAATTCTATAAAAATAGAGCAAATTAGAGAGGGATTAAATTTTTTGGTATATCACCCTCAAATTTCCGGCATCAGGATTATGATTATTGACCAAGCCGACAAGATGACTGATGATTCCCAAAACGCCTTGCTGAAAACTTTGGAAGAATCCCGGGAAAATAATCTGATTATCTTGGTTGCTAATGCCCCTAAAAAGCTTCTTGAGACAATTCGTTCCCGCCTTCTGCCGTTAAGATTTAAAAGAGCCACGGACCAAGCCATTATTGATTTTTTGGCAAAAGAACACTCTTTACCCCAGCAAGAAGCGCAATTAACAGCCGAAAGAGCCGAAGGAAAGATCGGGGAAGCTGTTAAATTGCTAAATCCTGATTATAAGAAAGAATTAGATAAAAAAAGGAAGGATTTAGCAAAACTGTTAAATCAAGATTTTGCCAAACAATCTGCTTATTTTCAAAAACTGGCAGAAGATAGAGAAGAATTAATGGCTACTTTGGAAGAGTGGCTGAGGATGTTGAGGTCTTCAGAAGGTTCCCAAGATTTGA
>JAQUKM010000023.1 GCA_028719125.1 Minisyncoccota bacterium | reverse complement strand
GTATATGAAGCAAGCTGTTATGGATATGATGCCTATTTAGTAAGAATATTTTTTGAAGATAGCGTTGCAAGGCGCTGGCTTGGAGTTTATTTGAAGGATTACGCCTTTTTAAATTAATCTCGTAATTAGGGGGTTGACAACAACGATCTCAAAGAGTAGTATTTAATCAGTCTTTTCTCCACATTGGGGAAAAGTATAACTCTCTTAATTTCGCAAATACGGTAAGAAAGATACTGTCTATTAGAGAGATAAGAGAGGAGGTCGTAAATTAAGCTAACCGCCAAAAATTAAAAAGCGGGTACTAAGCGTAAAAGATGAGCAATAAACTTTATATAGGCAGTCTTTCTTACGATACAAACGAAGACAGTCTTAAAGAATTTTTCTCCCAAGCAGGAACTGTTACGTCTGCTAACATTATTACAGACAAGATGACAGGAAGATCCAAAGGGTTTGGGTTTGTAGAAATGTCTTCAGAGGAAGAAGCCAAAAAAGCCATTGAAATGTTAAATGGCAAGGAACTGGATGGCAGAACGATTTTTGTAGATGAAGCCAGGCCAATGAAGAGAAATTTCTAAGAAAGTTTTCTTCAAAAATTCCATGAAAGAAGAGCCTGTCGGCTCTTTTTTCATGATTGAGTTTTTGACCTTTTTGCCTTATTTTTAAAATTGTGTTATTATTTATTCACATAGGTTTTATGAAATAGAGAAAATCGTTATATAATAGCAATTGTTCTTTTACAAATTTTTATTAAAAGAAAGGAGTGTTTTGTATGAAAGCATGGGATGAAGTGAAGAAAAAATTAGCCGCAGAGTCGCTGGATAAATTAATGGGTATTGGTAGCAATCTTTCTGATTCTCACTTGATTGGTCTATTGAACTTCGGCGAGAAAATTAGTAGAGATGAAGATATGAAGCAGGTGATTATTAATGCAAGAAAAGAGGTTGAGAAAGGGCATCCTTGGGTAGGGCTAGCTAAAAAACTATATAAGAGCTTAAACCCAAATTATAGGAAACTGATAATAAACTTTTTTGTTAATTCTGTAATTTGGGGCGTCTCCAAGAGGAAAGAAATAGAGGAAGAAAAAGGGTTTTTCCCACCGTTCACGATTGTAATTTCACCAACAATGAGATGCAATCTCCAATGTATAGGATGTTATGCTGGAGCTTATCAGCAAGGAAAGGGTTTGTCAGGAGAACTGGTTGATAGAATTATCACCGAAGGCAAAGAAATGGGAATTCTCTTTTACACCATTTCAGGAGGAGAACCCTTTGCAAGGAGAGACCTGCTTGGGGTGTATGAAAAGCATAATGATTGTGTTTTTCATATCTACACAAATGGCACCTTGCTAGATAAAATATATATCCAGAAATTAGTATTTCTAGGGAATGTGATTCCATTGATTAGTATTGAGGGGACAGAAAAGACAACAGATGACCGCCGAGGGAAAGGAACTTACGAAAAAATAATGAAAACAATGGATAATCTTAGAGAGGCAGGAATTCCTTTCGGTTTTTCAGCAACTCACACCAGTTTGAATACCGAGGAGATTTTAACAGATGAGTTTATTGAGCTGATGATTGAAAAAGGAGCTTTTCTAGGTTGGTTCTTCCAATATATCCCTATTGGTAGAGAGCCCGATTTAAATCTAATGCCAACCCCGGAAGCCAGAAATTTAAGAAGGCAAACTGTGCTTCGCTGGCGCAACGAAAAACCAATTGTCGTTTATGACTTCTGGAACGATGGAAACTTAGTGAATGGTTGTATTGCTGGAGGGAGATATTGTCATATCATTAGTAATGGTGATGTAGAACCTTGCGTTTTTGCCCATTTCGCTGTAGATAATATTAAAGACAAAAGTTTGGAAGAAATTTTAACTTCCCCTTTCTTCAAGGCAATTCAAAAAAGACGGCCCTATATTGATGATGATGAAAACACTCCTAACCATTTGCGACCTTGTATGATAATCGATCATCCTGAGGTATTAAGAGAAGTGGTCAGGGAAGCAGGTGCTCAGCCCACTTGCCCAGAAGCAGAAAAAATTTTAGAAGGACCATTGGCGGACGGGCTGGATAAAGTTGCATTTGATTGGAAAAAGATTGCTACTCCCATATGGGAAAAAGAGTATAAAAAACAAAATGAACAGAAGGCGGTTTTAAAATAAAACCGCCAATAAACAGAAGGCGGTTTAAAAAAACCGCCTTTTAAATTATTTGTGGATAAAATGGGGATATTAATTTAGTGGGAGGAATAGAAAATGATGTTTCCCCTTTATTAAAGCGAATAATTCCTTTGTTTGATTAAAGGAGTATTTTGTTTTTTGCCTGCTTGACTTAATGGGGTTTGAAGGGGTAAAATGGGAGAAAGTGGATTGATGTGGATAACTGTGGGGAAAAGTCTGCTTTTTGGGGATAAACAATTTTGTCTGAATTTTGACTTTCAATTTTGCCACCGTCCTTGAATCTTGAATAAGGGCGGGGCAAGACTTTTGAATTTTATTATTATGTTCATTGGCGAATATTCATACACTATAGACCCAAAAGGAAGAGTGGCAATTCCTTCAAAACTGCGTAAGCACCTCACTGAGGGAGCTGTTCTTACCCGAGGGTTAGATAATTGTCTTTTTATTTTTCCTTCTAAGGATTGGCAGCAAGTTGCGGAGAAAATAAAAAGCTTGCCTTTGAGCCAATCCAATTCCCGCGCTTTTTCTCGATTAATGCTTGCCGGAGCAATGGATGTTAAGTTGGATAATCAGGGAAGAATTTTAATCCCTGATTACTTAAGAAAATACGCCGGTTTGGGAAAAAGAATTATTTTAGCAGGTGTTTATAACCGGTTGGAAGTTTGGGATGAAAAAGAATGGGAGAAATATAAACAAAGAACAGAAAAAGAGTCGGGAAATATCGCGGAAAAATTAGGGGACTTAGGAATTTAGAAATTATATGCCTCATATCCCAGTTCTTTTAAAAGAAGTAATCTATTACTTGGATCCAAAGCCAAACGAAAATTTTATTGATGCGACAATCGGAGAAGGGGGACATACCGCCGCCATCCTTGAAAAAAATAAGCCAAAGGGGAAGGTACTTGGAATTGAAGTAGATACCGGACTCTATCAAAAACTGAAATCACGAATGGCGGAATTTCCAATTTCTAATTTTCAATTTTCAAACAGGTTGGTTCTGATAAATGATTCGTATACGAATTTAGAAAAGATTGTAAAAGCCCATAATTTTCAACCCGTAAAAGGAATCATCTTTGACTTGGGAATTTGCTATTGGCAGTTGGAGGCGTCAGGAAGAGGATTTTCTTATCAGAAAGACGAACCTCTGGATATGCGCTTTGATTTAAAGCAAGATTTAACAGCGGCGGAGATTATAAATTTTTGGGATATAAAAAAAATAGAAAAGATTTTGAAAGAATTTGGCGAAGAAAAATATGCCCACCGCATTGCCTTGGCAATACAAGAGGACAGAAAAAAAGAAAGAATTGTCAATACTCAGCAGTTAGTGGATTTATTGAAGCAAACCCTGCCCAAAAATTACGATAACCAAAGAATCCATTTTGCGACGCGAGTTTTTCAGGCCTTGCGCATTGCCGTCAATAACGAATTAGAGAATATTGAGAAGGGCCTGAATCAGGCGCTGAAAGTATTGGAGCCCCAGGGAAGAATAGTTGTGATTTCTTTCCACTCGCTTGAGGATAGAATTGTCAAGAATTTTTTTCGGGATCAAGGCAAAGTTAACAAACTAAAAACTCTGACAAAAAAACCAATTTCTCCTTCTTCTGAAGAGATAGAAGCAAATCCCCGGTCGCGTTCAGCAAAATTAAGAGCGGCTCAAATTAATTAATTTTTAAAAATTAAAAATTTTCAAACTATGACTATTATTTATAACCAGATTAAAGACAATCAAAGGCAAGCTATTGTTTTACGCTCTACTAATAATAAAAAATTATCTTCGCGGAATAAAAGAAAATGGCGATACTTTGTTAGCGGCGCCGGAGAATATTTGGGCCATATTAAATTAACTTTTTTGTTTTTAGCGCCTGTCTTGGCTATTGGCGGTTTTTGGCTTCTAATATTTGGGCAGACCATCTCCGCTGATTATAAAATTTATAATTTAAAGCAGGAATTAAGCCAAATAGAGGAGGAGATTAATAATTTGAACGAAGAAGTAGCAGCCGCCACTTCAATTGAAAAAGTTGAAAAGTGGGCAGAAGAGAATAATTTTGTCAAAGTAAAAAATTTCTCTTACTTTGATTTAAGCAATAAAAATTTGGCTCAAAGGTAGAACAAGTTTTATAATGCGAAAAAAAAAGAGGTATTCAAAATATAATTCTTATCAAAACAATACTCAAAGAAACAGCGGATATTCTTTTAAGGGAAGGGCTTTTTTTATTTATTTTTGTTTTTTCCCTCTTGTTTTGGTTTTATTATGTCGTCTCTATGCTTTGCAGATTAGGGATTATTCTGAATTCTCGGCCCAAGCAGAATCTTTGCACGAGACGACTGCTATTTTAACCCCTCAAAGGGGGTTAATTTATTGTCAGGATAAAAATAAAGAATATATCCCCCTGGCTATTAATAAAAAATATTTTTCTCTTTATATAGTGCCGAAAGAGATAAAAGATCCCAAAGAAGTAAGCGAGGTTTTGGCTCAGATAATTCCTTTGCCTTATGAAGAAATTTTTGAAAAAGCAAGTAAGGCCGAGGATCCTTATGAGTTATTGCTCAAAAAAATAGAAGATGAAAGTTTAATCAGCCAAATTAAAGAGCAAAATTTACAAGGCGTTTATTTTAAAGAAGAGCATTATCGTTATTATCCTTTTGATTCTCTTGCCGCTCAAACAATTGGCTTTGTTGCTGAAAGCGATGATGGTCTATTAAAGGGGCGTTATGGTTTGGAGGCCTATTATAATGACATTCTCACTGGCCAAAAAGGGGTTTTTCAGGGGGTAAAGGACGCTTTAGGCCGTTTGGTGCGTTCAAGTCCCTCCCAAGAAAAAAAACAAGTGGAAGGGGTTTCTATAATAACGACAATAGATAAAAATGTTCAGTTCACAGCAGAGCAATCTTTAAAAGATTTAATAACTACAAGGAAGGCTTCCAAAGGCACAATAATTGTTATGGAAGCCAAAACCGGAAAAATTTTAGCCTTGGCAAATTGGCCGACATTTAATCTTAATAATTTTTCTGAAATAACCGATTATTCTACCTTTAGGAATTATGCGACAGAGGAAAGATACGAGCCGGGTTCGGTCATTAAACCGTTTACAATGTTTGCAGGAATCGATTCGGGCAAAGTAACGCCAGACACCACTTACGTTGACAAAGGTTATTATGAAGTAGGTGGCTATCGATTGGAAAATTACCGAGGCGATGTTTATGGAAAATCCACTATGCGCAAGGTTTTGGAATTTTCCATAAATACCGGCGCTATTTTTGTGGCTCAGCAGGTGGGGAGCGAAACATTAAGAAATTACTTTACAAAATTTGGGTTGGGGGAGATTACAGGCATTGATTTGCCAAATGAAATTGCCGGCGATTTATCCAATTTAGAATATCCTAAAATTAATCCGACATATTTTGCGACTGCTTCCTATGGCGAGGGAATTTCGGTGACGCCGATGGGTTTAATTCGGGCTTATGCAATTTTAGC
>JAQUKM010000022.1 GCA_028719125.1 Minisyncoccota bacterium | reverse complement strand
TGGTCTTCATAAGTTTCAGAAAAAATGGTGTTACCGGTTTTCCAGTCTGTCAAATAATACCAATAGTTATTGGCTTTGGGAGTTAAAGCGGCTTGAATTGATTCTAAACCAGGATTGTTTATTGGGGTCGGTGGCAGGCCTTTATAAAGATAAGTGTTATAAGGGGAATCTATCTTGAATAAATCACGGCTTAAAGAACATTTTTTAAAGGATTCAAATTGAGCGTAACAAATTGTGGCATCTACCTGAAGGGGAAAATTATTGTCTAGCCTTCGCCAGAGAATATCAGAAACTATTTGTTTATCTTCTTTTTCTAACACTTCTTTTTCCAATAAAGAAGCCATTGTCAACACTTCATAAAAAGTTCTCTTTTCGCCATTTACTTTCAAAAATAAATTATTTTCAATTTCCCAAATCAAATTACCAGAAATTTTAGAAACAAAATTATTGATAAAGATTGAAAGAATTTCTTTTTCTTCCATTCCCTTGGGCAAATGATAAGAATCAGGAAATAAAAATCCTTCTAAAGGAGCATCTTCGGGCAGTTTTGAGAAAACGCTGAAAGAAATAATTTGAAACTCGTTCACTCCAAACAAATCAAAGAAATCTTTGAGCTGCCATTTTTTTAAGGAAGAAAATTTATCAATGAGGTTTTTTGCTTTTAAATTTTCTTCTATTTCTAAAAGGGTTTCGCCTTCGGTAATTAAAAAGTTGTTGTTTTGGGCCGATTTTCCATTGGTAATCGCCTCATAAATAGTTTTGATGGTTAAAGGGGGGCTAAACTGATAATCGCCTGCTTTAATATTTCTTTCTTGCCCTTTTATTTTAAAATACATTTGAAATAAAACCGAAGAAGAGATATATCCTTCGCTTTCCAAGCGATCGGCAACGATTTTGAGATTTTCTCCTTTGGCTATGGTGAAAGCGCAACTTCCTTCGCAATTTATAGGGAGGTTGATTAAAAGGAGAAAAGATAAAACGACAAGACAAGCGATAATGAGGAGAAGCGTTTTGATGAGTTGTTTTCGCATTAGAAAAAATAATAAAAGTTTAAGCTGTAAAAGTTTAAGGGCGACGGAGAATCATACTATTGATAATGCCTAAGCCGATAAAGTCCCCTAAAAGATGAGAGCCACCAAGAGAAAGAAAAGGCAAGGCAATGCCAATAATCGGCAATAACCCTAAATTCATACCGATATTAATAAAAGTTTCCACCAACAATTTAATCGTAAAACCAACCGTAAAGAGCTTGCAAAAATTATAGGAAAAAATACCGGCCCACATAATTAAACGCTCAAATATAACCAAATAGCAAATTAACAAAATGGAGACTCCAATTAAACCCAATGATTCAGCCAAAGAGGCAAAAATAAAATCTGTCTTTTCCAGAGGCAAAAAACGCAACTGGGTCTGGGACCCCCAACCCAATCCTTTGCCAAAAATCCTTCCTGAGCCAATGGCAATTAACGCCTGCTCCCGATTATAACCGCTACCCAATAAATCTTTTTCCGGATTAAAAAAGCTGATAATCCTTGTCTGCTGATAGGGCTCTAAAAGAAAAAACCAAGCCAAACTTCCTGCTAAAGCAAAAACAATTATCAATAAAATAACCTGCTTTATCCTAATGCCGCTGATAATTACTAATCCAAGCCAAATAGCCAAAAAGATTATTGCTCCGCCCAAATCGGGCTGAAGAGCAACCAAGCCAAAAGGAATAAAAGCAAAAAAACCAGAAACCAAAAGATACCGGAACTGCCAAATTTCCAAATGGCGGGAAGACAAATATTTTGCCAAAACCAGAAGCAAAACAATTTTTGCTATTTCTGCTGGTTGAAAGCTGAAAACCCCGAAATTAAACCAGCCGCTAGAACCAGAACTTTTGTCCCCGAAAAATAAAACCAAAACCAAAGAAGATATAGAAACAAAATATAAAAATAAAATTAAAGAGGAATTATTAAGAAAACGCCAATCTAGCGCAGAAAAAAAGATAAAAAGGCCAATACCTATTCCGAGAAAAATAATTTGCCTCTTTACTGATAAAAAAGGAGGTTCATCTTGAAAAGAAATACTCCAAAGAACCAATAAGCCCAAACCAATTAAGATAGTTAGCGCCAGAAATAAAACAGAGTCGGTTTTAAACATACTAAGGTGTTAAAAAGGCGTTCTCTGGATTCAAAATATTAACATTAACCACTTTTTCACAAACAGAGATATTTTCCGGCAATGGGTCCCGCCAACGGATAATAAAATTGATGGTTTGTTCTGAATAAATGTTTTCCAAAACTGTTGTTCCCGCGGCAATAGGCTTTTTATTGCTATCACAAAGAACAATGAGGACATCTCCCCTGCGCCAATTAAAAGGTGTTTTATTGTAAACGCTTCCTGTAACTTCCAGACTCGCCTCATAGGGCTCTAATTGGTTTGTTAAGCCATTTCCTCTTAGTTGGGAAGAATCACTGAATAATTCGTTTAATTTAGCCCTGGTGGCGGCATCCACTTGTCCAGTAACATTAAGACCGTGTTTTAATTGAAAAGCTTCAAGGGCTTTTTCTGTAGTGTCATCAAAATAACCTGTAATAGAACCCAAAGGCTTAACTGTGGAATCTAACATTAAAGCTGTCTGCAACTTTAAAACTTCATCCCCTCTATCTCCTTTTTTTAAATCAAGGGTAAAGGTATAAGTAAATGTCTGGCTTCCTTCCGGCCCATAAAGCTCGTGCAATTTTGCCCTTGTTTGGGGGCCAACTTCACCAGTAACCCTGATGCCGTATTTCTCCTGAAATTTCTTCACTGCCGCTTCTGTCAACTTGCCATAATAACCAGTAATCTCTCCTTCAGGATAGATTGTAGGATCCAAACTAAGCAGCTTCTGGAGATTAAAAACTTCCGCGTCTTTCATCCCTAATTTTAAAGTTTTCGTAAAAGTATAAACATTATAAACCATACCGGGGATTGCCTCCGGCTTAATGATTTTCACATTACTGATAATAAGAGGGTCGCCTAAATTCAGGTCAATACCTGAGGGGGGTAATTCCCAAGCAATATTCTCTTTAATAATCTCAATGTTTACAGTAAGGGGACTAAACCCAATCATAAGATTTGAAACCAAAAAATATCTAATTTCGTGAGGTAAAATAAAACCTGATTTTATAAATTCCTGTTTCTCTCCATTGGCTCCGGTAAAAATTACCTTGTAGGAAAAAAATTTTGCCCCCCATTCTTCGCTTGAATTCATTATTTTAAAAAGAACTTCCGTTTTTCCATTTTCATTAGTTAATAAAACCGGGGCATCCACTAAAGAAAGAGGAGGGTTGTATTTTAAGCTGCAAGAGATGCAAGGACCGCCGCAATCAATCTCTTCTTCCTTTTGGTTCTTAATATTATCAAAGCAAGTCGGCTCTGGTTTACGCGCTAAATATATTCCCCCAAAAATAAGAGAAAAAATCCCAAAAACAATAAGGGCGATAATTATTTGTTTTTTCAAACGTCTATTCATTTTCCCTATTATAGCATAAAAATTAAAAAATAAATAAAAACTCCCGGCAAAACCTACTTTCCCCACAAGGAGTATCATCGGCATCTGACATTTTTACTTCCGTGTTCGGAATGAGAACGGGTAGATCCTGCCAGATTAAATCACCGGGAGATAAATTATACAATTTAGATTAAAAGGAATAAAAGTTTAAAATCTTAAAGGTTAAAGGTTAAAAACAGTTCTTTTCACTAAAGATAGGAAAGTTGCTTCGATCTATTAGTACTCCTCAGCTTAATCCGTTACCGGACTTTCACTTAGAGCCTATCAACCTGGTCATCTTCCAGGGATCTCTCCCCGCCAAATGAATGGCGGAAACGATACCTAATCTTGGGGTGGGCTTCGCGCTTAGATGCTTTCAGCGCTTATCCCTGCCGAACATAGCTACCCGGCGATGCCCTTGGCAGGACAACCGGTAGACCAGAGGTTCGTCCAATCGGGTCCTCTCGTACTACGATTAGCTCCCCTCAAGTATCGAACGCCCACAGCAGATAGAGGCCGACCTGTCTCACGCATATAATCATAAATTACTTTATGTATGGACTATACCATCATCCTAAACACTAGGAGGTTGACGTATTATGGAAAAGAAAATCTCTTCCATCCCTCTGGCTACAAGCCAAAGGAGTCTCTAAGGGGTTATAACCTAGTAAATGAATCTTTAACAACTTTCGAATTAATAAACCTTTTCTTGGAATAGTTCAATTTTTCTAAATCATCTATCATCTTAGCTAAAATTATAAAGTCTGCTTGCGTCCTTACTTTTGGTTTCTGATTGAGAATTTTAAGAAACAATCGAGCCTGTTTCTTTTTAAATATCAAGTAAGGAAGGATTTGCTTTAATAATGATGACATTGTTGCTACATCACCAAGAACATATTCAACTATTCCATCATTTCGTTTTCTTAAATAGCCTCCACCGATCATTGTTTTAATTTGTTCAAGATATTTAAGGTTTCTTTGAGATTGGTAAAAAACAATATTTGGAGCTATTTGATAACCAAAATGATAACTGTGATTGGGTTTTAATCTAATATAGATACTGCCATCGCCGTCTAAAAAACCGGCAATGTAAGCAGATTTAGTTTTCGAAAGCTGTTTCATTTATTAAGTTAAACTTCCCTAGGTATTATCCTAACACACGACAGGTTATAATGCAATTATGCAATAGGATTCCACCTATATGAGTCAACTTTTTCCTTAGAAGATTACTCTTCTAGGCCGCCAAATTGACGGTCTGAACCCAGCTCGCGTACCCTTTTAATTGGCGAACAGCCAAACCCTTGGGACCTTCTCCAGCCCCAGGATAGGGTGCATATTCCTCTGCTATCACTAGCAGTATAGACTATATCTTCACCCTCTTAACAAATTAAGAGGAGTTGGCGTATGATAATAAACTAAAAGTTTACTATCTCAGTCTTAAAGACCTTAGTCGTTACAGGGTTAAAGCAATTTTGTATTTTAAACTTGGAATGATATAAGGAAAAACTAATTCTACAAATTTTTTTGCTTCTTTCTGAGGAATATATAAATTCCACCATTTTCCTTTTCGATGCAATGTTGTCATAATGTCAAAATTCTCTTTCAGTACATTCTGTAAAATCTTTTGCTCTGGAAGAGAAAAACTATCAGTGCTTATTCTTAAAGCATTACAATCGCTTCTTTTAGAACCATCGTCCATATACCAAACCGCTAAGCTTAATGGATCTCTTAACCAAGTATTTATGAAATTACTAATTGTTTTTTTACTATTTGTATAGAATGCATCCCAATGGCATTCAAACAAATCAAGCGAATATGTGGCAAAATGCAAACGTTTGTATTCTTTCTGCTCTCTCGAGTGGTATGATTTAATAATTCTGGGTTTGCTTGGAACAAGTGTTTTTAACTCATTGTACTTCCACCAAAGATATTCTTTTTGTTTTATGCTATGGTCTATCGATAATCGCACATACTTGCCATTTCTTTCTAATAAACCATCCCCTAATAATGTTCCAACAATGATTGCATTTTGATGATCAGTAATCTTCATAATTTTGCTTTAACTTCCCACGGTATTATCTTATCACATCTGGGTACATATAATAAGACTTCACCGTTATAAGCCAAAATTAATTTTATTGGTTGCCCAATAAACGGCCCATATTCGAGCCGACATCGAGGTGCCGAGCGGAGCCGTCGATGTGAACTTTCGGGCTCCACCAGCCTGTTATCCCTAGGGTAACTTTTGTCCGAAGTCTCTACGCCTTCTACAACGGCGTATCGGGTCGCTAAGCTCTGCT
>JAQUKM010000021.1:3397-5849 GCA_028719125.1 Minisyncoccota bacterium | reverse complement strand
CCCAAGATTGGAATTACCCAGATTAGATTTCGATGGCCCAAAAAATTAATGCCGAATTCATTAGAGCGAAAAATCACTGGAAAATTAGGCGTTGTTTTTTGAAAAACCAGCCAATTAAAAACAAAAGAAACTAAAATGCATCCCCAAATAAAAAACCAAAATTTTTCTGTCATTGTTACTTTTTGCAAATTCATTTGTATTTTATTTATATTTCTTTCGCCCGAATTTTTAATCTAAAATAAATTTTGCCACCAATTTTTTCATTTCTTCGGGGCTAATTCCTGGATCTTCGCCTTGAGGCGAACCAATAATATTTTCCAAGCCGCCCCATTTTGGGTTTCTCTTCTTTAATTCCTTTAATAAACCCTCTAAGTCAAATTTTATATGATTATCATAACGAGCAATAGAATATTTCGGCGTAGCATGACCGTCTGGCCATTTAAAAGCAGGATTATAAGCGATAACAACCGGCGCATTTTCATAACCTATTTCCATAGATCTTTTAGCTAAACTTTCTATGAAAACTACTTTATTGTCGTTAAAAACCTCAATTTTACTTTCTGCCCTCGCTTTAGACAAATCCTGTTCATCCTTTTGATAAATATTTTCTATCTCCTTCGGATCTACTTTATCGGTAAGAAGTTTTTCCATAAAAAATACGCCTTCTGCTAAAGGCATTCTTTCTACCATAATTTTATACTGAGCCGCCCTTAATGCCTTATTAATTTTTCCAAACTCCTCGTCACTTAATTTAAGAAGATCTTTGCTTTCATCTTTAAAAACACCTGGTCCCATTCTATCTAATAAACCAATTGCTTTTACTAAATTATGATTAATTTCCTGTTCTTTGCCTTCTTTTTTGAGCATTAAAACCGCTATGGCCCCACAAGAATCAACATCTGGCCGAACAGTAGCCATCTTACCCTCAGGAAGTTGATGAATATCAAAAACTAAAGCCTGCTCAATTGCTGACGGTGTATCTTGAGTATCTTCCTCTTTATGATGGTCTAAATTTAATCCTTCAAATCCCTTCGTTGTAATTTCAATACCTAAACCAACACCTTCATAATTTGGTTCACGAGGATTTATTAAAGAAACTTCTGATTTTATTTCCTCCAATTTTTTTTCTTTCTCTATTTCTTCAAAAGATTTTTCACTCTCAATAGAATCTGGAGAATGATATATTTCTTTCATATTTTATGAAATTAATGATTTTTTGATTCTTCTAAAGTATTTTCTAAAAATTTCTTTAACATTTCAATAGCCTGTTTCTGATCTGCATAATGAGGACTGGTAGCACAAGTAGTAATATTTACCTGTTTTACTGCACATGAAAAAGCTTCTAAAAACTTTTCTGTATTTTCTCGACTAAAAATATCAAAATCAATATCTAAAATTATATCATAATTTTCTTCTTTAAGCTCATTTATTAACTCGTGTAAATATTCCGGTGATTTTAGCATCGCTGCCGAAATATCTTTCAGTCTATTTTTATCAGCATACTCTTTTATAACTTCTATCTGATCATTATAGAAGCCTTTTTGCTTTTTTAATTTTGTAATGTCTATATCAGGCAAACCACTAGAATAATACATTTTAGAGACAAGATTATTTCTTAAAGCAGGCTCGGTAAAATTTTTAAAATTCAAGCTCTCAGACTCACTAGCAATCGCTTCTTTTATATTTTTTCTTGACTTAATATTAAAAGAATAACAGGGACTTAAATCTGGATGAGCATCAAATCGAATTAGCGCTGTTTTCTCTCTTATTAATCCGGCTTCCTTGGCTTCTTGCCAAGCAAATAAAGCGTGAGTATGATTGTCAAAAACATAAATAGGTTTTCCTTTATTTTCAAAAAAATAATAATTTTCTAAACCTTTTTCACATTGTTCATAAGTTGTATAAGGATAACCATTCTCATCATAGTAACCCTCGTAATTGATCATAGCAGATCTATTATTCTTGCTTTTCTTTATCTCGGCTGGAGTACTGGCCAAAACCAAAACAGGGATTTCATAATTATTTTTATAAATCGGATGAGAATATTCTGAGTTAATTAATTTCTCATCTTTAGAAATATAAAAATCTTTATAAATTTCGGGAAGATTCTTTAAAGATTCACCATTTGTTTCTGTTATTTCGGGAGTAATGTATTTTTCGGGATTAATCCCAAAATTTGATTCTAAATTCTTCACGGTAATTTAAATATATTTTTCATTTATTTTATCATAATTATAAACAAAAAACCCCTGGTGGGCAAACTAAGAAGTGACAAATGATACAAATCGAAAAAGTAATGTAAGGAGAGAGATTTTTCCGTTCCCTTTTGAGGGGAGGGGCATTACTTTTTTGACTAGATTGCCACTTCGTGCCTTTAAAATTAAGGTAGTTTGCCCGCCAGGAGCTTTAACCATTTTGGCTGGTTATTCCTAGTTATCAAGATGGCTGTTTT
>JAQUKM010000021.1:0-3297 GCA_028719125.1 Minisyncoccota bacterium | reverse complement strand
AAATCTCTCCCTTTCTTAACCCTGAAATCTTTCAGAATTAAGAAAGAGAGAGGAGGTTTTAACCCAATTTATATTGCAGAGACCTCCTCAAAACTCTGTAAAAAACCCTAAACCCTTTGTTTTTCTGGTAGGGTCAACCCACCAACCAAGGGTTGACCTTGGACCAAGGCACTTTAACAGTGCCTTACTTTTCCACTATACCACTGCAGGGATTAGGATTTGTGCAGTGGTATTCCCACTTAGGAACTTCTCTCTGATTACTTTTCTTTTCAGCATATTTACATTTATTTCCCCCTTCTCGCGTACAGATAGGAAGCTTCATCCAAGCTTCCCACCTCTCATGAGCTTCTTGATCTCGCTTTCGGACGTCTGCGAGCCAGGCTTCCCTCTGCAATCTACGGATTTCTGACTCACTTCGTCCTTCTGGGCCTCTCCATCCGTCGTGTCCCATTATTTCACCTCCTCTCCAGTAGGAGTTTTTTTTCCTTGGGTCTGCAAAACCCAAGTTTCGTCTCGATAGGAGACGTAGACTCTGGTTTGACCAAGGGCCACTCCCAACTCAGAAGCTAAATTATTTAATAATAATTTAGCCTCTTCGTCGCTGAGATTTCCCAAATACAATGGGGAAATCTCGCCCTGGAAAATAATTTCAGGCTCAGAACCTCCGCCTGCTTTTCCATAACCTTCAGGCCAAGCATACACTACTTGACCTAGCACAAAAGTGCCCGTGATAAAAGGCAGACCCTGAGAGGCTCTGGCCTTCATCCATTCCATCGAAGATTTTATTGCCTCTTCAATGGGATGGACTACTCCACTTTCTCCGTAACCTTCCTGTAAACTTACGGTTATGGAGAATGATCTCCTAATTCCTTTCGAGTTAGGAACTTCTTCCATTTCCATTTTTTTCATTTCTCTCTCCTTTTGCCCGGCCTCTGTAGTCCGCCCTTTCGGGTCGGTGTCTTGCTGGGCTTTTTATTTCTTACCACCAAAGAAACTCTTAATTAGATTAATAAGAATCTCTTTGGTGGCAAGAAAATATGCAATTACTCAAATTCAAATTATTTCTTTAAACCAAACAATACCCAGTTTGATTTAAGAATTATTCTCTTTTCTGAATTTCTTAGGGTTTTTTATTTTTTAAAGGTGTTTTAAAGGTGCTATTGAGGATTTCTCTCTCCTCCTTCGCTCTTACGAGCTTCGGACGGACAAATCCTCCTTCAAAATTACTATATTTTTGATTCGTATCATTCGTAAGATTCGTATATTAGTATCGTGATAATAATCTTGAAGAAAGAGAGGAGGTGTGTAACCCAATTTGTATTACAGAGCCCTCCTCAAAACTCTGTAAACCCTTTGGAATCTCATCCGCACTCAGTCGTCGTCGTCGGGACGGCGACTTCAATTGTGTAGTAGCCGCCGTGCATTCCCGGCGAATGACACGAAGAAAGAACCTTTGCTCCCTCCGGCTCCACTACGATGGGTTTGCTCCAGTCGGCACCGTACTTGCCCTTGCCGGGTTCAACGGTGACCTTCCTACCATCGCTTGTTTGGCCGCTCTTTGGAGAGCTCCAGTATCCATCGCGGATTGCCCGATTGGTTGGCGATCCGAAAGAGATAACGACAGTCTCTGCTTCGAACCCTTCGGCCTCAACAGCTAAAGCAAACTCCTCGAGTTCGTCGAGTCTTTGCGCTGTATTTCTGTATTCAGCACGGATTAATTCCTTCGAAGTTTCTACCGGTAGCCCGAGGGTCTCTGCCACTTCCCCCCAAGAACCGAGGTTGTCACCCCAAGTCCCATGCATGGGTGACAAGAAGTGAAGGGGTCGCACGCCGGGCGCAAGATCAATCTGGTAAGTGGTATTAGACCACTTACCACATTTTTTATACTGCGCCGTGATAACCGCGCAGTAACCGGCGATATTCTTGCCCACGAACTTCTTTACTTCGCCGCCCTTGGCGAAGTAAAGACGTGGGTAACGTCCTGCCGGCCGAAGTCCATCATTGTATGTATACATTTTTTCCTCCTTTTTCTCCTTTTGTTTCCCTGCCAAATATTTTATATTTGGCCTCCGGGTATCCGGGAGAAAATACCAAGATTCGGTGTCAAAAAACCGAAAAGATTCTGTTTCTTAACGCCGAATCCCGGTTGCTAGTTCAAGAAATGTCAATTGTTTTTTAAGCCAAACAATACCCTGTTTAGTTTAAGAAACTGTTTCGTCCTGATAAATCTGGACTCGCAATAACGAATAAAATAATTTTTTTAAGGTGCTATGCTTTACCATCAGATTCAGCCCCAATTTTCTCAAATGAAACTGAAGCTGAATCTGACGGCAAGAAAAGTGGGTTAGACTTTTCTCCCGCCAGCCCTGACTAGAGTTTTACTCCGTATCAGAGGTGATAGGGCTTTCAAACTAAAAGGAGCAACTGCTCAAACAATTAGTTTTAAGAAGCTAAATTAATAAGATTTTCGCCTTGACTTATTAATTCTTTCTTCCTATCGATAATTGGCGAAGTTCTAAAATGTCTATTTTCCAATTTCACTCTCTCCTTTTGAACTCTCTCCTTTTTTAGAAAGAAAGTGAAAGGCAGACATTTTAGAGCATTTGTTTCAAGGTGCTAATTCTTTTATAAGGCACAACTCTCTATTCATAGAGAGAAGATTGAGTTTGAGATTCAGACCCAAACTTCTTTCTACAAAAAAGCGGCTAGAGTTTATATTCAAAGAAGAAAAATCAGCTTCTTAACCTAAAACTTTAATCGCTTTTTGCTTAGATTCCAGCTCTAAGCTCACTGACTCTCTCCTAAAAGTTATTGAATTGTAGTGTGCTTTTAACCCTTTATTTACCAGCTTTTCAGCTTGGTGATTATATTATAGCATACTTCTCCTTAAATGTCAAATCTTTTCACCCTTTCCAAATTAGTTTCTAATCTTCATCTTTAAAACTATGTTGGTATTATACGCCTTAATTACTTCTTTGTCAATAGTGAAATTCCTAGTTAGATAAAACAAGATAATATTTTCGGTGCCCTCACCGGGATTTGAACCCGAGTTACATGGCTGAGAACCATGCGTCCTAAACCACTAGACGATGAGGGCCTGATACTGGATACAGTATACAGTATACTGTATTAAATTCCAACAATTATTTTTTATCTTTTTCTGCTTTGATTTCCTCGGTAATTTTCTCCATTTCCATTGCGCGTGAACCCTTAACTAATACTAAATCCCCTTTTTTCACTAATTTTTTAACCGACTCCTTTGCCTCGCCGCTATTTTTAAACCAAAAGACCTCAATT
>JAQUKM010000020.1 GCA_028719125.1 Minisyncoccota bacterium | reverse complement strand
GTTATCAAAGAATTTGCCACTCATAAGAAGGATACGGGTTCTCCGGAAGTTCAAATTGGTTTATTAACCAAAAGAATAGAGTTATTAAGCAAGCATTTAAAGGAACATCCAAAGGACTATCATTCAAGGAGAGGTCTTTTAAGTATGGTTTCCGAAAGAAGAAGGCTTTTAGCTTATTTAAAAAAGGAATCAGTTCGCCGTTATAACAAGACAGTAAACAAACTCGGTTTGTAATATAAAGTTTAAAATAATGTTTTAAAAATAAGATTTTTTATGACTATTAAAAATAAAAATCAACGGATAGGAGTTTTTATAGATGTACAAAACCTTTATCACTCAGCAAAAAATCTCTACGACGCCCGGGTAAATTTCAAAAATCTTCTTTTAGAAGCTGTTGCCGGGCGTCAATTAATCAGGGCGGTTGCTTATGTGGCTAAAGCTGATGAGCCTGGAGAGGCTTCTTTTTTTGATGCTTTGGAGAAATCTGGCATAGAGGTGCGAATTAAGGACCTCCAAGTTTATTCAGATGGAACAAAAAAGGGAGATTGGGATGTGGGATTGGCTATTGACGCGGTGAGGATGAATTCTGGTCTTGACACTATTGTTTTAGTGAGCGGGGATGGGGATTTTATTCCTTTGGTAGAGTATTTAAAAGCTCTAGGAAAATATGTTGAGGTTATGGCTTTTGGCAAAACGACATCTTCTTATTTAAAAGAAATTGCCGATGAATTTTTTGATATAGATTCTAAAACTGAAGATTGTCTTTTGCCTCTTTCAAAAGAGGGGTTTTATAAGAAAATACCAAAGATTATTAAGACAACATTGAAAAAGTGATTTTGAACAATGGAAACAAAACGATACCAGATTAAGGCAGGTGATAAAATAATAACAGTGGAGTTCTCCAATTTAGCTGAACAAGCTAATGGTTCGGCTATGGTAAGAATGGGCGACACAATAGTATTGGCCTCGGCGGTAATGAGCGCTCAAGACAGAACAGATTTGGATTTTTTCCCTTTGTTAGTTGATTATGAAGAGAAATTTTATGCCGCTGGCAAGATTTATGGAAGTCGTTTTGTGAGAAGAGAATCACGACCTTCAGATATTGCTATTTTGAACAGTCGTTTAATAGATAGGACAATCCGGCCACTTTTCCCTTCCCAAATGAGAAGAGAGACTCAGGTAGTAGTGACTTGTCTATCTATTGATGAAAAAAATGATCCAGATATTTTGGGTATTATTGCCGCTTCTTTGGCTTTGGGCGTCTCCAATATCCCCTGGCAAGGTCCAGTAGCCGCAATTAGGGTTAGTTGGTCTCCCCAAAAAGGGTTTTTGGTAAATCCAGAATATCAAGAAAGAGATGAATCTTCTTTGAATATAACGGCTTCAGGGGTTGACGATTTAATAAATATGCTTGAAGCCGAAGCCGACGAAGTCCCAGAAGATATTGTTAAGCAAGCGCTTCAAATAGCCCAAGAAGAAATAACGGGTCTTAACAAACAATTGGCAAGCATTATCGCGGAGATTGGGGTTCCAAAAGAAAAAGTTATTTTAAAGGAATGGGACAAAGAATTAGAAAAAGAAGTTAAGAGTTTTGCAAAGGATAGACTGGAGACAGCGATTTATATTAAGGATAAAAACGAAAGAGACAATCAAATAGATTTGATTAAAAAGGACCTGCTTGATTATTTACAAACCAAAACGTATTCAGCCGAGTCTTTGCTAGACATTGATTCAATTTTTAATGAGCAGATTAATAAAATTGTCCATCAGAATATTTTAATAAATAATAAAAGACCTGACTTGAGGAAATTAGATGAAATTAGGCCTTTGGATATGGCAATAGATATTTTGCCGCGACCTCATGGTTCGGCGCTATTTATGAGAGGCAAAACACATGCTTTATCAGTGGTTACTTTAGGCTCGCCAAGTGATGTTTTGCTTTTACAAGGAATGGAAGTTACCGGCGAAAAGAGATTTTTGCATCATTACAATTTTCCTGCTTATTCATCTGGAGAAGTTGGTCCTTTGCGCGGCCCAGGCAGGAGAGAAATTGGTCATGGCGCCTTAGGAGAGAAGGCTCTCTTGCCGGTTATTCCTTCTAAGGAGGAATTTCCTTACACCATCAGGGTAGTCTCGGAAATTTTGTCTTCCAATGGTTCTACCTCAATGGCAGCCACCTGCGCTTCTTCGTTGGCTTTAATGGCAGCCGGGGTACCGGTTAAAACTCATGTTGCGGGGATTGCCATGGGTTTAATGGCTGAGGAGTCTTTTACCGGTAAAACCGCAGAAAACAAGTATAAAATTTTAACCGATATTCAAGGGCCAGAAGATCATTATGGTGATATGGATTTTAAAGTTGCCGGCACTAAAAATGGAATTACGGCTTTGCAAATGGATGTAAAGATCAAGGGGGTTAATGAAAAGATTTTGGGAGAAGCGTTAGATGAAGCTAAAAAGGCGCGATTATTTATCTTGGAAAAAATGAATCAGGTTATTTCTGAACCTAGAAAAGATCTTTCTCCTTTTGCCCCTAGAATATTCGTTTTGAAAATCAAAAAAGACCAGATAGGAAATCTTATTGGGCCAGGAGGCAAGGTGATTAACAAGATTATTGAGGATAATGATGTGGCAATAGATATAGAGGAAGATGGAACTGTTTTTATAACTGCTCCCAATGATGAAAAAGCTCAGGCAGCGATAAGCGAAATTAAGAATATTACAAAAGAATTTGTGGAAGGAGAAATAGTGAAAGGAAAAGTGTCGCAGATTAAGGATTTTGGAGCGATTGTGGATTTAGGCGGCAAAAAGGAAGGGCTTCTTCATATTTCTGAATTAGCTCCTTGGCACGTAGACAGAGTAGAAGACGTAATTCACCGAGATGAAGAATTGGATTTAAAAATTAAAAAAGTAGAAGATAATGGAAAAATCTCTCTTTCTTTAAAAGATCTTCGCTATCCAGAGGGAAGTAGTAATGAAACAAGAAAAAAACAGCAGGTTAAAAAGATTTTTCGTAAGCCCAATTAAGCCCAATGCCTCCCCCTAATTCTATAATCTTAAAGAAAAAAGGGAACATAAGGATTTGAAGGTTGACTTTTATTTTGATGATACTATAATTTATAATAGTTAGATTAAGGTCTTAATTTAATTTAATTTTAAAAATATGCCAGAAAATTTTAATCTCAATTCAGATTTTTCTGACCAAAATTCTCAACAGGGGCAAGAAATGTCCGGGTCTCAACCAAATCACCCAATATCTCCCCAGTATTCACAACCAACCTATGAGCCTCCTCCGCAAATGCCGCCCTATCAACAAGCCCAACAGCAATTTCAACAACCATCAGGTCAATTTCCGAACCAGCCTTTTGGTCAAGTTCCTCCCGAACAATATTATCAACAAATCCCAGAGCAACCTTTTGAGCCGAGGCCAGAACAAAAATTTGCGCCCCCTCCTTCGAATGTTTTTATTAGGACATCAGAATCTGATTTAGAAAGAATTAAAGCTGAAGGAGGGACAATGCCGGGGATAGAACCTTCCGAGCCTTTTATTCCTTCTGACGGATCAAACGCTGGATTCCAAGAATTCTCCCCCGAGTCAACTCCTTCTGGCAAGAAAAAGAATTTTGTTCCTTTAATAATTATCGCCATTTTAATTATTGCTGGCGGTTTACTGGGGTATTTTTATTTGGTGCCTCTTTTGTTTGGCGAGAAGGAAACGATGGTGACGACGACAACAACAACAGAGACAACAACTACTACAACAATAGTTGTTTCTTCGCCGTATCCTCAAATAAGCGGGCCATTTCAAAAGTCTGTATTTAATGTAGAAATATCAGGACCTTTAGTGGTTGAAGCAATAAAGTCTGCGGCAGTTGCTGAATTATCTTCACCGGATACTTTTAAAATTTTAATTCCCAAAGTGCATGATGACCCCCTGACAAATGAAGAAGTTGTTCTTTCCCTTATTCCTCAGTTGCCGCAAAGATTACACCCTTATTTTTTAGCTCGTAAATATTTGGTTTATGTCTATTATGGCGAGGTTAATCCTTCTCTTGGTTTAATCGTTGATATTGGCGAGGAAAATAAAGCAGAAGTAAAATCGGTTTTCTTAGCTTGGGAGAAGAATTTAGGGATTCTAAATGATTTAAAGAATTTTTTCTTGGTTAATATTCCTGCCAAAAAAGCAAAAGAATTTCAAGAGGCGGCTAATGCTGAAGCAGAAATCCGTTATTTTCCGTACCCCGGAGAAGAAATGGCAATTAGCTATGGATTTGTTGAACAATACATTGTAATAAGCTCTTCATTGGAGTCGGTAAATAGCGCCATTTCTCACTTGCGCGGCGTTACTGAACCAATCTATCCGTAAATTATTTTTAAGTTTCTAAATTGCTTTTTAACTCTATTTGAGATAAAATAATATTGCTATGAACAAATTAGCTAAGTCCTTTTTAATTATCCTGCTTATTTTTTTCGGTCTTTCCTTAATTTTTTCAGCGATAAATAATTTTGCAGTGACTCCAGAAGAAGTAAGCTTTTCAGAAGCAATTCAAATTTTGAAGAGGCAAACGCCAGAAAAAATTGTTGTTTACCCCACTAGTTTTGAAATTTATCTTGACGAGGAAAACGTTTTTAAAGCGGAAAGAGAATCCAATGTTTCTTTTTCAGAGACTCTCCGAAATTTTGGTTTTTCGCCTGAAGAGATAGCTGGTTTTAATATAGAAATTAAATCAGGAAATGGAACAGCAATTTTCTTTTCTCTAATTCTACCAATTTTACTCCCGGCTATTTTATTTGGGTTTCTTATATTTTATTCTTTGCGTCGAGCAAACCAAGGAGCGATGCAGATTTTTTCTTTTTCCCGTTCTAATATTAAGTTATTCTCTCCCACAAAGGATAGGATTACCTTTAGGGATGTCGCTGGTTTAAAGGAAGCAAAAGAGGAGTTAAAAGAAGTCGTGGAATTTTTAAAAACTCCAAAAAAATTTTATGATTTGGGAGCAAGAATTCCCAGAGGAGTGCTTGTAATGGGGCCACCAGGCTCAGGAAAGACTTTGTTGGCGCGAGCTGTGGCAGGCGAAGCTGGGGTGCCATTTTTCCATATTTCCGGTTCTGAATTTGTAGAAATGTTCGTAGGGGTAGGCGCCAGTCGGGTTCGA
This sequence comes from Minisyncoccota bacterium, assembly GCA_028719125.1. Lineage (GTDB taxonomy): Bacteria > Patescibacteriota > Minisyncoccia > UBA6257 > UBA6257 > JAQTTC01. The sequence goes on along the minus strand of JAQUKM010000020.1, from coordinate 1,205 downwards.
GATACGTTTGCGACCGCCAAGAAAGCGGCCCCTTCAATCTTATTTATTGATGAAATTGACGCTATTGGCAGGATTAGGGGCGCGGGTTTAGGCGGCGGCCACGATGAAAGAGAGCAGACCTTAAATCAAATTTTGGTTGAAATGGACGGTTTTGATAGAGATACAAAAACCATCGTTATCGCGGCAACAAATAGGCCTGATGTTTTGGATCCGGCGCTGTTGCGCCCTGGCCGTTTTGATAGACGAGTAGTGTTAGATCTGCCGAGTATTGATGACAGAGAGGAGATATTAAAAATTCATGCCAGAGGAAAGGTTTTAGCGCCAACGACTGATTTAAGAGAAATCGCAGAGAGAACACCCGGTTTTTCTGGCGCTGATTTGGCTAATTTGGTTAACGAAGCGGCAATATTAGCGGCGCGAAGAAACAAAAAATCTATTGAGCAGCAAGAATTATTAGATTCAATAGAAAAAGTTATTTTAGGGCCAGAAAGGAAAAGCCGTGTTTTGACAAAAAAAGAAAAGGAGATTACCGCTTATCATGAAGCCGGGCATGCCCTCGTGACGGCTTTGTTACCAAGCGCTGTTTCAGTTAGGAAAATTTCTATTATTACTCGTGGCAGAGCCGCTGGCTATACAATGAGAATGCCAAGCGAAGAAAAATATATGAAAACTCGCTCAGAGTTTTTAGATGATTTATGCGTTCTTTTAGGCGGCTATGTGGCTGAAGAAATTAAATTTAAGGATATTTCAACTGGCGCGGCTAATGATTTAACTGAAGCCACTGATATTGCCAGGAGTTTAGTGACAAAATATGGAATGAGCAAAAAAATTGGCCCTATTTCTTTCGGGGAGGCAGAGGAACTTATTTTTCTGGGCCGGGAAATTGTTTCGGAAAAGGAATATTCAGAAAAAACAGCGGCTAAAATAGATAGCGAGATTTCAGATATTATTAAAAAATGTTATCAACGCGCCAAAAAATTGTTGCAAAAGAATATTGATAAATTAGAAAAAATAACTCAAGAATTGATGAAGAAAGAAACCTTGGAGAAAGAAGAGTTTGAAAAATTAATAAAGAAATAGATCATTTTAGTTCATAAAGTATTATTTGAGGGCGTGTAGCTCAGCGGTTAGAGCGATTGTCTTATAAACAATAGGTCCTAGGTTCGATTCCTAGCACGCCCACTGAGGGCGGTTAGCTCAGTTGG
>JAQUKM010000019.1 GCA_028719125.1 Minisyncoccota bacterium | reverse complement strand
GTGCCCAGGGTGGGACTCGAACCCACAAGCTCCGAAAAGCCAAGGATTTTAAGTCCTTTGCGTATACCGATTCCGCCACCTGGGCAAAATAACACAAGGCCTGAGGCGCGGGAGGGAATCGAACCCTCGCATCGAGGTTTTGCAGACCTCAGCGTTTCCACTTCGCCACCGCGCCACAGATTTATCTTATTAAATTTTTTTGAAAAATACAAGTAAATCCCCTTTTTCTATCTGCTCTTTGACTCCAGAAACCAATAAACCACATTCTTCCCCTCTTCTAGCTTCTAATACTTCCGCCCTGTTTTTTTGCAAATTGAGTATTTTTCCCTGACCAATCTTCTCTTCCCCACGCATCAAATAGAAATTGTTTTTATTTTGAACCTTGCCTTCTAAAATCCTGCCACCAATTAGCTGATTCCCCTTAACCGGATTAAAAATAGCCAGAACTTCCAGTTTACCAATGATTTCTTCAGTCGGTTTTTCTATGAATTTTTGCTTAACTATTTCTTCAACTTTATCTTTTATCTCATAGATAACATTTCCTTCAACTAATATTAAATTTCTATCTGTCAAAAGCAAGTTATTAATTTCTGGCTTTTTTTTCACTCGGAAACCTATGATCAAGGTTTTTTCTGAAGGAATGATTTTAAAATCGCTTCCAGAAATATCCCCAACTTCGTTTTTCAAAATTAAAAAAGTCCAGTCATTTTCTTTGCCCAATTGATCAATAATCTCTTCTAAGGCCTCGCTTGAACCAAAAGTATCGCTTTTTATAATAAGCGGAATTCTAATCTCAGAATTCTTTTTTCCTAATTCTTTAACAAATTTTTTGAAATTAATAGCTGGTTTGATTACTTCTACTTCGCTTTTGCCAGCGAAGAATTTTTCCCCTACTGGCGCCAAACTTTCAAAGCCAACCACCCTTACCGGAGCTGAAAAAGTTGCTTTTTTAATTGGTTTGCCTTGAAAGTCCTCTAAAATTTTTACTTTACCGCTAACTTCACCTGCCCTAATTTCATCTTTCAAGCAGAGAGCGCCATCAGTAACAACTAAAGTAGCGGTATTGCCTCTAAAACGATCTAAACGCGATTCAATAACTATACCTGAAGCTGGCTTATCAGGATCTGCCTTTAACTCCTCCATTTCCGAGAGAAGAATTATCAATTCCAAAAGCTCATCAATGCCCTGACCAGTTTTAGAAGAAACCCCTACCCAGGGCACATTACCTCCTCGTCCTTCCAACAAAACCCCTAATTCAGTCAGCTCATTTTTTACTTTTTCCAGGTTTACCGTTGGTTTATCTATCTTAGTAATGGCAACAATAAAAGGAATCTCCGCTTCTTGAATAATTTTTATTGATTCTTTAGTTTGCGATTTAACCCCTTCATCACCAGCAACCACTAAAATAGCAATGTCAGCAACTTTAGCTCCCCGGGAACGCATTTTAGCAAAAGATTCATGCCCCGGCGTATCTATAAAAGTGATTTTTCGGCTTATAGTCGAAAAATCATCCTGAGCAGAGCGAAGGATTTGCCTTTTTTCTTTTCCCTTCTCTCCAACTTCTATTTCATAAGCACCAATATGCTGAGTGATTCCACCAGCTTCTTTTTCGGCTACTTTGGTTTTTCTGATATAATCCAAAAGCGTCGTCTTTCCATGGTCTACATGGCCGAGGACAACTACAACCGGAGGGCGAGAAACCAAACCTAATTGTTTGTTTTTATTTTCCATCATTATAAAAGATAAGCGGAGGGGACAGGATTCGAACCTGCAAGCCCTTACGGGCACCAGTTTTCAAGACTGGCGCATTACCATTCTGCCACCCCTCCAAAAGATTCGTGCCCCCACCAGGATTCGAACCTGGATTAATGGCTTAAGAGGCCACTACTCTGCCGTTGAGTTATGGGGGCAATGCGCCCTCGGCAGGAGTCGAACCTGCAATCTTCTGTTCCGAAGACAGAAATGTTATCCAATTACACCACGAGGGCACGAAAGCAGCATTGAAAAAAGAAGTATTTTATTCTATGATTAAACAAAGAATTAACGCGGTTTTAAAATTATAATGAAAAAATTGATTTTATGCAAATACCATCGGAAATTTTGGATATTTTAAACAAACTTTCCCAATCTAACTTTGAAGGTTATATTGTCGGCGGCTGTGTCCGGGATTTATTAATGAAGAACCCTCATCATACACCGAAAGATTGGGATATTGCCACTAATGCCTTACCCGAGCAAATCCAAGCAATTTTTCCTGACAGTGTGTACGAAAATAATTTTGGCACTGTTGCGATAAAAACCGAATCCAAAGACCCAACACTTAAAATTGTTGAAATTACCACTTTTCGAAAAGAAGGAAAATATACAGATAAAAGGCACCCTGACAAGATAAAATTTGCAAAAACAATTGAAGAAGACCTCTGCCGACGCGATTTTACAATTAACGCAATGGCTCTTTCTCTTGAAACACAAAACTTAAAACATAAAACACAAAAAAGGGGTTCCAAGCTACTGGTTGCAAATTACAAAATTATCGATCCTTTTAAGGGGCAAAAGGATTTAACAAAGAAAATTATCCGTGCTGTTGGCAACCCCCATGAACGATTTCAAGAAGATGGCTTAAGATTGATGCGCGCAATCAGATTGGCCTGCGAATTGTCCGCTGACTGGCGGATTGAAGAACAAACATTAAAGGCAATAAAAGAAAACTCCTCGCTTTTATCTTTTATCTCCAAAGAAAGAATCCGTGACGAATTCATAAAAATCATTGAGACCCCTCAAGCAGCTAAAGGAATTCTTCTTTTAGAAGAAACTAATCTTTTGAAAGAAATCACCCCTGAACTCACAAAAACTATCGGCGTTACTCAAAACAAACACCACATTTATACTGTTTGGGAGCATCTTTGGCGGTCTTTAGATTATGCCGCCAAAAAAAATTATAGCTTGGAAGTAAGATTGACCAGTTTGTTTCATGATATCGGTAAACCCCAAGTTAAACAAGGAGAAGGTAAGGACGCCACCTTTTACGGCCATGAATGGCAAGGAGCTAAAATAGCGGCTAGAATTTTAAATCGCTTAAAATTTCCAAGGAATACTTCTGAAAAAGTTATTAAATTAATTCGCTATCATCAATTTGTTTACGACCCAGAAATTACAACTGATGCCGCTATTCGCAGATTATTAGTCAAGGTAGGCAAGGAAAACATCAAAGAATTGGCGCAAGTAAGAGAAGCTGATCGCATTGGCTCTGGTTGCCCAAAAGCTTTGCCTTTTCGCCTGCGTCATTTTCTTTTTCGGGTGGAAAAAGTCCTTAAAGAAACGGAGGGCGAACAACCTTCCTTAAAAATATTGGAAATTAACGGCAATGATCTCATTAGAAAATTTAATCTTGAGCCGGGTCCTAAAATTGGAGCTATTTTAAGCATTTTACTGGAGGAAGTTTTAGACAATCCTCAAAAGAACAATAAAAAGGATTTGGAAAAAATCGCTGAAGAATTAGTCAAATTGCCTGATGACGAATTACAAAGAAAACAAAAATTAGCGGAAAAAAAATATCGGAATCTTTTGGAAGAAGAAGAAACAAAGATTAAAAAGAAATATTATGTTTAAAACGGGGTGTAGTGCAGCGGTCTAACACGCAGCGTTCGGGACGCTGAAATCGTGGGTTCAAATCCCACCACCCCGACAAAGAAAAAATAATATGAGTTTTATTCAGATAATCACTTTAAGCGTTATTCAGGGTATCACAGAATTTCTGCCGATTTCCAGTTCTGGCCATTTAGCAATTCTTCAAGTTTTCTGGCAATTGGAAGAACCTCCCATAGCTTTTGATGTGATCCTCCATTTTGGCACTTTAGGCGCTATTTTGGCGGTTTTTTATCAAGAAATCAAAGCAATTTTAAAGAATAAAAACTGGAAAATAATAAAACTTGTTATTATCGGCACCATCCCTGTCAGTGTATTTGGTTTATTATTTAAATCAACAATAGAAAATCAATTCAGCTCTTTAAAATTTATCGGGTTTGCTTTTTTAATAACTGGCTTGTTTCTTTTGCTGACTAAATTTATTAAAACCCCAAACAACGAATTAAGCTTGCAAGCCCCGGGAGAGCCGGAAAATATGAGTGAGATCTCTTGGGTTGACGCTTTAATAATAGGTTTGGCTCAAACAGTGGCTCTTTTCCCCGGCATTTCCCGCTCAGGAATGACTATTGCTGCTGGTTTATTCAGAAAATTAAAACCAGAAACTGCTTATGAATTTTCTTTTTTGCTGGCTATCGCGGCAATTTTAGGGGCTGTTATTTTACAAATTCCAAATTTAACCCAACAAGAACAAAATAATTATTTTATCTACGCTTTTGGCGCCTTAGTTGCCTTTTTAACTGGAATCATCAGCTTAAAAGCCTTGCCCCGAATATTAAAACAGGGAAAATTATTTTGGTTTTCACCCTATTTATTCATTCTTGGTCTAATAATCTTAATTATTTAAACAATTCGAAATAATTATCGCTAAAAATGCTCAAACAAGATATTAAAAAACAAATTTATCAATCATTCAAAAAAACAGCCCAGAAAAATAAATGGACGCTCCCTTGTTTTGAAGAATTTCCTTTAGAGACGTCCCTTGATGAACAATTTGGCGATTATAGCACTACCATTGCTTTTTCAGTTGCCAAAGAAATTAAAAAATCCCCTGTTGAAATCGCTGAAATCTTAATAAAAGAAATAAAGCGCCATCTACCGAAACAAATAACCAGAGTTGAATTAGCAAAAAATGGTTTTATCAACTTTTATCTTGACAAAAAATTCATCCAGAAGGAATTACAAAAAATCTCTCAGAATAAATCAAGTTTTGGTTTTTCAAAAATAGGCAAAAAGAAAAATATCATTATTGATTATTCTTCGCCTAATATTGCCAAACCAATGCATATCGGGCACTTACGCTCCACTATTATCGGTGAAGCTTTGGCTAATCTTTATGAATGTTTGGGTTATAAAGTAATCCGCTGGAATTATCTTGGAGATTGGGGCACTCAATTTGGCAGATTAATCGCCGCCTATAAGCTTTGGGGCAACAAAAAGGAAGTAGAAAAACAACCGATTGATGCCCTGCTTAAGCTCTACAGAAAATTCCATGAAGAAATGAAAAATAATCCTGAATTAGAAAAATTCGGCCAGCAAGAATTTAAAAAACTAGAAGAAGGGAACAAAGAAAACAGAAACTTATGGCGCTGGTTTAGAGAAGAATCTTTAAAAGAATTCCAAAAAATATATGATTTGCTAGGCATTAAATTTGATCTTTTTATTGGTGAAAGTTTCTTTGAAAAAGATCTCGCCTCTTTAATAAGGTCTTTGGAAGAAAAGAAAATAGCCCAAAAAAGCGAAGGCGCTCTTATTATTCCATTGGAAAAATACAATCTCCCGCCGGCTTTAATTCAAAAATCAGACGAAGCCAGTTTATATCTCACCCGCGACTTAGCTTTAATTCAATATCGTTTCAAAAAGTATAATCCGGCCAAAATCCTTTATGTTGTCGGCAACGAGCAAGACATCCATTTTAAACAGGTTTTTACCTTGGCAAAAATTCTATTTCCAAAACAAAAAACAGAATTAGTTCATATTAAATTCGGATTGGTTTTATCCGACCAAAAAAAGAAATTTTCCACCCGTGAAGGCGAATTAATTTCTTTAGAAGAAGTTATTGATCAAGCAATCCGAAAATCATTAGCAGTTATCAAGGACAAAAACCCTCATTGGTCATTGGCAAAACAAAAAAAACTGGCTCAGGCAATCGCCATTAGTGCCTTAAAATTCAATAATTTAAAATCATTCCGAACCCTTGATATTATCTTTGATTGGGAAAAAATTCTTGATTTTTCCGGAGATACCAGCGTTTACCTTCAATACACTTATGCCCGAATAAACAAAATCCTTGCCAAAGCTAAAAAAATTAAAAATAAAAACTCTAAAATTAATTACAAGGAGTTAACCCACCCCTTAGAAATCCAGCTGATTAAAAAATTATCCGAGTTCCCAGAAATAATTAAATTTAGCGCCCTAAAATACGCCCCGAATTATTTAGCAACATTTCTTTTATCCTTGGCTGATTTAACTAATAAATACTATGAATTAGTGCCAATACTAAAAGACAAATCATTAAATTTAAATAGAACCAAAGCCCAACTTGTTCTTTTGGAGTGTATTACCGAGGCAATGCAAAAAGGATTTAAAATATTGGGCATCCAGCCCCTAAAAGAAATTTAGATGCGCTTAAAAATAATTAAAAAATAAATTGCAGGTAAAATGCGCCCGATCTTAATCCAAATTGGTAATTTTTCTCTAAAATCATACTGGTTTTTTATGGCCTTAGGGATTATTATTGGCGGTGTTTTCATTTTTTGGGAGGCAAAAAAGAAAAACCTTGATCTTCAAAAAATAAAAATCCTGATTATTACCGCTATTATTAGTGGATTTATTGGCGCTAGGCTCTTCTATGTTTTTTTAAATTTTAGTCATTATCAAAAAAATCCAATAAAAATTCTTCAGTTTTGGAAAGGAGGATTCACCTGGGATGGAGCTTTCATTTTAGGATTATTAACGATCCTTTTAATTTTGAGAGATAACAAACAAGAAACTGGAAAATACCTTGACGTAATGATTTTTGGCGTATTATTGGGGCATTCCATTGGCAGGATCGGCTGTTTTTTAAATGGTTGCTGTTATGGGATTGCAACCAATGTTTTTTGGGCGATTGAAAACCCTACTTTAGGCGATCATTTGTCTCGCCATCCCACCCAACTTTATGAAGCCTTTGGCTATCTAGTTGTCTTTCTGCTACTTTATTTCTACTCTAGGAAGATAAAATTAAAAAACGGCTCATTATTCTTTATAGGAACATTCTTTCACTCATTTGTCAGATTCATAGTTGAATACTTCAGATATAATACCAATTTTATTCGCCAAGGAAATACATGGTATAGTGCCTTAAGTTATGCCCAATTGATGGCTTTATTTATTATGGCTGCCAGCTTCTTTATTCTCCTAACGATAAACGCTAAAGAAAACTCCTATTAGAAAATGAGATAAGCACGGAGCGATTAAATTCTTTGTTTTTTGAAAAGACAAACCCCAAAGTAAACCTGCTATAAATACTTTTAATAATGAGGAAGGAATTACCCATACTGGAGAAAAACGAATGCTAATATGCCAAAGGGCAAAAAAGCATGAAGTAATGATTAAACCCAATAAATTACCATATGCTTTTTCCAAATTCTTTTGGAAATATCCTCGAAAAAAGATTTCTTGAGAAAATGATAAAAAAGCCCAGTAAACAATCCCAAAGCCCACATTATTAAAACTGGCCAGAGGGTGGTTTTGAATAAATATTTTATTCAAAATAACAATTGCTAAAGTTATTCCTAGCCCCCAAAGAACTCCTTGCGGCCAATTTTTAAAAGTAAGACCTATCGTTGAAAAGTTTTCTTTTTCTTTAAAAGTTACAAAAAGGGGATAAAAAATGCAAATTAATAGAGGAATTGCTCCTATACTCCAGCGGATAAAAATGTTAGAAAACAAATAAAAATTATCAAAAATCAACCAAGAAACAACAAAAATAAAAATAAAAATAAAGATATCTCTTTTCTTCATAAAAAATTATTATTTATTATAGCACAATAGCACAATTTAAAAATATATCAGATTAATCTGATATATTTTTAA
>JAQUKM010000018.1:1420-7982 GCA_028719125.1 Minisyncoccota bacterium | reverse complement strand
CCCGAAATGTTTGGATAATTATAAAAGTTTTTTAAATTTTTACCTTTCTGATTTAGAAAAGAGTATCTTGGAGAGATTTCCGGGGATAGAAAAAATAGCCATATCTTCGGATTGGAAAGACGGCGTTTTGAGCTTGAAGATAAAACAAAGAGAAATCGCTTGTTTATTATGCCTTGAGAAGGAGTTAGTCCCCATTATTGAAGGAGAAAATAGTTTGTTGGAGCCAGAAGAAACTAACTTTTTAAGCAAAAGCGAGGAGTGCTATTATTTGGATAAAAATGGCATTATTTTTGAACAGGCGCCAAAAACTCAGGGATCTTTTCTTAATAAAATTTTAATCACCGAACCAAAGAAAAGACCGCTGGGAAGCGAAGTGATTGCTCCAGAAAAATTAGAAAAACTTAATCAGGCTTTTGTTCTATCAGCAAAAGAAGAAAGCCCGATTTCACTTAACCATTTAGAGATGGAAACAGAGAATTCTCAGGAGGTGAAGCTGGTTACCAATGAAGGCTTTGATATTTTTTATAACCTTAATGATGATTTTAACGAAATATTAAAGATAATATCTGGTATGAAAGAGAAGCAATTAAAAGACAGCTTTAGAAATTTAGAATATATAGATTATCGCTATCCGCCAAAAATGTATTACAAAATTCGTTAATGAAATTATCAGAGAATTTTGCTATAATACATTTAAAAATGTATTACAAAATTCGTTAATGAAATTATCAGAGAATTTTGCCATAATACATTTAAAAATGTATTACAAAATTCGTTAATGAAATTATCAGAGAATTTTGCTTTAATACATTAAACAAGAAATCACGCGTTTTAAACTAATAATTATGAATGCAGAAGAATTAGATAATATCAAAGAGCGGGTTCAGGTTAAAAAAGAACAATTATCCCGAGAGAAACTGGAAATTCCAGAGGACAAAGAATTGGTTAAAGAAACCATTGAAGAAAGAATGGAAGAATTTTTGAAAGAATTGCCGCCGGGAATGGAAGAAATCGGGCCTGAAATGGAGAAAAAATTCCCTTTGCCAGCCGATCTTTATATAGAAGAGAAAATACCGCCTGACGAGATTATGGAAGAAGCGTATATTAAGCTTTCAGAATTGATAACTATTGCCTTGGAAGAGGGTATTCCCCGGGCGGTCAATACAGCCTTAAAAACCGGCAACGCTTTTTTAATAGATAAATTGAGGGATTCTTTGGTGGATAGATACTATGACAAGTTGAAAGAGAAAAACTTAATTTAAAAAATGTTTATTCTTTGGGGTATTTTATTAATTTGTTTTGCTGTAATTTTATTTTTCCTTTTGAGAAGAAGAAATTTTCGTTTAGAGATTAAGAAAACTCTTAATTATCAATTATTTTTAATAAGCGTTCCCCGCGATTTTGCCCCAATCGTCGCCGCTGGCGGTTCTGGCGAGGAAAAGCAAGGCGTTTTCACAGAGTTTGTCTCGGTGTTTGAGCAGGCATTAGAAAGCTTGAGTAAATACAAAAAAGAAATAATTTTTGAAATTGCCATTTCCAATGATTCTCCAGAAATTTGTTTTTATGCGGCTTGTTCAAAGAAAGACGTCCAGTTTTTTGAGAAAATTCTTTCGGCCTCTTTTCCCTATGCCAGGATTGACCCAGTTGATGATTATACAATTTTTTCGCCTCAGGGAGCGGCTGCCGGTTTAATTTTAAAATTAAAAGAACCTTTTGTTCTGCCAATAAAAACTTTTCCGCTTTTCAGCCAAGATCCTTTAGCCGCGATTGTCAATGCTTTTTCTAAAATAAACTCTCAGGGCGAGGGAGCCGCTTTTCAAATAATTATTAAACCTGACAGTAGCGGAAAGATAAAACAAATTGCTGACATCAAAAAAGGCCTTTTAGAAGGTAAAAGTTTGAAGGAAGCAATGGCTTCACCGTTAATGACATCATTAAAAAGAGAGCCGGAAAAGAAATCTCAGGAGGAATTAAAACCCAAGCCAATTGACGAGAATTTAATCAAGCTATTAGACGAGAAGTCTCAATCCTCCCTTTTTCATAGCAATATTCGGCTCTTAACTTCAGCCGGGACAAAAGAGAGGGCTGAAGAATTGATGTCTCATTTAGAGTCTGCCTTCAGTCCTTTTAGCCGCTCTCTGGGTAATAGTTTTGTTTCTTCCAGAATTAAATCAAAACAAGCTTTGAAAAAATTAGTTTATGATTTTTCCTTTCGGCTTTTTAGAAAGAAAGAGAGCATGCTGTTAAACACGACAGAAATAGCCACTATTTTTCACTTTCCTCATCCTTTTTTGGATAATTCGCGGATAAAATGGCTTAAAGCCCGGAGCGCTCCGGCGCCTCTGAATTTGCCCCAAAAAGGGGTTGTTTTGGGAGTGAATGTTTATCAAAGGGAAGAAAAAGAAGTCAGGATTTTAGATGAAGACAGACGCCGCCACTTATATATTATCGGCCAGACAGGGACTGGTAAAACATCGTTGATGCAAAACTTATTTATTCAGGATATGGCTCAAGGCAAGGGTGTTTGTTATATTGATCCCCATGGGGATACTGCCGAGTATTTAATGGGTTTGGTTCCAGATTCAAGAGCGGATGATATTATCTATTTCAATCCTGGAGATTTTGAAAGGTCTTTTGGCCTCAATATGCTTGAATGGGACCCGCGCTACCCTTTTCAAAAGTCATTCGTCGTTAATGAGCTCTTGGAGATTTTAGATAAGCTTTATGATTTAAAGACAGTCGGCGGCCCTGTTTTTGAACAATATTTTCGTAACGCTCTATTGCTTTTATTAGACGATCCTCAAGAAATTCATACTTTAAACGACCTGCCGCGTATTTTAATTAATTCCGATTTTCGCAAGGCGCTTTTGGAAAAAACACCAAATCCAATGGTTAGGGAATTTTGGGAAAAAGAGGCGGAAAAGGCAGGCGGGGATTTGGCTTTGGCTAATGTCGCTCCCTATATCAATTCAAAATTAAATCCTTTTTTAGCCAATGATTTGGTCAGGCCCATTATCAGTCAAAAACAATCAGCCATAGACTTTAGAAAAGTGATGGACGAAGGGAAAATTTTGATTATTAATCTTTCTAAGGGATTGTTAGGGGATATAAACAGTTATCTTTTGGGAATGATTGTTGTCGGCAAATTGATGATGGCCGCTTTTTCTCGGGTTGATATTCCTGAAAGCCAAAGAAAAGATTTTTATCTCTATATTGATGAGTTTCAAAATCTCACCACTGACACCATCGCCACTATTTTTTCCGAAGCCAGAAAATACCGGCTTAATCTTGCTGTCGCTCACCAATTTTTGGCCCAGCTTAAAGAGCCGATTGTCAAATCAGTTTTTGGCAACGTTGGGACCATCGTTTCCTTTAGAGTGGGTAATGATGACGCCGAGATACTGGCTAAATATTTTGCCCCGGTGTTTAACGCTTATGATTTAATTAACCTTGATAATTTTAACGCCTATATCAAATTGACAATAGAAGGGCAGACCTCGCGGGCTTTTAACATTAAAGTCAAGAAACCGCCAGAAACCAACAAACAAAAAGCGGAATCTTTGAAACGCCTGAGCTCTTCTAAATATGCTAGAGTCCGCGATGAAGTAGAAGCCGAAATCCGCAAATCCTATTAATTTTTTCTTAAACCTTTAAACTTTTAAACTTTTTTACCTTTTAAACCCTTACATTTTTTATATTTTTATGCCCTCCTTCCAATTCATAAAATTTCTTTGCGTGGGACTTTTAAATACTGGGGTTGATTTCGGTATTTTAAATTTATTGATGTTTTTAACAGGCATTACTTCTGGAATCGGCTACTCTCTTTTTAAAGCAATTTCTTTTACGGCGGCTGTTACCAACAGTTATTATTTCAACAAAAGATGGACCTTCCAAAAAGGAAAAAGCTTTGAAAAAACAGAGTTCACAAAATTTATCACCGTTAGCTTAATCGCTTTTGGAATGAATGTGAGCGTGGCTTCGCTGTTAGTTAATTTTGTGGAGCCGATCGTTAATGTCTCTCCTTATCTTTGGGCAAATTTGAGCGCTGTGGCGGCAACAGTTTTTACCACTCTCATTAACTTTTTTGGCTATAAATACTTTGTCTTCAAAGACAAATAAAAAGCAATGCTTTTCTGTCTTTTCAACCCTCCCATTCCCTGCTATAATGTTCTTAAACCCCTAAACTTTTATCCTTTCCATCCCTAATTCAGCGTTTCTACGAATTTCTATTGAATTTTCATTCTTCATTTGTATATTCGCACCAGATTCGTTATTCATTAATTTATTTTTATGCCCCAATTAGTTTTTTATCGAAAATATCGTCCTCAGTCATTTTCTGAAGTCATCAACCAAAAAAACATCATCAAGACCCTTTCCAATGCCATTGTCGGAGGCCAGATTTCCCACGCCTATCTTTTTACCGGCTTAAGGGGCGTTGGTAAAACAACGGTCGCCCGTCTCTTGGCAAAAGCGTTAAACTGCAAAGGCCGGAAGCCAAACGAATTCGAGCCGTGCAATAAGTGCGAATCCTGCGAAGCCATTAAAAACGGAAATGCGCTTGATTTGATAGAAATAGACGCCGCTTCAAACCGGGGCATTGAAGACGTCCGTTCTTTAAGGGAAAATATCAAATTTCAGCCGATTAATTCCAAATATAAGATTTTTATTATTGATGAGGCGCATCAAATGACAAAAGAAGCTTTTAACGCTTTGTTAAAAACCCTGGAAGAGCCGCCCTCATATGTCATTTTTATCTTGGCGACAACAGAGCCCGACAAACTGCCGCCAACGATTCTCTCGCGGGTGGAGCGCTATGATTTCAAAAAATTAAATTTAGACGACATTATCGACTGCCTCAAATCTATCTGTAAAAAAGAAAAAATAAAATTTGAGGATGAAGCTTTAAGATTAATTGCTTTGTATTCAGAAGGGGGATTGAGAGACGCTCAGTCATTATTGGGACAGATATCTTTAGTGACCAATCAAAACATTACCAAAAAAGCCGTTGAAGAATTAGTGGGGGCGATAAATTTTGAAAAAGTAAAGAAATTTATAAATTGTCTGGCTAAAAAAGACAAAGAAAAAGCGATGGAATTTATCAATGATATTTATGACGAAGGGTATGATTTGGAAGTTTTTAACAAAGAAGTTTTAAACTATCTGAGAAAAATCCTTCTATTAAAAATTTCCCCCAGTTTGGGCAAGGTATTGGAAAAAGAGGCAACCAGCGAAGAAATGACGATTCTCTTTAAACAAGCTCAGGTTTTTGACACACCTTACCTGGAGAAACTCCTCAAAAGATTTATTGATATTCAGGTTCAATTAAGAAGAACGCCGATTCCGACTTTGCCTTTTGAATTATGCATCAGCGAAGAATTGTAGATGATTGATTTATTGCCGGGTAGTGTAGCGGTAGCACGCCGCGCTCTGGACGCGGAAACCGGGGTTCGAATCCCTGCCCGGCAGCTTAAACCTAAACCTTTAAACATTTCCATCTTCAGCCCTTTATTTAATTATATATTTAATTAATAATTAATTATAATTTTTTTCCTTCTCGTGATATAAAAAACAGCTAATTTAAATCAAAAAATATTATGATAAACATAGAAAAAGGATTTTCTTTTGAGTCTCAAGACAAATCTAATGAAAGTCAAGAAGAATTAAGCAAAAAGATAGAGGCTGCTTTAGAGGAGCAAGAGAAGGAGCAGAAAGCTGCCTTAGAAAAATTAAATTTGTCTGATGAGGAGAAGTCTGTTTTTGAAAAAGCCAAAGAAAAGACAAGAAAAGCTGCCTCAATATTCCTCGTAGGCGCGATGATGGCCAGTTCTCTTTTAGCTGTTGGTTGTAAAGCTGAAAATCCTAAAACAACCGTTCAGGAGCAAACTAAGATTGAACAGGAAAAGAAAACAACCAAAGAAGAAGCCTATACGGTATATGTTGAAAAAGCAAAAGAGGTGATTCCGGAAGAGGCGATAGAAGCTTGGACAGCTGTGGCTCTTGATTCAATGGGGTCGTGGAAGGAAACAGAAGAAGGTTTTATCGTCTTTATAAACGCGCTTGATATTTATGAGATTAGTGAAGAAAACCTAGGAAAATTTAAAGAAAAACTCGGGGACTATATAGCTCAATATATGCATACGAAATTATCAGAGGACATAATTTATATAGATAAATACGGAAGAGAGCTTTGCCCGGAAGAAAGGACTAAAATAATGATGGAGAAGCATATAAAATCGGGGGTATTTGGGCAATTAGTAAAAAAAGACGGATCTTTTGCTCAGGGCCTTTTTCAGAAATCCTCTCAAGAAAAATGGGACCAAGCAGGAGAAAACGTTTATTTTTATCAAACTGCCGAATCTGCCGAAGATAGTGAATCTGCCGAAGTTAAAGAAAGCCCTTCCCTGGATTACTTAGACCCTACCTTAAAATAATAAAAAAATAATAAAAAAATAACACAAAGCTAAAGCAAAATGATAATTAACAAAAAGATTTTTTCAGCTTTAGAGGTGGAAAAACTGCCTGAATCAAAACAAAGAGAGATAGCAGTTCGGCTTGAAAATAT
>JAQUKM010000018.1:0-1320 GCA_028719125.1 Minisyncoccota bacterium | reverse complement strand
AAAATAATAAAAAAATAACACAAAGCTAAAGCAAAATGATAATTAACAAAAAGATTTTTTCAGCTTTAGAGGTGGAAAAACTGCCTGAATCAAAACAAAGAGAGATAGCAGTTCGGCTTGAAAATATTATTTTAGACAAATTATTTGTGGAAGCGATGGGAAAATTACCTTCTCAAAAAAAGAAGGAGTATATTAAAATTTTAGAATTTGGCGAGCCAAAGGACATCTATATTTTTCTTACGGATAATATCTCTGATTTTGAAGAACTGGCCAAAAAAATAGCCGTTGAAGTTGTGGAAAAATTCAAAGAGGAATTAAATGCATAAAAATTGTGCCAGTGCTTAATCCCTCAAAAAGCGCTTGTCCAGCGGAAGATATTGCCGTGGCTGAGAAATTGGTTTAAATTTGTTAAAATAAATATCCTATGATTTTATCAGACCGCGATATTAAAAAAATTATTAAGAATAAACATCTTATTTTTAAGCCAAGTTTAAGCAAAAACCAGATAGGTCCGGCTTCAATTGATTTGAAATTAGGACCGATTTTTAAGAAATTTAATATCTCCAAGCAGTGCCTTTTGGATACCAAAAAAGAATTGCCAGACAAAGATTTTATCATTACTAAAAGAGTAAAGCCGAACGAGCCGTTTATTCTTCATCCAAATGATTTTGTTCTGGCGAGCACCAAAGAATATATTAAAGTGCCTAATAATGTAATTTTGAAAGTTGAGGGTAAAAGCACTTTGGCGAGGATGGGGATTTTAGTCCATACAGCCGGGTTTGTGGATCCTGGATTTGAAGGCGCTTTAACTTTGGAAATCAGCAACCAATCTGACTTGCCGGTAGCTTTGTATAGAGATATGTACATTTGTCAGGTAGCGGTAGAATATCTTTCTTCCCCGGCAGAAGTTCCTTATAACAAAAGGGAAAAATCCCTTTATTCAAAATCGCAAGGCCCTAAAATTGCCAAGACAAATAATTTATTTGATAAACCAACGAAATAATAGTATAATTTAATATATTCCGCGGTAGCTCAATGGGCTGAAAGCCAAAGTCTTGGCTTTCAGCGGGAAAATACCTTGATTTTGATAATTGAATAATATTTTCCCAGGAAGAGCGATCACGAAGTGCTCGCTCGGCTTTAGCGGATAAATGGTAGTGAGTAATATTGTGTTTGTTTTACAATTTAATATTCCGCGGTAGCTCAATGGTAGAGCGACTGGCTGTAAACACGTCAACCCCATCGTTTATGGATAAAAGAACATATAGTCAGCGTGCAGTGTATCTTAAAAGAGCAGTAGCAAGTAGGAGAAAACGATTG
>JAQUKM010000017.1 GCA_028719125.1 Minisyncoccota bacterium | reverse complement strand
GATGAAAAATGTTATGGAGAAAGTTTTATTAGCGGTGAAGATGAAGGTATGGTTGCCGGAGCAGCCACTTCTACAGAAGGAACTGATCAAACTACGACCACTACTTCAACTACAGTTCCTGAAACAATAGGAGAGACTACGACAACTGGTCCTCAAGATACCGGGAATGAACAATCACAGGGATGGCTTTGGGTTTTGATTGGGCTTTTAGTAATTGGCGGCGCAGTTTATTTTATTTGGTTTATCAGCAAAGAAAGAAATAAATAGGAAGGTTGAAACAAACAAAAAAAACAGGGCTGATATTGTTATCAGCCCTGTTTTTGTCTATAATATAATAGGACAATAGGAAGGACAACATTAATTTATTTTATGAGTTTATCAATCGGAATTGTTGGTTTGCCAAATGTTGGAAAATCCACGCTTTTTGAAGCCATTACCAAAAAACAAGTTGATAGGGAAAATTATCCTTTTTGCACCATTGACCCAAATGTTGGCGTGGTTGCTGTGCCTGATATTCGGGTTGATAAACTGGCGTTCTTGAGCCAATCGGAAAAAAAGATTTATACGACAGTGGAATTTGTTGATATTGCCGGTTTGGTTAAAGGAGCGAGCCAGGGCGAGGGCTTGGGCAATAAATTTCTGGCTAACATCAGAGAAACTGACGAAATTGTTTATGTCTTGAGGTGCTTTCAGAATGAAAAAATTATTAACACTTTAAATAAGATAGATCCGCTTTTGGAAAAAGAAACCCTGGAAACAGAATTGATTTTGAAAGATTTGGAGACAGTTAACAAAAGGCTTTCTTCTTTGGAAAAAGAAATCAAATCAGGTCAAAAAAATGCGGCTGAAGAGGAACGGGTGTTGGTTAAGGCGCAGGATTTACTGCAAAAAAGCAAAATTTTATATGAAGAAGAGTGGGAGAAAGAAGAAAAGAAAATCCTTGATAATTACCAATTATTGACCTTAAAACCCAGGATATATTTATTAAACGGAGAGGCATCCGAGGTGCCAGCTCATATAATAGAGGTTTTTAATAAAAATAAATGGCCATATTTGATTATGGATGTGGCGATGGAATTAGAGGCGGTTGACCTTTCAGAGAGCGACAGGATGGCTTTGGGGCTGCCAGCGCAATCAGATTTGGATATTTTAATCCAATTAACTTATAAATTGCTGGATTTGATTAGTTTTTTGACAACTGGATCGGATGAGACAAGGGCTTGGACTTTGAAAAAAGGATTGAAAGCGCCTGACGCCGGGGGAGTGATTCATAGCGATTTTCGGGAGAAGTTTATTAAAGCTGAAGTGATAAACTGGAAGAAATTACTGGAAGCCGGGTCTTGGAATTTGGCAAGGCAAAAAGGATGGGTTCGGCTGGAAGGAAAAGATTATGAGGTGCAAGATGGTGATGTGATAATATTTAAACATGGCGCGTAAGAAATTTATATTTTTTGGCAGAGTGCAGGGAGTGGGGTTTCGGGCAGTGGCAAAAATGCTGGCTGGGAAATATGATATTTCCGGCTGGGTGAAGAATAATGATGATGGAAGCGTCAGTTTAGCGGCTGAAGGCGAGGAGGAAAATATAAAAAATTATATTGCTCACTTAAAAAGATTTTTCCATAATAACATTGAGAGAATGGAAGAAAGCGAGGAGGGGGAAGAGGGAGGAGAAGGGTTTACAATTCAATATTAGCAAGAAAATTTAAAATTGCGGATGATTTCAGAAAATATATTTTGAATTTTTTTTAACATTCTAATTGATGCATTTAAACTTTTTATATTCTAAGGATATGATGGAGAAAGAAAATGGAATAGGGATTTTTGTTTGGACCAAGCATTCTCAGGCAAAAATGAGACAATATATGCTTTCAGAGAATAGGGTGAAGAGAGTGATTAGAAATCCTTTGCGGGTAGAAGAGGGGATTGCGCCGAAAACTTTGGCTTCTATGCAGAAAGCCGGCTCTAAAAAACATCCCTATGAAATTTGGGTGATGTATGTTATAGAAAACTCAAAACTCAAAACTCAGAACTCAAAATTTAAGAAAGGAAGAAGAATAAAAGTTATCAGCGCGTGGAAGTATCCGGGGGTTACTCATCCGGGAGAGCCGATTCCGATTCCGCCGGATATTTTTGAAGAAATAATAAAATTTATTGACGTCGGACGCCGGTAAATTCCAATTTTTACATTGCTTATTATGGAGAAAACGAAATTTGAAGAATTAGTGGGTCAGTCCTTAAAGAAAATTCCTTATCGCTTTTTGAAAAAAATGGCGAATATTGCTATAATAGTTCAGGAAGAACCAACTGAATTTCAAAAAGAAAAATCAGGCTATAGCTCTCTCGGATCTCTTTTAGGACTTTATGAAGGAGTGCCCCAAATTCAAAGAGGATATTATAACAGAGCTATTCCGGATAAAATAACTTTTTTTCAAAACAACATTGAAGAGGCGGCTAATAATGATGAAGAGAAGATAAAACAAATTATTGAAGAAACAATTTGGCATGAAATTGGCCATCATTTTGGTTTGGAGGAAAAAGAAATTCAGAAACGGATTCAAGTAAAAAAACCATTTTCCGAAAAAAACATGATTAGTTTGGAAGAGTTTAAGCAATTAGATTTAAGAATAGCCGCGATTTTAAAAGCGGAAAAAGTTGAAGGGACAGACAAACTCCTTGCTTTAGAAATTGATTTGGGAGGGGAAAAAAGGCAGCTGATTGCCGGCATCGGCCAGCAATATCCCCCTGAATTATTGATTGGCAAAAAAATTGTGGTTGTTGCCAATCTGGAGCCAAAAGAAATTAAAGGGAAATTAAGCGAGGGGATGCTTTTGGCGGTTGATTCCGATCAGGGACCGATTCTTTTAGTGCCTGAAGGTGAGGTGCCCCCCGGAAGCAAAATAAAATAATAAACGTAAAACGTAAAACGTGAAAGAAAAAATACTTTAAGATTATAAAATTATGAAAGATGTTTATATTATCAATAAATCAGGGGAAAAGGAGCTTTTTTCTGAGAAAAAAATTTATTCCAGCGTCCGCAGGGTCGGCGCTTCAAAAAAATTAGCAGAAGAAATAGCAACAAAAATAAGGCAGGAAATTTATCCCGGAATGACAACTTATGAGATTTATGATAGGGTTGAGGAGATGCTGGAAAAGGGATATCCTCGCGGCGGAATTCGCTTTCGCCTTAAAGAAGCAATGAGAAATCTGGGGCCAAGTGGATTTCCTTTTGAAAAATACATAGGAGATATTTTGGAACAATTAGGTTTTAAGGTGAAGATTAATCAGTTTATCAAAGGTTCTTGCGTTGTTCACGAAGTGGATATTGTTGCCAGAGAAAAAAAATACTGTTTAATTGGGGAATGTAAATACCATAGTTTGCCCGGGAGCAAGGTTGATTTAAAGATAGGTCTTTATCATTATGCCCGTTATTTGGATATAGAGTTAAGCGATTATTGCAAAAAGCAGTTCAAAAATTTACAGCCAAGGCCGATTGTGATAACCAATAATAAATTTTCCAGAAAATTAATTCAATACGCTGAATGTGTCGGGCTTGATTTGTTGGGCTGGAGATTTCCCAGAGGAACAGGGTTGGAATACATTATTGAGACAGAAAAATTTTATCCCATCACGATTTTACCTTCTTTTAAGAATGATTTATTAGAACCATTTGCCGCAGAAAGAATAATGTTGGCCCAAGATTTATTAAAGATAGATGCGGTAAAATACGCTAAGAAAATGGGGGTTTCTGAAAAGAAAATAGCCGCCCTTAAAAAAGAGGCGGAGACACTATTGGGTTAATATTGTTAAAAATTATGAGGAGTAAATATGTTTTGTGGTTTAAAGAGATAGGCATTAAGGATGTGCCTCGAGTGGGTGGCAAGAACGCTTCTTTGGGGGAGATGCACAGCCACCTTGCTAAAAGAGGAGTTAATATACCTGATGGGTTTGCCATTACCGCCAGAGGATATTTTTATTTTTTGAAGAAAGGGAAAATTCAAAAACCCATTGAGGAAATTTTGAAAAAATTCAATCCCAAAAGCATCAAAAGTTTGCAAGAAACAGGGAAAAAAATAAGGCAATTGGTTTTAGAAACACCTTTGCCTGAAGACTTGGAAAAAGAAATCATTAAAAATTACCGGAAACTTTCAAGAGAATACAAGCAGGAAAATGTTGATGTTGCCGTCCGTTCCTCAGCCACAGCCGAAGACCTCCCCAGCGCTAGTTTTGCGGGCCAGCATGAAACCTATCTTAATATCAGGGGAGAGGAAGAATTATTAAAAGCGGTTAAAAAAAGTTATGCTTCGTTATTTATGGATAGGGCAATAATGTATCGCGAGGAGAAAGGATTTAATCATTTAGAAATTGGACTCTCAACAGGAATACAAAAAATGGTGCGTTCTGATTTAGGGTCATCGGGCGTGATGTTCACTTTGGACACAGATACAGGATTTCCTGATGTAGTTTTGATTAATTCTATTTTCGGGCTCGGGGAAATGATAGTCAAGGGACTGATTACTCCGGATCAATTTTATGTTTTTAAGCCAACTTTGAAGCAAGGATTCAAAGCGATTATCAGAAAAGATTTGGGCAGAAAAACTAAGAAATACATTTACCCTGTTAAATCCCGCGAGGTGGGAATTAAAGAAGTTCCGGTCTCGGAAAAAGACCGATTAAGATTTTCCTTAGACGATGAGGAAATACTCACTTTGGCAGAATGGGGCCTGATTATTGAAGATTATTATTCAAAATTAAACAAGAAATGGACGCCTCAGGATATTGAATGGGCAAAAGACGGAAAAACAAAAGAATTGTTTATTGTCCAGTCAAGACCGGAAACAGTCCATGCAATCAAGACAAATATTTACGAGGAGTATAAATTAAAGACCAATAAAAAACCTCTTTTGACCGGCATTGCTATCGGCAATAAAATTGGGGTGGGTAAAGTGCGGATTATTAAAGATGCTTCAAAACTTTCTGAATTTCAGAAAGGGGAGGTTTTGGTGACCAAAATGACTGACCCGGACTGGACTTCGGCTTTTCCAATAGCCGCGGCCGTCATCACAGACGAAGGAAGTAAAACATGCCATAGCGCAATTATTTCAAGGGAGTTGGGAATACCTTGCATTGTGGGGACAAAAAATGCCACAGAAGTTCTTAAAAACGGCGAAGAAGTGACAGTTGATTGCACTCAAGGGCTGGATGGCAGAGTTTTTGCCGGCAGAGTCCCTTATAAAATCAAAGAATACAATTTTAAGAAATTCCCAAAGACGAAGACAAAAATTGTAATGAATATCGGCGCTCCGGAGATAGCTTTTGCATCTTCGTTTCTGCCCAATGACGGAGTAGGATTAGCCAGAGAGGAATTTATTATTGCTGAAAAAATTAGAATTCATCCACTAGCCCTTTACCATTATAAAAAAATTAAAGAAGGATTTTGGGCCACAACCCCGGAAGAGAAGAAAAAATTAACATCATTGATTAAGAAAATTGATGAAATGACAGTGAAGCATAAGGATAAGAAGGAATATTTTGTAAAGGAATTAGCAGAAGGAATCAGCCAGATTGCGGCTGCTTTTTATCCCAAAGAAGTAATTGTCCGTTTTTCTGATTTTAAGACAAATGAATACCGCAATTTGATTGGCGGCGAATTGTTTGAGGAGATGGATGAGGCGAATCCGATGCTGGGATTCAGGGGCGCCTGCCGTTATCTTGATCCAGAGTTCAAGCCGGCATTTTTGATGGAATGCGAAGCGATTAAAAGAGCAAGGGAGATTTTTGGCTTAAAAAATATTTCAATTATGGTGCCTTTCTGTCGGACGATTGAAGAAGGCAAAGCGTCAAAAGAGCTGATTAAAAAATCAGGTTTGTTAAACAGCGACCAGCCGCCAAAACTTTATGTAATGTGCGAAATTCCTTCAAATGTTATTTTGGCAGATGAATTTCTGGATATTTTTGATGGGATGAGCATCGGGTCTAACGACCTGACCCAACTCGTTTTAGGCATAGACAGGGATAACGCGGTTATTCAAAAAATAGGCGATGAGAGGAATGAAGCAGTAAAAAGAGTGATATCTCAGGCCATTAAGGCCTGCCGCAAAAGGAAAAAATATGTCGGTATCTGTGGACAGGCGCCGAGCGATTTTCCAGAATTTGCAAAGTTTTTGGCAGACGAAGGCATTGAGAGCATATCTTTAAACCCGGATACAGTGATTAAAACGATATTAGAGCTCAGTAAAGATGAAAATTGATAATATACTTATTAAAATAATTCAGGATTCGCGGGGGGAAGAAACATTGAAGGCAATAATGAGAAGCGGGGATATTGAAGTTAGTTCCAGCGTTCCGCGCGGGAAAAGCACCGGAGAAAAAGAAGTTTTTCTGAGAGATACGCGTACAGCCGTAAGGAAATTTGAACTGATAAAAGAAAGGTTATTGGGAATAGGGTTTAAGGATTTAAATGATTTTGACGGATTTTTACTGGAGTTAGACGGCACCAAAAACAAGAATCTGCTCGGGGGCAATTTGATTTTGGTTTTATCTCAGGCGTTTTGCCGTTTAGCCGCCAAGACAGAGGGAATAGAACTTTGGCAGTATTTAGAAAGATACCTTTCAACCAAAGGCAAAAGAAAACCGCCTTTGTTTTTCTTTAATTTAATCAATGGAGGCAAGCACGCTCCTTTTGGGCCCAAGATTCAGGAGTATATGATTGTCCCTCAGGTGGACGGCCCGAAAGTTTCCCTAGAAACCGCGAAGATATTTTTTGCGGGATTAAAAGAATATTTCAAAAAAGAATTTGGGAAAAATAAATTTGGCGACGAAGGAGGATTGCTGTTTCCCGGAGAAGATTATGAAAACCCGTTGGAAATTTTTGAGGAGATTAGGGATAAATTAAATCTTCAAAACAAAGTAAAATTTGCTTTAGATGCGGCGGCTTCTTCTTTTTATGATGAAAATAAAGAAAAATATTTGCTGTTAGAAGACAAGGCAGTGTCAAAGAAAGAACTGCTTGAGATTTATAAGAAATTAATTTCCCGCTTTGAGATTTTATCAATTGAAGACCCGTTTGAAGAAAAAGATTTTGAAAGTTTTGGAGAGCTGGCGGCGTTAAAGGCGCTAAAAAAGACGAAGACAATAGTTATTGGCGACGACCTGACAGCAACTAATTTTGAGTTGTTGGAGCAGGCGATTAAGATGAAAGCGGTTAATGGAGTGATTATTAAGCCGACCCAGGTAGGGACAGTATCAGAGACGCTAAAAACAATTAATCTGGCAACGGAAAATAAAATCAAAATTATTGTTAGCCATCGGAGCGCGGAAACTGATGATGATTTTATCGCTGATCTCGCCTGGGCTAGCAATGCCTGGGGTTTGAAAGCCGGGGCTCCACAACCAGAAGAAAGGATGGTAAAATATAATAGAATAATCCAAATTTCAAATGCCAAAAGTTAATTAAAAAAGAAATAATTTAACGTTGGACGTCGCGATATCTAATATTTATATTATTGTGAAAAAAATCGTTTTTTTTGAGACAACGGAAAGAGAAAGAGAGATTTTACAAAAATATCCCGATTTTTTGGAATTAGCTGATTTTTCTGCCGAAAAATTGAGTTTAGAAAATGTCGGGCAGTATAAGAATTATGAGATAGTCTCAACTTTTATTAGTTCTCAACTGTCAAAAGAAGTTTTAAGCCAATTAAATAATCTCAAATTGATTGCTACGCGCTCTACTGGCTTTGACCATATTGATTTAGATTATTGCAAAGAAAAGAATATTCTTGTTTCCAGTGTCCCGAGTTATGGCACGCATACAGTAGCAGAATATACTTTTGGCCTGCTGTTGTGCCTGGTAAGAAAAATTTATACGGCTTATCACCAAGTCAGGGAAACGGGCAGTTTTTCCTTACAAGGGTTAGAAGGAGAAGAATTGTTCGGCAAAACTTTGGGGGTGATTGGCGTTGGAAGAATTGGCAGCGAAGTGATTAAAATAGCCAAGGGGTTTTCAATGAAAGTTATCGCTTATGATAAATA
>JAQUKM010000016.1 GCA_028719125.1 Minisyncoccota bacterium | reverse complement strand
GAAGCCCCAGAAAAAAGCGGCGCCTTAATTACGGCAAAGTTTGCTTTGGAACAAAATAGAGAAGTATTTGCAATTCCTGGCTCTATTTTTAATAAAAACTCTATCGGCGCTCATAACTTGATTAAACAAGGAGCAAAATTAGTTTCCCAAGTTGAAGATGTTTTAGAGGAACTAAATCTAACAGATTTTCCCCAAATAGCTGGACCAAAGATACTGGAAGAATCAACCAAAGTTAAATTAGAAAACGAAAAAGAAAAAAGCATTTATCAATTATTTTCTGAAGAAAGCAATCTGGCTATTGACAAAATTATAGAAAAATCTAATCTTTCATCAGAAGAGACATTAATTGCTTTAACCACTTTAGAACTTAAAGGGCTTGTAAAAAATATTGGCGGGGGTTATTATTTAAAAATTTAGTTTTATGAACTTAGTTATCGTTGAGTCGCCGGCAAAAGCAAAAACAATTTCCAATTTTTTGGGCAAGGACTTTAAAGTTGTTGCCAGTTATGGTCATGTACGGGACCTACCCAAATCCAAGTTAGGCATTGATATAGAAAACAATTTTATTCCTCAATATATTATTCCAGTCAGGGCGCGAAAGACAGTTAATCAATTAAAAAAACTCAGCCAAGGGGCTCAAACTATCATTTTAGCCACTGATGAAGACCGCGAAGGAGAGGCCATAGCTTTTCATTTAATTTCAATATTGGAACCGGATGAAAAACAAATTAGAAAACCAAAAACTCAAAACCTAAAATTTCAGAGGATTGCTTTCCACGAAATAACAAAAACGGCGATAGAAAATGCTCTCAAAAATCCGCGCGATATTAATTTAAATCTGGTTAATGCTCAACAAGCCAGAAGAATTTTAGACCGTTTGGTGGGATATGAATTATCTCCTTTTTTGTGGAAAAAAATATTTCGGGGTTTATCCGCAGGAAGAGTCCAATCGCCTGCTTTAAGATTAATTGTTGAAAGGGAAGAAGAAAGAAATTGTTTTAAAGAAGAAAAATATTATACAATTACAGCTTCATTCTCCAAGATTGAAAATGAAGGTGTCAAATCTCAAATTATCGAAGCCGAATTATATAAAATTAATAATGAGTTAATTTTAAGGCCTGGCATTAAATCCAAAGAAGAAGTTTCAAAAATAAAAAAGGATCTTAAAAACCAAAATGCCTCTGTTTTGGAAATAGAAACAAAGGAAGCAAAACGTCATCCAGCGCCTCCTTTTACCACCAGCACCTTGCAGCAATCTGCCTGGCAAATATTCCATTTTCCCGCCAAAAAAACAATGTATTTAGCCCAATTGCTTTATGAAGGAAAGGATTTGGGGCAAGGGCCTGAAGGTTTAATTACTTATATGAGAACTGATTCAACTAATGTTTCTCCTTTAGCCCTTAAAGCTGCTCATAATTTCTTAATAGAAAATTTCGGTAAAGATTATACTTTGTCTCAGCCGCGAATATTTAAAAAACAATCCCGGCTTACTCAAGAAGCCCACGAAGCAATTCGCACCACCAATCCATTTTATACTCCAGAAAGAGTAAAAAAATACTTAACAAAAGACGAGTTATCTTTGTATACGCTTATTTGGTCCCGATTTTTAGCCAGCCAAATGCCTCCAGCAATTTTAGAAAAAACCACCATAGTTCTTGAAAGTCAAACTAAAAACAGCAGGTATTCTTTTAAGAATAATTATTATCATTTGAGTTTTGATGGTTTTTTCCGCATTTACCCATATTCAAAACCATCTGATATTCAGGAAAAACCTGATTTAACTCCCCAGGAAGAGGTAAAAATCGTAAAAATCACTTCCAAAGAGCACTTAACTCAGCCTCCGCCACGATACAATGATGCTTCTTTGGTAAAGACCTTGGAAAATTTTGGCATTGGCAGGCCTTCAACTTACGCCCCAATCATCTCTGTTTTGGAACAAAGAGGATATGTCATAAGAGACAAAAATAAATCATTTGTTCCCACAGAAGTCGGGACTTTGGTTAACGATGTCCTAACTAAACATTTTCCTAGCATTGTTGATTACGAATTTACCTCAAAAGTTGAAGAAAAATTAGATCAAATTGCCGAAGGAAAGTTAGACTGGGTAGAGACGATTAGAGAGTTTTATGAACCTTTTAGAGATAACTTGGAGAGAAAATACGAAGAAGTATCCAAAGAAGACATTGCTCCCTTAATTGAAACCGAAGAGGAATGCCCTAAATGCGGAAACAAATTAATTATAAAGTTAGGCAGGTTTGGCAAGTTTCTAGCCTGCTCTAAATGGCCCGAATGCGATTTTACGAAATCTATTAACGAGGAAATTTCTATGAAATGTCCTCAGTGTAAAACAGGAGATATCGTAAAAAAAAGAAGTAAAAAAGGTCAAATGTTTTACGCCTGCTCACGCTGGCCTGAATGCGATTTTTCTTCCTCTTATAAACCCACCGGCGAACAATGCCCTCGGTGCGGAAAGCCTCTTGTAGAAACCAAAACTAAAACTAAATGCTCTAATCGCAAGTGTGATTATGAAAAACTTAAAGAAGAAAATAATTGAGAATCTTAATGGTTCCCTGAGCGAGGAAGAGACGGCTTTACTAGAGAAAGCTTTTGATTTTGCCGAACAATCTCATTCAGAGCAAAAAAGGCAATCAGGGGAACCATATATTAATCATCCCCTGAGAGTGGCTTTAACTATCAGCCAAATGAAATTAGGAATTAACGCTATTATCGCCGGCATTCTTCACGATGTTGTTGAGGATTGTAATGTCCCAATTTCAAAAATCAGGACAGAATTTAATGAAGAAGTGGCTTTTTTAGTCAACGGATTAACCAAGGTCAATAAAATTCAATATAAGGGGCAGAAAGAAGACAATATTGCCGAAAAAGAAAATTATAGAAATATGATTCTAGCAATGGCTAAAGATTTAAGAATTATTATCATCAAATTAGCCGATCGCTTGGATAATATGAAAACCTTATGGTCTTTAGACCCCAAAGTACAGACTAAAAAAGCCCTGGAAACCTTAGAAATTCTTGCCCCCCTGGCCTATCGGCTAGGAATGACTGATATCGGCTCTCAATTAGAAGATTTGGCTTTTCCTTATGTTTTTCCTGAAGAATATAAGTTGACGCGCAAGATATTGGGAAAAAGGAGAGAAGAACAAAAAGAATATATTAATAAATTAGCGCCTTTAACAAGAAGAAAATTGCAAGAAAACAATATAGAGCCAAAGGAAATAAAATTTCGCACCAAGCATTTATATAGTGTCTGGCGGAAACTCCAAAAAGAAGAAATGGATATCAGAAGAATTTATGATTTGGTAGCCATGAGAATAATTGTGACCAGCGTTGAGGAATGTTATGCCACTTTAGGCATTATCCATCAAATGTGGAAACCTGTTCCCGGGCGTTTTAAAGATTATATAGCCCTTCCTAAACCTAATGGCTATCAAAGTCTTCACACTACAGTTTTTGCTGAGAATGGCCGCATTGTGGAAATTCAAATTAGAACCTCTCAAATGGACGAAGAAGCAGAATGGGGAATTGCCGCTCATTGGATTTATAGTTCATTTAAAAAAACCGATAGTTACAAAAAAAAGAAAGGATTTTCTCCTCCAAAAAATTTCTATTGGATTAATCAATTAAGGCAATGGCAAAAAACTTTTTATAAATCTGAAGAATTTTTAAACGCTTTAAAAGTTGATTTCTTTAAAAACAGAATTTTTGTTTTAACGCCAAAAGGAGATATCATTGACTTGCCTGACGGGGCAACACCAATTGATTTTGCCTATCAAATTCATACAGATATAGGTAATCAAGCTACGAGAGCTCTGGTAAATGGGAAATTAGTTTCTCTTGATTATAAATTACAGTCTGGAGAAGTGGTAGAAATTATTACTAAAAAAGGCAAACGTCCTTCTTCTTCTTGGTTGGAATTTGTAAAGATGAATGAAACTCGCAAAAGAATCCAGGATGCTTTAAAGGGGAAAAATTTTATTTAAAATTTTGTCTAAGTCTTGACGAGAATAAAATTTTATTTCAATTGCTCCCTGGTCGCCTTTCTTTTTAATGAGAACCGGAGTTCCTAAAAGGTTTTCCAATTTTTCTTTTAATTCCAAATCCTCTGGGTCTAAGTAAACGTTGCGTCTTCTTGTCTCAGGCGCTTGTTTTTGGTTTAATCGCAAATAGTGTTGAGCTAATTCTATTGACTCGCGGCCTGAGAGATTTCGAGCTAAAATTTCTCTCAAAAAAACCCTCCTTTTTTCCGCGTTATTAAATAGGAGGATTGCCCGGGCATGACCCTCATTAATTCTTCCTTCTTCTAGGGCTTTCTGGGCTTCAACTGATAGCTGAAGCAAGCGCAAAGCATTGGCAATGGATTCCCGGCTTTTTCCTATTCTTTCTGCCAAGGATTGCTGAGTGAGGCCGAATTCATCTATCAAACGAGCAAAAGCTCTGGCCTTGGCAATGGGCGTTAAATCTTCACGCTGAATATTCTCTATCAAAGCCAACTCTAATTTTTTTTGCTCCTCAACCGGCTTTCTAATAATTGCCGGCACTGTGGTCAATCCTGACCTTTTCGCCGCCAACAATCTTCTTTCGCCAGCGATTAATTCGTATTCAACTTCAGTCCCCGTAGCTGTGTCTTTTTCTACCCGAGACACAATTAAGGGCTCTAAAATACCATATTCCCTGATAGAATTGGCTAATTCCTGAATTGTTTCTTCGGGAAAAGTCCGGCGAGGTTGCTGAGGGTTAGGCTTAATTTTTTCCACCTCAATATAAAAAATTTTTTCTTCTAAAAGGGACTTCTCTATTTCTTCGGATTTAGGAAGCGCAATTTCTGAATCTTCAAGGGTATCTGATTTTGCCAAATTTTCAGTAAACGATGGTGGTTGAATATTTCCTTGAAAATCCGCTTGAAAGTTCTCTTTGATAGAGTTGAAAGGCGATGCTATTTCTTGAGGAAAATCACCGAAAGCATTATTAATTTTTTCGGTTATTTTTTCCTCCAAAGCGCCGTCATTCACTTCTTCGAATTTGCTATCTGAAAACCGGTCGCCTAATAAGTTTTCTGGCTGATTAGAAAGATCTTTTTTCGGCGGAATTAAGGCATTGATGCCTTGTCCTAAAGAATTATGATTATCCATAGAAATTATATTGTTTCATTGTCGCATTGTTACATTGATAAAGCGCCATTGTGGCTTTCCAGTTTTTTTATTAATTCTTGGGCTAATTGTCTATAAGCTCGGGCTCCTTCAGAATAAGGGTTATATTGAATGATTGGTTTGCCGAAGCTAGGCGCTTCAGCTAAACTCACGTTTCTTGGAATCTCAATATTAAAAATATAGCCAGGAAAATTTCTGCGAATATGCTTTGCAACTATCCTATCTAATCTATTCCTTTTATCATATAAAGTCAAAATTGCCCCTAAAATTCTTAAATCTTTCTCCAGATTTCTTCTTATTAAATCGATAGTGGTAATTAATTGAGACAAGCCTTCTAAAGCATAATATTCTGCTTGGATAGGGATTAAAACTTGATCAGCGGCCGCTAAACCATTAATAGTTAAAATACCCAATGATGGCGGCAGATCTATCAACGTATAGTCATAGTATGGTTTTAATGAAGAAAGAACCTGAGCTAATCTGAATTCTTTATTGGAGAAATGATTTAATTCTACTTGGGCGCCAATTAAATCAGGCGATGCTGGTAAAAGGTCTAAACCAAAAACCGAAGTTTTGCAGATTATTTCTTGAGGGGATTCATTGGATATCAGCAAATTATAGATAGTTTTTTTTAACTTTTTGTAATCAAAGCCTAAACCTGAGGTTGTATTTGATTGAGCGTCAAAATCTATCAGCAAAACATTTTTGCCAAAAGCAGCTAAGTAAGCGCCGAGGTTTATCGTCGTTGTTGTTTTACCAACGCCTCCCTTTTGATTGCAAATTGCGATGATTTTTGCCATCTATATAAATTATTAAATTATTCTATGCCAAGATGTCGGTTTTTTATCATTTTTTGTATTCTATCCATATTCTATCCTTTATTTTTTGTTTGGCAAGATGCGATATCAAAGATCTAAATCTTGGTGAGGAAGGGAAAAATTGTTTCACTTAGGTCCGCTTTTTGTAAAAAAGGGCAGGGCTTTGCTTGCGCGCCAACAAGGGATTTCTGAATTTTGATTGTTTTATTAACTAATTATTGATACAATAGAATAATAGAATGGTTTAGAAAAACAGTAAATTTTAGATAAAATAAATGGCAAAACCAGAAAAAACTAGATATATTTTTGTTTGTGAAAGAACGCCATCGCCATCGGTATGAATTTAATGATAAATACTTTGAGCTTTTTAATAAAATTGGTTTAAAATTAGTCGGTATTAATCCTCAAAGTAAATTGGTTGAGTTAATTGAACTATCCTCCAATCCATTTTTTATTGCTTCTCAATTCCACCCGGAATTTAAATCCCGGCCCCTGAACCCTCATCCTCTATTTTTAGGATTGATAGCCGCCGCGAAGAATAAATAGCATGAATTATTGAAAATTCATTACATTGGGATATAATATGGGATATAATAAAAATTAATGGCAGATTTTAAAAAGAGATTAACGACAGCATTGCTTATTTTCTTTGCTTTTGTATTAATATTAGGAGGGCTATTTTATTATTTTCGCGCTGATATTTTAAAAAGAGTAGAAAATACAGAAAATTATCGAAAAGAACTGGCTGCTCGCAACGATATTCTAAGCAAAATTTATGAATTGGAAGAAGGACAACATCTGGCTTCAGCTTATATCAACCAATTAAAGCAGGCTTTGCCTACAGAAAGTGAGATGGTAAGATTAGAACAGGTTTTGCAGGATTTGGCTAGAAAAAATAATTTAAGCCTTAGTTTCAGATTTGGAGTATTAAACGAAGCGACAGACCAAGAATCTCAAAGTTACAGTTTTAATTTGATTCTTTCCGGCGGGAAAACATCAATTCTTAATTGGCTGGAAGAGTTTCAAAACCTAAATTACATTATTCGTTTAGAACAAATAGAATTTACTCAAACCCAGAGAGAAGAGAATAATATAATTTATGATGTTAAGATTTTGGGGAGAGCTTATCTTCGCTAATAATTAAAATAATGCCTAAAAATTTTTTTAAGAAAAAATCAAAGAAGGATGTGCTTATTTTGGGAGGAAGTTTAGCCGTTATTTTTATTAGCGGGGCTTTGATTTTTTATAGCTTGACTTTTTTAATAAAAAATATTAATTTGGCCTTGAAAACAATACCTTCAACAGAACCTGATTTACACTTTAATATCGCTGGAGCAGAAAAATTATTTCCACAAAAACAAGAATAAAAAGATTAAAAATAATGGGTAACTAATTCAGCGGCAGAACGCCCCCTATGCGCGTGTAGTTCAACGGTAGAACGCCTCTCTGATAAAGAGGAGGCAGAAGGTTCGACTCCTTCCACGCGCACATACCTTCCTCAAAGGGCGGAAAGACGGATGGTTCAACCCCATTGTCATCCGCAAACCCAAATAACTGTACAACTATATATTAAATACTGAATCGGGCCGGTAGCTCAACTGGCTAGAGCACCCGCCTTGCACGCGGGAGGTTGTCGGTTCGAATCCGATCCGGTCCACCATATTGAATTGTTTCGTTGCTACATTGTTGCATTGTTGAGAATTTTAGCAATTTAACCATTTAACAGCGTAGCAATGAAACAACGTAGTAATGAAATGAGGACTTGCTTGACGAAGATTATTTTTATATAATATAACTTGATAATTATAAAAGGTCGAAAATTAAAATAATTAAATGTTGTTCGTTAGCAAAGAATAAAAATTTAAAAATAAAAATATGCTTAATACTATACTCCAGACAAGCTCTGGCGCTTTAGTGGAATTATGGGACGCCTTTGTCGTTTTTTTGCCAACTCTTTTAGGCGGTTTGATAGTCTTTTTGGTTGGGTTAATCATTGGCAATGGGATTGCTCAATTGGTTGAAAAATTAATTGATACCCTGAAGGTGGATTCTCTCCTAGAAAAGGTTGGTTTCAAAGAGTTTACTGATAAAGCGGGGATTAATCTAAATTCCGGATATTTTCTCGGTCAGATTACTAAGTGGTTAATTTTACTCTCTTTTCTGGTGGCCGCTTGTAACATTTGGGGCCTGTATGCGGTTGGCGATTTTATCTCAAGCATTGTGAAGTATTTGCCTAATGTTTTGGTCGCCATTTTAATTCTTCTGGCGGCTATTGTTTTGGGCGAATATTTTGCTAAATTTGTTCAGGCTTCAGTAGCTGGAGCAGGTTTAAAGTATCAGAAGTTTTTGGCTGCTATATCCCGCTGGATATTTATTATTTTTGGAATTATTGCCGCTCTGTCCCAATTAAAAGTAGCCACTTATATTGTTAATACTTTGTTTACTGGAATTATAGCAATGTTAGCCCTCGCCGGAGGGTTGGCTTTTGGTTTGGGCGGCAAAGAACTTGCTCAGGATTTGTTAGCAAAATTTAGAAAAAATTTGGAATAGAGGCAAATTACAGGATTAGAATTAGAAAGGAAACATAAAATACAGGGAGATTATCTCCCTGTATTTTTAGCGACCTTGCCTCATTAAATTCCGCAAGCGGGAATTTCTTTTTTCATCTTTATTTGTCAGTTTAGGGGTTCTTTATCGCGGAGTTTAGACAAAGGTTTCTTTCCTGGAAGGGTTAAAAACAATGCAACAATTTAACAATGCAACAATGTAATTAGGGCTTGACTTTTTAAAAATATTTAATATAATAAAAGCCAGATGAATATGATGATTATTATAGAAAAGCACAAGGAAAAAAGAAGTGGATAGGCGATCTATCTTCATTTTAGAACGGCCACCACTTCGCGGTGGCTTTTTTAATCCAGAAATTCTGTTTTGAAAGTTCTTTGAAAATTTCGCTCTATTGATTTATTTAATAGGGCAATCATCTTTAGTTTGTCTTTTCACTAAAGATGGGAAAGTTGTAATAAGGGCAGATGGTGGATGCCTTGACACAGTGAGGCGATGAAGGACGCGACGTAACTGCGATAAGCTTCGGGGAGGTGTGTA
>JAQUKM010000015.1 GCA_028719125.1 Minisyncoccota bacterium | reverse complement strand
TTAGGGAAGGTTCAGAGACTTATAGCGCCTCGCATCCTCAAAGGATGATGAGATAGTCCACCCCTTTTGGAAACATTAGGATATGGTGTAAGCACTAGGTTGTAGGTTCGAATCCTACCCGCGGAGCAGAGCTAAATTTTCCGCTTTTTTGAACGCGTTTTGCGCCTCGCCGCTTCGTCCCGCCGGAGGCGGGATACAGGCAAATTTTCGAGTATTTCCCACGCCCCGCGCGGGAAATATTTTATTTTCCGGTCGGTCAAAAGGAGGTTCGAGCCGGCTTTTTTGAGTTTATCGGCTTTTTCTTGGAGATTACTGGAAATAGCCGCTTTTTGTGTTTGATTTGAAGCCAAAATGAAGTTTTTGGCAGGTTCGAGCCAATTACCCCCCTTTTTCTCAAAGGCCGTTAATTTTTCGGAAATCTCAATCTTTCGGTTGAGCAGTTTTTGTTTCTTTTCAAGATATTCCTCGCGGGAAATATCGTTGTCCAAATGGGCGTCCAAAAGTTTTTCCAGTTTTTCTTCGCACTCCTTTATTTGAGATTTCAGGTTTTGAGAAAAAGAAAAGCCGGCTCTGTCCGTTTCCCCCTGCTCTTTTTCAAGAATTGCAATCATTTTATCTTTCCATTTGTTAGGCAAAGAAACTTTTTTGAGAATAGCGGAAATTTGTTCTGACAGATTTTCTTCTCTTATGAATCTTTGAGAGCAGGGGACTTTCTTTTTAGTACATCTGTAGTAGTTGTGTCCCTTTTGGGTTTCCGAAGTAATAGCGCAGCCGCATTCTCCGCATTTGAAAAGTCCTCTGAAAGCATAAACTTTCTCACCTCTTTTCTTGGGCCTGGATTTATCTTTCATTATCTCCTGTACTTTATCAAAAAGTTTCTTTGAAATGATGGGTTTGTGCGTTCCCTGGTATAGTTCGCCATGATAGAAAAACGTTCCATAGTAGAAGGGATTAGTCAAAGTATGCTGAATCATGGAAACGGACAAAACTTTTTCGGCTCGGCTTCTCAAACCCGAAGAAGCCATCAATTCCTTCAAATCTTTCAGAGAATATTTAGCGGTGGAATAAAGCTCAAACATCTTTTTTATCAGCTTGTATCTTTCAGAGTCGGGGATTACTTTATGTTCTTTGTTCAAATATCCGATCGGCGCCCAGCCGGGCCATTCGCCCCGCCTTAACTTTTGGCGCAAACCTCTTTTTGTATTCTCCGAAAGATTGTCAACGAAATATTTTGACTGCCCGAAAGCAATGTTCAGCATAAACTTTCCTTGAGGCGTATTCTCAAACCAAAAAGTAGGAAATTTTAGCGACTGAATTTTCCCTGTATCAATGAGGTAGATTATTCTCCCGCCATCAATAGAGTTTCTGGCCAATCTGTCCGGATGCCAGGCTAAAATTCCCGATGCTTTTCCTTTTTCGATCAGAGAAAGCATTTCGTTGAAAATTGGCCGGCCCGGTTCCTTGGCTGTTTGAGATTCAATGAAAGTTTTTACGATTTCCAGGTTTTCCTTTCGGGCAAACTCTTTCAATTCCTCAACCTGGGCCTCAATGGATAGAATCTGCTTGTCTGGCTCATCGGTGGATTTGCGTACGTAAATAAAGTATTTAGTCATATGTTTAAACCAAAGGGGCAACCCTGTGAACTCAACACCACTTGCGCGGTATCGACAGAAGTTGCCCCTTCGGGATTACAACTTTGGTTGTAATAAATCCGCGCAATTTATTATGATGTTGAGTTCACTTTCATTATATCAGATCCAAAATATAAAACAATTTTTTCGCCCTGCGGGCGAAAAACTACTCGAAAATTTGCCTGTATCCCGCCTCCGGCGGGACGAAGCGGCGAGGCGCAAAACGCGTTCAAAAAAGCGGAAAATTTAGCTCTGCTCCGTACCCTGGACAAAATCCGAACCTATTTTAGGAAAAATCCGGACGCCGATTTTTAACCGCGCCTTCGGCGCGGACGGCGGGCAAAAATTCCCTTCTCCTAAAACCCCTTTCCTTTTTGCCCGCCGAGGCAGGCGAATCGGGGAAAATTTAAGAGATTTTGTGTTGCCCTTGCCCCGCCCTTCCCGTGCGCGGGCAACCGATATATAATGATATAATACTCCCTTATTATGTACGATAATTTAGTTGCCCAAAAAATAGCAAAACAATACAAGGAAAGACCTCTTGTAGACTTCGCAAGCGTTAATTCTGATACAAGAATTGAGACTTTGAATTTGAACTGGCGAGAGCGGGATTTGCCGGAGAATGAGCGTACAAAACACGTACACAGACTACATCCTTATTTAGGGAAATTCATCCCTCAATTAGTTGAGATTTTTTTGAGAAAATACAGGCCAAAATTAGTTTACGATCCTTTTTGTGGTTCAGGCACTACAATGGTTGAAGCAAATGCTTTAGGCATTGATTCGATTGGTACGGATATTTCAGCCTTCAATGTCTTGCTTTCCAAAGTAAAAACGGATAAATACGATATCTCTCTTTTGGAAAAAGAAACATACGAGATTTTGAGGAGATTAAGTAATTACAGAACTAAATTTTACAACAACGAAAAATTAAATAAATTGTTTTCTCCCAAAAGCGAATATCTTAAAACGTGGTTTGCCAGAAACACGCAAAAAGAACTATTGTGCTATCGCTGGCTGATTAAACAATATACCTATCAGGATTTATTTAAAATCATTTTATCGCGTTCCGCACGTTCTGCCAGATTAGTAAAACATTATGATTTGGACTTTCCTAAAAAACCGCAGACAACACCTTATCAATGCTATAAACACGGAAGAATTTGTGAGCCAGTGAAAGAGGCCTATAAGTTTCTTTACCGTTATACCCTGGACACACTTCAAAGGATGAAAGAATTTTCTGGTATCAGAAGCGATGCGAAGGTTGTCGTAAATCATGCCGATTCAAGAGAGGTAGAATTACCAAAGGGAATTGATATGGTTTTTACTTCTCCTCCTTACGTTGGTCTTATTGATTACCACGAACAGCACAAATACGCTTACGAACTTTTAGGGTTGAAGAATAACGAGATAAGGGAGATTGGGGCGGCTAAAAATGGTTATTCGGCCCAGGCAAGAGAACAATATATCAAAGGGATAAACGAAGTGTTACTGCATACCAGAGATTATATGGCTAAAAACGCATTAGCTCTGATTGTAATAAACGATAAGCACGGCTTGTATAAGCCGGAAGCAGTGGGTTTTAAATCTCTTGGCCAGGTTGACCGGCATGTAAACAGACGCACCGGCCAGAGAGATAGTGCTTTTTATGAGAGTATCTTAGTCTGGCAAAAAATATGACAGATAAACAAGAAATGAAAAAAGCTATTCAGTCCGTCATTAAATCAATGATGGACCGGGTTATGAATAAGGTGTTGGTTGAAGATCCTTTTAAAAAAGAGGAACATCGGGCTAAAAAACCACTATACGCCGCCTTGGTGCCTGATGAAATTTTTAAAGGTTCTCATTTTGAAAGAAGATTTGTTACGCCTTTCGGGAATGCGTGGGAAAAATTAGCTATTGTCGCAGCCAATAAAGGTTTAGGATTTGGAACTCAGGGTTATAGTATTACCGGAGAAATTAATTCAGAGAGGCTTCGTCGTATTCAAGAGATTCTTAACACACTTGAACACCCGGGGAAGGGAAAGAAAAGAATAAGACCCAATTGGGATAAAGAGTTAGATTACATTCTAAAAGGCAAAAGCAAAAAACTCATTCCGACAACTGTTATTTGTGATGTTTACGCTGAAGATAAAAAGAATAAGAAAAAATACGCCTTTGAGCTAAAAGCCCCTTTACCTAATAGCGATCAAACGAAAGTTAGTAAAGAGAAATTACTTAAATTGTACAGTATGGAACAGTTGAGGATTGATGAAGCATATTATGCATTACCATATAATCCTTATGGTAAGAGAAGTGATTATGCATGGGCCTTTCCCGCGCGTTGGTTTAACATGAAGCACGATAAAGTTGTTTTAATAGGTGATGAATTTTGGGAAAAAATCGGTGGATTGGGAACATATAAAGCATTCATTAATGCGGTAAACGAAATAGGTAAAGAATATAAAGATAGAATTTATAAAGAATTTTTAGGTGTTGAACCACCAAAAGATCTCAAAAAGGGAGGATTATAAAACGAATTGACCCCCGTTTTATGTTGGTTTAGAATAAAATAGACAGCCTGAGTAGGCTGATTTTAATTGTAAGATCAAATTTATGGCGTATACGTTTCCAGAGAAAATATTTGCTAACGCATTAACTTATTATCTGAGATGTCCGTTTAAATTCAAATGCCACAACGATAGAGAGATAAAAACAGAATTTATTGAAAGTCCTGAAAGTTTTGTTGGTAAAGTAATACATATGGTTCTTAATGATTTTTTTGATGTCGGCAAGGTTTCAATAGACGAAAGAAAAAATCAAGACTTAGGTGAGTTGTTAAAATATTCTTGGGCCAGAGTTAGAAAAAGCGAACGAAATGGTGAATACTGGAGTGCTGATGAGAGGATAAGATTATTTGGATCCGGAGAGCAAGAGAAGGCGTTCGGATTAAAAACTATTGCTATATTGAATAATTATATTTCAAGTGCAGATTTATCGGTAGTTCCGTTATCGTTAGAAGATTGGATGGAGTGTGATTCGGGTGAATTTATTATAGCTGGCCGAATAGATAGGATTGACCAAGAATCAGAATCTGCTATCGCAGTTTGGGATTACAAAACCGGAAAGTTGCCTTATTACAACAATATAGAAAAGATGATGGAGGAAGATCTCCAAGTCCCCATTTACGCTGTTATAGCTTCTAAGCGGAATCCCTTTGCGGAAAAAATTAGAGCTGGATTAATTTATATCAAATATTCGAAAATATATGATATAGAATGGACAAAAAATGAGTTAAAAGAGGTGGAGGACAAGATAATCGCAATTGCGAGAAAAGCCAGAGAGGACAAAGATTTGCTACCTAGTATTAATAAGTTATGTCCTTGGTGTGAATACAAAGATATTTGTCCAGATAAAGATAAAATCGAAGAAAAATATACAAAAATCGATGAAGTAAACTGGTGAGATAAAACCATATATATGCCGGAAGATCTCTCTATAAAAACAGTATATATAGAAAACTTTAGGTCAATCCAAAAAGAAACAATTAATCTAAAAGAGGGGTTAAATATTTTAGTTGGGCCGAATAATTCCGGAAAATCAAACATCATTGAGGCAATTGATTTAGTTCTGGGAGATGTCTATTTGCCAAAGTTTGAACCAGTGACGGACGATTTTTATTCTGGTGACGAATCTAAAAATATTTGTATTTCGATTACTGTCTATGGGAAGGCCCTAAAGAAAATAGAGGCTAATTTTGGAGAAGAGGTTACGATACGTTATAAATACGATAAAGTTAACGGTGGGATAGTAGATATTTATAATGGTAAAAGCTGGATTACTCCTGTCAGCAATAGACCGTTTGGTGAATGGTGGCCTTTTAATAAGGCGGTCCATTTCCTGCGCGTTAAATCCCTCCGCAGTTTAGTAGAAGTTGCTCCGATTAGATGGAAATCTCCGCTTAGATACTTCAGAGATATCATTATTCGCGAAGCATCTCATGAGGGTAATAATAAACTCGATGAAGTTATCAACGTTATAGAACAAGCAAAAGGGAAATTAAATGAGATCGGTATTATAAAAGATTTGGTAGATGATCTTTTAAAGGTTACTAGGGATCAAACGGCGTTGCGCACTATTTCTATATCGCCATCTTCGACTAAATATTCAGATGTTCTTAATGACATGAAAGTTATAATTGATGATGGCTATATATCTGAGGTCTCTCGTAAGGGGATGGGGACACAGAATTCGATTATAATTGCCTTGTTTCGGGTGATGGCTAAACATATAAGGGAGAAAGAGGGGAAACATTTATTGTATGGGATTGATGAGCCCGAAATTGGAATGCATCCTCATTCACAAAGGCATTTATTAAAATCTTTAGAAAAATTGGCTGAATATTCACAAGTGATAATTACAACTCACTCCGGCAATCTCATCGATACATATAATATTAATAATATCATCAGAGTAAATCGAACAGAAAATGGGACAAAAACCTTTTCTCATAAACTGGAAAGTGATGAAAGAAAAATTTTAGAAATTCACGGAGATAATTTAGAAGAGTCATTTTTCGCCCGAAGGGTTCTATTGGTTGAAGGTGCTACGGAAGAAGGGTTTTTTCCAGAGGCATCAAAAAAAGTTATAGAAAAAGATTGTAATTATTCATTTGACCTGAATTCTGTTTCCGTAATAAATTGTGGCGGTGACACTGTTTGGCATTTCCTTAAATTATTTAGAGGTCTTTCTATCCCGCATATATTGCTCGTTGATGATGATAAGCTGAACGAAACATTATTTGAGAAATTGAAGCAATTGAATATTCTTAATGACACCGAGGTCAGCGATCTTAAAAATAAAGATAGAACAGAACAATGTAAAATACTTAGAAATAAAAATGTGTGGGTATTAGTTCCCTTTGAAACTTCTATATCTCAAAAATCTTCGGAAACAACTTTACAAAAACTTGTGAATACAATCAATTTTGTTAAGAAAAATTGGGGGTATGACATTGAAAACCTTAGTACTTTCTCGGAAATTAAAGAGCAAGAGAAGTTAAAAAAATCGGTTATACAATACTTAACCAAAAATAAAAGAAAGCGTGTTGGGCATGCAATTGCTCACGAACTTAACTTAGATGAATATCCGGACGATTATATTGAATTAATAAAGATTATTGCGCAGTTATAGTTGACTTGTTCTAATTGTAAAATCTTCACAATTTTATGAATCAAGATCAGGCATTTAAAATTTTAAAATCACAAAAAAACATCTTCTTAACCGGTCCTGCTGGAACCGGTAAAACTTTTTTATTGAATAGATTTATTGAATATTCTAGAAAAAAGAAAATAAGAGTTGGGATTACAGCATCCACTGGAATCGCCGCCACTCACATAGGAGGAAGAACGGTACATTCTTGGTCTGGTATGGGGGTAAAAAGCGAACTTACAGAGAAAGAACTGAAAAAACTTCTCAAGAGAAAGGAATTACTATCGAGAATAAAAGAAGTGCGAGTTTTAATTATTGACGAAATATCAATGTTAGACGCTCCACGACTTGATTTGCTTGATGAAATTTGCAAAGCAGCCAAGGAATCATTTTTACCGTTTGGTGGAACACAAATTATTATGTGTGGAGATTTTTTCCAACTACCCCCAGTCGATCCGAAAAACCAGAATCCAATTCTTGCCTATAATTCTAAAGCTTGGAGTAATTCTGACATCAAAACATGCTATCTCGATGAGCAACACAGACAAGATGACCCCGAATTTTTAAACATTTTAAATACAATAAGAAGCAATCAAGCAGGAGAAGACATTTTGCTTAAATTGAAAGCGAGATTATATAAGCCCTTAGCGCTTAAAACAATAAATCCGATAAAACTTTATACCCACAACGTAGACGTAGATGCTATCAATAATTACGAATTATCAAAAATTCCAGAAAAAGAATTTAACTACGAGATGATGAGCTACGGACCCAAAGAGTTAGTTAAGTCTTTAAAGAAAAACTGTCTTGCACCTGAACATTTGAGTTTAAAAGTCGGGGCCATGGTAATTTTTGTTAAAAATAACTTTGGCCAAGGATATGTGAATGGTACTTTGGGCAAAGTAATTGATTTTGATGAAGGCGAATATCCTATTGTTGAAACTGAATCAGGCGATATAATCACGGCTACTTTGGCAAGTTGGAATATTGAAGAAGATGAGAAAACAATTGCCAATATTAGCCAAATACCGTTACGGTTGGCTTGGGCGATAACGATTCACAAAAGCCAGGGAATGACCATAGACGCAGCAGAAATTGATCTAAGCAAGTCGTTTGAATATGGTATGGGTTACGTGGCTTTATCTAGAGTAAGAACCCTAGATAGTATTAAACTTATGGGGATAAATGAAATGGCTTTGAAGGTTAATCCAGAGATTGTTGAAAAAGATATAGAGTTTAGATCTTTATCTCAATAAATATTTTTCCGCGCGAAGCGCGGAAATTTTCCCCGATTCGCCTGCCTCGGCGGGCAAAAAGGAAAGGGGTTTTAGGAGAAGGGAATTTTTGCCCGCCGTCCGCGCCGAAGGCGCGGTTAAAAATCGGCGTCCGGATTTTTCCTAAAATAGGTTCGGATTTTGTCCAGGGTACGGAGCCAACGAAAATCGCCAAGGGGGCGGTTTTTTGTTAAGATAAACTATATGGATTGTGAATTTTGTAATCTTGAGGGGTTAGTAATAAAAGAATATAAAAATTGGGTGGTGCATTTAGGTGATGACCAGCGTTATCTAGGAAGGTGTATCATAAGACTGAGAAGGCATACTGAGGATTTTTTCAACATCAGCGAGGAAGAGCTGAAAGAATTTTTTGAAATCACAAAGAAATTAAGGGATACGATAAAAGAAATTTTCGGGGCAGATATGTTTAATTACGCAACCCTTGGAAATACCGTGAGGCACGTCCACTTGCATTTTATTCCAAGATATTCAAAAGAAGTTAATTTTTCAGGTGTTAATTTCAAGGACGAAAGATGGGGGCAAAACTATTCTCCGTATAATAAATTTAAGATCTCAAAAGATATTGAACTAGAAATTATAGATAAGATAAGAAAGAAATTATAAGATTGGATAAGCCTTAACGTTATCCCGTAGACGGAGCACTTCAATAAGTTTGGTCTAGAGCTAATTTTCAAGCTATTTCGGCTTGACTTTTTCAATTATAATTGATATAATATATAATCATTAAAAATAAGGGGGAGAACAATGAAGTCTGAAGTTGACTGGGACGAAGTTTTGAAGGAAATTGCAGAAAAGGCAAGTAAGGAAAGAGAAAATGCCTCAGGCGGAAGAATTATTCTTACCGAACAAGAGGCAAAGGACCAGGGATTGTTTGATTGAACTGTTTAACCGGTAGACAGAGAAAGGAGGTGCTGTTGTGGCGCCGATCGAGTGGATTAATGTTTTCTCCTGCCACACTCTTCTGGAGGTAGACCCGAGAAGGCTAATGAGGGTGCTACAGGTAGATGTGTGGAAACCCGAAAGACTCCCTCCTTTGCTTGAAAAGCTTCAGCAGGGGGGAGAAATGGACGCCCCTATCGTAGAGAGGCTTTCCTATGCAGGCTTTGGCTTCATGAACGGTATTCACCGCACCGCGGCAGCCGTTCGATTAGGACTGCCGACCATCAAGATCGCAGTCCTTCCCGAAGAGAAAGACGCTATCGAAAGCTTACTCAAAGAGGAGTGTCCAAAAAGCGAGGGAGAATCTTAATTGATTCGTTATC
>JAQUKM010000014.1 GCA_028719125.1 Minisyncoccota bacterium | reverse complement strand
AAATTGCCGGCGATTTATCCAATTTAGAATATCCTAAAATTAATCCGACATATTTTGCGACTGCTTCCTATGGCGAGGGAATTTCGGTGACGCCGATGGGTTTAATTCGGGCTTATGCAATTTTAGCCAATAAAGGGAAAATGGTAACGCCATATTTGGTGGAAAGCACTAAAGATAGCGCCGGCAAACAAACTTCATTAGTTTCTTTGGCATCAACAGAAGATTTGCCCCAAGTTGTGAGCAGAGAATCAGCGGAAACCTTAACTTCAATGCTAGTGGGGGTAATTGAAAATGGTTTTGGGGGCAATGCTAAAATTAAAGGATACAGTTTAGCCGGCAAAACAGGAACTTCTTTTATCCCTTTTAAAGAAAAAGGAGGCTATTCTGAAGAGGAAATCCATACTTTTGTCGGATTTTTCCCTGCTTCAGACCCAGAATATATTGTTTTAGTAAAAATGGATAGTCCCCAATGGGGCGAAGGAGCGGCAAGCCAGACAGTAACTTTGGCTTTTAAAGAAGTGGAAAGATTTTTGATAAATTACTATAATATTCCCCCCGACGAAATATAGGAATATAGGAATATAAAAATATAAATATAGGGGAGATAAAATATAGGAGAGGGTTCTCAAAAATGTCCAAAAATCCTCGTTGGGGATTTTTAGACTCGCCAAGGTTCCTTGCTCTTCCGCCTCTTTTTACAAAAGAGCAAAAAGAATTAGACGATGAATTCAAGCAACTAATCAATTGTCTATGAAAAGAAAATTTATTCAATATATCCTAAAATATCTGTCCCAACTTGTCTTATGGCGTTATAAGCCCCTTGTTATTGGCGTTACCGGCAGTGTCGGCAAGACCTCAACCAAAGAAGCGACTTATACTGTTCTTAAAAAGCAATTTAAGGCAGAAAGGAATGTTTTCAATCTAAATACTGAAATAGGAATGCCCTTGACGATTATTCAAGGCAAAGATGCTAAAAGAAATGTTTTTCTTTGGTTTTATAATATTCTTCATGGTCTGCGGCTTTTTATTTTTAAAACAAAAAATTATCCTGAAGTTTTAATTTTAGAAATGTCAGAAGATAAACCGGGGATGACAAAATATTTAGTTGACC
Organism: Minisyncoccota bacterium; assembly: GCA_028719125.1. Lineage (GTDB taxonomy): Bacteria > Patescibacteriota > Minisyncoccia > UBA6257 > UBA6257 > JAQTTC01. The sequence continues at coordinate 9,183 of JAQUKM010000014.1, read as the reverse complement.
TCTCACGGCCTAAAATAGGGGTGATTACTTCTATCGGCAATCCGCCGGTTCATTTAGAGTATTATAAAAATATCAACCATTTTATTGAGGAAATAAGTTATCTTCCCCAGCGATTAACATTGGATGACAAATTGATTCTTAATGCCGACAATCCTTTAGTTTTTGGTCTGAAAGAAAAAACAACAGCCAAAACCATTACTTATGGATTTGAAGAAAAAGCCGATGTAAAAATAAGCAATTATAAGCTGGTGAGCGCGGGAAATGATTTGGATAAAATTGGCATGAGTTTTAGGTTGGAATATAATGGCAGTTTTGTGCCCATAAAATTAGAAGGCATTTTTGGAAAACCGCAGGTTTATGCTTTGGCGGCGGCGGCAAGCGTGGGTTTATCTTTGGGAATGAATTTGGTTGAAATTGCCGAAGCGATGAAAGATTACCAGATTCCTTCAGGAAGGACAAAATTTATTCCCGGTATTAAAGATTCGTGGATTTTGGATGATGCTTATAACGCTTGCCCTGACTCGGTTTTAGCGGCGCTTGATTTGATAAAAGATATACCGGCAGAAAGAAAAGTTATTGCTTTGGGGGCAATGAAAGAATTGGGAGAATTATCCAAACAGGCGCATCAGATAATAGGCGAAGCAATAGCCGAAATCGCCGATGTTTTTATTGCTGTAGGAGAAGAAATGGCTTCAGCCAAAGATGTGGTAAGAGAAAAAAATCCCAAAATTGAAGTCTTCTGGTTTGAAAATAGCGACGAGGCAAAAGAGTTAGTTAAAAAATTAGTGAAGAAAGGGGATTTAATTCTAATCAAAGGATCACGGGTAATGGAGATGGAGAGAATAACCGCGGAAATAAAACAAAAATAAAGGATTGAAAAATAAAGGATTGAAAAAGAGGATTGAGCGTTTCTCAAGGTATAGTATATTCCTCGCTCTATCTCTAAGGCTGGATAATAATCCTTTGTTATGTTATATTTCTTAAGGACTTTAGAGCCCTCATCGTCTAGCGGTTTAGGACGCCAGATTCTCATTCTGGTAACACCGGTTCGAATCCGGTTGAGGGCGCGAGAGGGATACTAGTTTGCAAATGAATGTAAATTAAATAGATTGGCCATAAAAATCCCGGAATGTATTGTTCTGGGTTTTATGTTATAATAGATTAACCTCATAAGAATCTAATAAATCCTATGTTCATCAAAAAAGATTCATCTCGCGGTGTCGCCGCCATCATTAGCGTCGTTTCTCTCGGTTCTCTGATTTTTATTATTAGCTTGGCAACCGCGATTTTAACCTATTGGAGCGTAAAGAATGTTGATACCAATCAAAAAGGTTTAAGCGCTTATTACGCGGCTTATTCCGGTATAGAGGATGCTCTATTAAAGCTGGAGAGAAACAATGATTTTTCTGGAGAATATTATTTGACTGTTAATGGTTCTAACGATGTTTCGGTTATTATTTCTAATTCTGGGGATAGGGCTATTATTTATTCAACAGCAGTTTCAGGCCAGATTCAGAAAAGAATAGAAAGCGTCGTTGATATTGATAATGTAACAGGGCTAATTACTCCGGTACAGACAACAGAAGTCACTATTTCAAGTATAACCACTACTACAGCTACTATTACTACCACAACAACTATTTTAGAATGGTCTTGTGGCGATGATGTCACTTTTACCTATAAAGGTGTTTCAGTCACCTATGGTACAGTTGAGAGTAATGGTTTTTGTTGGATGGACAGAAATCTTGGCGCTTCAAGAGTAGCCACAGCATACGATGACTCCGACGCTTACGGCGATTTATTCCAATGGGGTAGATTAAGTGATGGTCATCAAAATAGAACCAGTGGTATTACCACGACTTTATCTGACTCGGATAATCCAGGTCATAGTAAGTTTATAATGTCACCCTGGGATCCCGTTGACTGGAGAAGTCCTCAAAACAACAATTTATGGCAGGGTGTCAATGGTATCAATAATCCTTGCCCGAGTGGCTGGCGCCTACCCACCAGCAATGAGTGGAACACAGAACGAGCTAGTTGGTCTCAACAAAACTATAATGGTGCCTATGCCAGTGCCCTGAAATTAACTGCAGCTGGCGGCCGGTACGGCGGCGATGGTTTGCTCTACAATGACGGGAGCGACGGCTGTTACTGGAGTTCTACAGTTGATGGGACGGATGCTTCGAATTTGTTCTTCGACGGGTCCAATGCCCACCTGAGTAGTGAGTATCGGGCGGATGGCTTTTCGGTTCGTTGCCTCAGGGACTGATGTTTGAAAGGGGCGTACTATAAATCAAAAAAAGGGATGAAGGTTCAAAATATAGTAGGAAAAATTTGGTTTTTTATTGGAGGATGTATATTAATTTCTTTTCTTTTAAGTTGGTCGGTTTTTCAAAAAACAATGCCTAATTTTCCGGTGATTTTTCGCTCCAATGAATTTGGCATTAACTTTTTGGGCCATCGAAATCTAATCTGGGTAATTCCGATTTTGGGAATGATTTTTATCAGCATAAATTTTTGGCTCCGTGAGCTATTAGAGGAGAATAGTGAAATTCAAGAAAAAAACTTGAGTTGGCTGCTTTTCTTTGCTAATATAGGGATTGCTGTGTTGGCGCTTTTAATCAGCATCCAAATTTACATCCTAAATCTATAATAAAAAAATCATTGTTGTATTGCTGGATTGCTTCATTACTGATAATTTTAACAATGCAACAATGTAATTAATATGTTAGCTATCATTGAAACTGGAGGCAAACAGTATCTTATTGCTCCCGGACAAAGAATAAAAATAGAAAAAATAAAAGGAGTCAAAGAAGGAGAAGAAGTTGTTTTTGACAAAGTTCTTCTTTTTGTTGATGATAAAGGCGACGTGACAATCGGCCATCCCTATATTAGCGGAATAAAAATTTTAGCAAAATGCGAACAATCAGGAAAATCTAAAAAAGTAATTGTTTTTCGCTATCATTCCAAAACCAGATATAAAAAGAAAAAGGGACATCGCCAGCCCTTTATGAAAGTATTGATAGAAGAAAAAATATAGAAATTCAGCAGAAATTTATGAAAATTAAAAATATCACCTTTTCGCGATATTTTTAATTCAGATAATTCGTATTTATTCGTATTTTTTATCACTTTCATTTTCTTCCCTCTAAAGCATTAACTAATGTTTCTGCGTCGGCAAACTCCACTTCTCCTCCGTGGGGAAGACCGCGCCCTAATTTTGTTATTTTGATGTCTAAATTTAATTCTCTAATAGCTTTTTCCAGGTAATAGATGGTGAGGTTGCCTTCTGATGTTGGGTTGAGGGCTAAAATTACTTCTTTTATTTTATGCGGCGAATTGGCGCTTTTTTTTATGCGGGCCAAAAGATGGGGAATAGTTAGTTTTTGTCTCTCTGCTGTGTCTATTTCCGAAATTAACCCCCCTAAAATATGGTAAACTCCCCGGTATTTATTTGTATTTTCTATAGAGATGAGGTCAGTTTCTTTTTCAACAACGCAAATAGTGGAATGATCTCTTTGCCGGTCCCGGCAGATTTCACATAATTTATCTTCAGAATTATTTTTTTCTGAAATGAAAAAGCAATTGGGGCAAGTTTGAGTCTGAAAAAATAAATTAGCAAAAGTGTGATAAAATTCGCGTTGAGTTTCTTCTTTTTGATGCAATAACCAAAAAACCAAACGGGTGGTCTGGCGAGGGCCGAGGCCGGGCAATTGGCTGAATCTCTGGACGAAATCTTTGATTGGTTTTGGAAGTTCCACAGATAAAAATTATTAAAAAGTTAATTTATTTACTCTTCTTCTGGCGCATAAATATCTTCCTCTTTCTCTAGGTTGCGGAAGCTAGCTAATTGTTCATTAAAATACAGATTAACAACTCCCAAGGGTCCATTACGATGTTTGGCAATTCTAATTTCGGCGATATTCTGTTTTTCCGTATCCTCTTTATAGCGGTCTTCACGATAGATAAACATAACGACGTCAGCGTCTTGCTCCAAACTTCCAGTTTCCCTTAAATCAGAAAGACGGGGGATGCAAAGCGGCCCTCTTTGCTCTACTGCCCGGGAAAGTTGGGAAAGGGCGAGAACCGGAATATTTAATTCTCTAGCCAGGGCTTTTAGAGAGCGCGATATTTCAGTGTATTGCTGAACAGTGCTTGCTTGGGTAAGGGAAGGGGCAATTAACTGAATATAATCAATAATAATTAATCCTAAATCAACTTGAGCCTGAAGACGCCGCGCCATAGTCCTGATTTGCATCACTGTCGGCGAAGGCATATCATCAATAAAGATTGGCGCTTCTGCCAAGCGGGATAGAGCGTCTTGGATAAGGTCAAAGTCATTGGCTTCTTCGTCGGTGGAGAGAGTGCCTGTTCTTATTTTCCATAAATCCACAGTTGATTCGGCAGAAATCAACCGGTCAACTACTTGGTCTTTTGACATTTCCAGACTAAATATTCCGACAGGAAATTTTTCTTTTAACGCAGCATGACGGGCAATATCTAAAGCGAAAGAAGTTTTTCCCAAAGAAGGTCGACCGCCAATAATAATTAAGTCAGATTTTTGCAAGCCAGCCAATTTATTGTCTAGATCAGAAAACCCAGTGCCAATACCTCTTAATTTATTACCGCCTTTGTGCAATTGGTCAATGCGGTCAAAGGCCTTTATCAGTTCTTCTTTCAAGGTTACAAAGTCATAATCAACAGATTTTTGGGAGACAGAGAAAATTGCTTGTTCGGCTTTATCCAAAACATCATTTATATCATCTGATTCTTGCCAGCCCAATTCAGCGATTTTATAAGAGGCGGATATTAAATCGCGCAAGATTCTCTTTTCATGAACGATTTGAGCATAATGAGCGATATAAGCGCTAGAGGGAGTTTTATTTACCAAAGAAGTTAAAAAACTAACGCCGCCGACTTCTTCCAAGAGTTTTTTCTCTTTCAGGCGATTAGTTAAGGTGAGAACATCAATCGGCGCATTTTTTCGGTATAAATCCAAGATAGCTTCATAAATGAGACGGTGTTCTGGTTTATAGAAGTCCTCAGGAAGCAAGGAGTCAGCTACTTTGGCAATGGCATCTTTATCAATCATTAAAGCTCCCAGTGTGGATTCTTCGGCTTCAATGTTTTGAGGCGGCAATTTGTTTTGAATTGCATCTAAAGTATTTTTATCAGCCATAATAAATTATTAGAAGTTGATATGTTATTTCTTTGGCTTAATAATTGTTCCCTTTTTTGTATCTGATAAAGAAAAACCCAATTTTTCTATTTTTTTTCTTATTTTATCCGCTTCTAACCATTTTTTCATTTTTCTCATTTGCTCCCTTTCCTCACTGAGTAACTGTAGTTCTTTGGAAAGAGGGGTAATTTTAATTTTATCTAACCCCAGTCCCAGTATTTTATCAAAAATTAGGGCTAATTGATAAGTTTCCTCAGGCTCAGATTCTTCTTTGTAGTAATTTTTAATTAGTTTCCAGAAGACAGCCAAAGCCCGAGGCGCATTAAGGTCGTCATGCATAGCTTCTTCAAATTCCTTTTTTATCTTTTCTAAAGCAGGAGAAAACTTAATCTTAATTTCTTTTTGTTTAATATTAATTAGGCACTGGTAAATAAAGTTATAAATATCATTTAATCCTTCTTGGGCATTTTTAAGTGCTTGCCAGGAAAATTCCAAAGGTTTTCGGTAATGAGTATTTAAGGCGAGATAGCGGAAAGCCAATGGGGAAAATCCTTTTTTTATCAAATCATTAACCAAGATTGCATTGCCTTCAGATTTACCCATCCGGAACTCTTTAAATATCAAAAATTCTCCGTGGAGCCAGTAGTTCACAAATTTTTTTTCAGTAACGGCTTCTACCTGAGCAATCTCATTAGTGTGATGAATGGGGATTAAATCACTTCCTCCGGTATGAATATCTATGGTTTGCGCTTTTTCTGGCGTAAAAACTCCATTTTTAAAAGCTTTGCCTAAATATTTTAAATTAATAACCGCGCATTCAATATGCCAGCCAGGGAAACCGACACCCCAGGGGGATGACCACTCCATTTGCCTTTTTAATCCGCCAGTTGGTGGAGAAAATTTCCAGAGAGAAAAATCAGTAGTATTCCTTTTCTCAGGAGAAAATTCTATTCTCGCTCCGGCTTTTAAACTTTTATTTAATTTTTCAAAATTCATTCCCGTCAGTTTGCCATAGTCTTTCAATTTAGAAGTATCAAAATAAATGCCGTCGCTGGTTTTATAGGTAAATCCTTTTTTTTCTAAAGCTTGAATTAAAGCGATTGCTTCCTTGATATGCTTTGTTGCCGGCGCGATTATATCCGGTGATAGAATATTTAATTTTTTACAATCCTCAAAAAAGGCCTGAGTATAAAACTCAGCTATTTGAAAAGCCGATTTTTTTTGTTTTTTTGCCGCTTTTTCTATCTTGTCTTCACCGGTGTCAGCATTAGAAGAAAGATGACCAACATCGGTAATATTCATTACATGATGTACTTGATAACCCTCTAATAAAAGAACTCTTTTTAGGATATCTTCAAAAATATATGTCCTCAAATTCCCTATATGGGCGTAAGAATAGACAGTTGGTCCGCAGGTATAAAGCCCGACATTTCTTCCTTTTACGGATTTAAAAACTTCTTTTTTTCTGGTGAGGGTATTATAAAAACTAATCATAATAGCTTCTTTTTTCTCAGATAAAAGAAGATAATAGCGGAAGGGATGAAAGCAATAAATAAAATAAGCCAGAAATCATTAGCCGAGCCGACAAAAGGCAAGTAGCGAGTATTCATTTGATAAGCGCCAATTACTAAAAGAGCTGGCCAAGTTATCAAAGAAAGAATGGTATAGATTCTAGTTAAAATATTTGTTTTGTGATCCATCAAAGAATTATTAGTATTCTCCAGCGATTCAATGTTATCTTTAAAGCTGGTAATGAGGTTTTCAACTTTAAGGCTGTCTCCGAGCAAATCCTCGAAATATATCCTTTTTTCCTCGCCAAAAACTCTCGGTCCTTGTCTAGACAAAGATCTTAGTGTCTCTTTGAGGTATCTGAATGTTCTTTGAAAATTTAGAATATCTCTTTTGACAAAAGAGATGTTGGGAATAGCCTGTTCGGATTTTCCCGAGAAAATGTTTTTTTCCACATCGTTGATTTTTTCCTGAATGTGGGCGATTTGACGCATTGCAAAATCAAAAAAATATTCAAGAATAAAATAAAGCAGTTTTATTGTGTCGCTAAGATATAACTTTTCAAAATCTTTGCTGTAAACTTTCTCCATTAACTCATCTCTCATTTCAACATTTGTTTCGTAGCAGACAGTGATTAAACTATCGTCCGTAATAATAATGTCTAATTCCCAAGGATAAGATTTTTGTTCTGTTTCATTCCAACAAGGGAAATGAACAACTAAAAAAATATATGAATCATAAGATTCAGTTTTGTCTCGTTGGGAGGGACATTTCAGCTCCTCGAGAGTTAGAGGGTGAAACTTATAATTCCTGCGAAGATAGCTAATATCTTCTTCGTCGGGTGAAGTTATGTCCACCCACGTTATCTTGTTTTTAAACACTTGTCGCATAGAGATTACATTATTACATTGTTAAATTGCCAAATTGTTAATTTAGTTTATCACGGGAGTAAGGGCTAAGCAAGTTGATTCGTGGATAAAAAGAGGATAATACAGAATACAGACCTGGCACTCTTGACTTTTGATTGCTAAATAGTAAAATAATACTTATCAAGAAAAAATATAAAAGATATAAAAAATATAAAAAAGATTAGATGGTTGTTAGGGGTAAAATTGAAAAATCTCAAGCGGATAAAAGTAAACGTAAGAAATACAGAAAAGATATTATTCTCAGGGCGTTGGTTGAGGAATACACGCGCACCGGCGAACCTGTGGCTTCTGAAGTTTTAAATGCGAGATATCGTTTAGGAGTAAGTTCAGCTACAATTAGAAATCATTTTGTGTTTTTAACTGAAAATGGCTATTTATTTAAACCATATATTTCAAGTGGGCGCATTCCAACTGATAAGGCGTGGAAATTTTTTGTAAAAGTTATTTTTGATGATGAAGAAAATGTTTTGAGCCGCTGGGAAGCAAAATTTTCAAGTCAGTTTTTAAAAATTGGATTGGAATCCTCAGTGAATAGCCAAAGTAGCGCCACAAAAATTAAAAAACTGGTAGGATTGGTATCAGAAGAAAGCCACACCCTTTGCTTTTGCTATTTATTTCAAGAAAATGAGTTAATTAAGCAAGGGCTTAAATATATGTTTCAAGGGTTAGCAGCTGAAGAATTATTGAGTTTAAAATTACTCCAGAAAATCGCAGAATCTTTGGAGCAATTAGACCAGAAGTTAAAAAATATTGAGATAACCCAGCCTCCATTGGTTTTAATTGGCAAAGATAACCCTTTGATAAAATCCGATCAATTTAGTTCTCTTTTAACGTCTCTTTCCCGTCCCAAGGCAATTCTTGGCATTTTAGGCTCTAAAAGAATGCCTTATGATAAAAATATCGCGATTCTTAAAACCTTAACTAATTTAATCAATTGAGCAATTATGTCAGAAAATAATAAAAACAATAAAGGCAATAGCCCTCCCAAAGCATCCAACGAAAATAATGAATTACTGAAAGATTTAGAGAGATTAAAGGCAGAGAGAGATGAATATTTAGAAGGGTGGCAAAGAGAAAGAGCGAATTTTATAAACTATAAGAAAGAGGAAAAAACAAGATTTAAGGAGATAGTAAGTTTTTCTAATGAACGGTTAATTAAATCCTTAATCACTGTGGTAGATAGTTTTAATTTGGCAATTCAAAGCTTCGTTAAGCAAGGAAAGAGCGATGAAGAAAACGAAAGTTATTTAAAAGGAATCTATTTAATCAAAAGCCAATTAGAAGATATTTTAGCTAAAGAGGGAGTGGAAATTATAGAAGCAAAACCCGGAGAAGATTTTGACCCTAGAATTTATGAAGCAGTGGTTGAAGTGGAAAGCAAAGAATTTAAGCCCAACACAATCGTTGAAGTATTAGAAAAAGGATACGTCTTGAATGGAAAAATACTCCGACCTTGTCGGGTGATGGTCGCAAAAGAAGTCAAAGAATAACATAACAATACTAATATACGAATTAATACGAAATATACGAATAGAGAAAAGAAATTTGTAGAAATTCAATAGAAAT
>JAQUKM010000013.1 GCA_028719125.1 Minisyncoccota bacterium | reverse complement strand
TTAAATCAAGATTTTGCCAAACAATCTGCTTATTTTCAAAAACTGGCAGAAGATAGAGAAGAATTAATGGCTACTTTGGAAGAGTGGCTGAGGATGTTGAGGTCTTCAGAAGGTTCCCAAGATTTGAATTTAACTCCTGACAAAAAAAATAAATTGACAGCAGATATTTTAAGAGCGATTTATTTATTACTGGATACTAATATCAACAGACAGCTCTTGATGGAGAATGTTTTCCTCCAAATGTCATTGCGAGAGAATTAGAAAAGCAAATGAGCAGATGTATTCGTATCCTAAAATATGATTAAAAAGTTTGAAGAACAAACAACAAAATTATTAGAGGATTTTCAGAAAGAAATTTCCTCTTTTCGCAGTTCCCGGCCGACGACAGCTTTGGTGGAGGATATTAAAGTTGACAGTTATGGAGTTTTGACCCCTTTGAAGCATTTGGCCGGAATTTCCATTAAACTGCCTAATGTTATTATCATAGATGTTTGGGATGAGAATTTGCTAGGCGCGGTAAAAAGAGCCTTGGATTCTTCAAATTTGGGCTTAACGCCCATTCAGGAAGGAAAGCAGATAAAATTGTTTTTGCCGTCGTTGAGCGCAGAAAGAAAAGAGGAACTGATTAAATTAATCGGATTTAAAAAAGAAGAGTATCGTGTAAAGACGAGAGAAGCAAGAGAGAAGTTGCTTCAGGAGACTGATCAAAAATATAAAAACAAAGAAATATCCGAAGATGAAAAATTTCGTCTTAAAGAAGAGATTCAAAAATTGGTGGGAAAAACTAATGAATCTTTTGATAAAATAGAGGAGCAAAAAAAGGAAGAAATTCTTAATTCATAATCTTATGTTATATTTTCTTATTAGTTTATTGGGGCTGGGAATTATTATTTTTCTTCACGAATTAGGCCATTTTATTATGGCTCGGAGGCATAATGTTGCTGTGGAAGAACTTGGTTTTGGTTACCCACCGCGTCTTTTCAGCTTCAAAAAAAACGGAATAGTTTATTCTATAAATGCGATACCTTTCGGCGGATTTACTAAAATTGTGGAATATGGCGATGAAAATAGTTTTGCCGCTCAATCTTTAGGAAAAAGAGCCTCAGTTTTAATTGCTGGCGTTTTTGCTAATTTAGTGATAGCGCTTTTGATTTTTACAATTCTTTTTAGTATCGGGATGCCGGTTTTTGCTCTGCCTTTGTCTTTTCAAGACAAGGCGGTCTCTCGGGTAGTTATCCAAGAAGTGGCAGAAGATTCGCCTGCCTTTAGGGCAGGGTTAGAAGTAGGGGATGTAATTTTAGGAATTAAATATCTGGGTGATTATTACTCGGTGAGTAAAATTCAGGATGTTCAGGAAAAGACAGCTGAGTTAGAAGGGAGAAAAATCCAATTAGTGATTGAGAGACAGGGCAATGAAGTGGAGATTGAGGTTGGTTTAAGGCAAGCCGCTGAAGCAGAAGAAGGTTATTTAGGCGTTGTTTTAACTGAAGAAGGGAGTTTAAGATACCCTATTTTAGAAGCCCCGAAACAAGCGCTTTTTTTATTTTGGGCTTTGACTGAGGAAACAATTGTCGGATTAGGTAAAGTTTTTGTTAATCTTTTTACTCATGCTAACCTTGAAGGCCTGACTGGACCAGTTGGCATTATGGCTATTGCCACCAAAGGATTCCAGTGGGGATGGGATTATGGTTTATATATCTTGGGGATCATTTCTTTTGGCTTTGGCCTTTTCAATTTACTGCCCATACCAGCGGTAGACGGAGGGAGAATTCTTTTTTTGGCGATTGAAAAAATAAGACAGCGCCCCATTGCCCAAAAAACAGAGGTTTTGATAAATAATATCTTTTTTTCTCTCCTGATTATTCTTCTTTTTATAGTTACTATCAAGGATATTAATTTCTTCATCCTCCGAGGTTAAAAATGTGTAACGACGTCCAACGCCGTTAAATCAATTAAATTATTATGAAAGCTTCAAAATTTTATTTTAAAACCAGAAAAGAAGTTTCTCAAGATGAAGCAGCAATCAGCGCTGTTTTATTAACAAAGGCCAATTTTATAGAAAAACTCACAAGCGGGGTATACAATTTTTTGCCTTTGGGTTTAAGGGTGATTAGAAAGATTGAGCAGATTATAAGGGAAGAAATGGAAGCTATCGGCGGGCAGGAGATTTTAATGGCGCTTTTAAATCCCCGCAAAAACTGGGAACAGACTGGCCGATGGGACACTTTTAACGCCTTGTTTAAGGTTCAGTCAAAATACGGGAGCTGGTTTGCTCTCGCGCCGACGCACGAAGAGGTCATAACGCCGATGGTAAAAAATTTTATTCACTCCTATAAGGATTTGCCTTTGTATTTATTTCATATTTCTGATAAGTTCCGCGACGAACCGCGTTCTAAGTCAGGAATATTGAGAGGAAGAGAATTTATTATGAAGGACTTATACAGTTTTCATCAGGACGAAAAGGATTTGGAAAAATACTACAATCGGGTCAAAAAAGCCTACCAGAGAATTTTTAGAAGATGCGGCTTAAATGCCTTGGTTGTTGAGTCTTCTGGGGGCACTTTCTCCCGTTTTTCTCATGAATTTCAGGTCGTTACTCCGGCTGGAGAAGATCTTTTTTACCACTGCCGTTCCTGCAATCTCTATCGGAATAAAGAAATTATCAAGAATACAAAGAAATGTCCTCAATGCGGCGGCCCCTTAAAAGAATTAAGAGGTTCTGAGGTCGGTAATATTTTCAAATTAAAAGATAAATATTCCCAATCTTTTGATTTGAAGTTCAGAGATAAAAATGGCGAAAGCAAAAATGTAATGATGGGTTGTTATGGCATCGGAATTAGCCGTTTATTAGGAGTGATTGTTGAAGCAAATCATGATGCTAACGGTATTATCTGGCCCCCGGAAGTTGCTCCTTTTGAGTATCATTTGATGGGATTGTTAAAAGGCGCAAAGAAGGAAGATGAAGCAATAAAGAGACAAGTAGAATCGCTTTATGAAAAAATGTTAAAAAGAGGCATAGAGGTTTTTTATGACGACCGGGAAAATGTTTCCAGTGGCGAAAAATTGGTAGAAGCCGACCTTTTAGGCCTGCCTTATAGGATTATTATCAGCGAGAAAAGCTTAAAAAACCACTCCTTTGAGCTTAAAGAGAGAAAAAGTCAGAAAGTAAAAATGATAAAATTAAAAGATTTTGACAAAATCATCAAAGGAAGGTAAACTTGATAAATAAATTGTTTCATTGTTAAATTGTTAAATCGCTAAAGTTTTCAACAATGGAGCAATGTAACAATGTAACAATGTAACAATGAAGCGCTTCAACTCAGTGCCCTTAATTATGGCTAAAAGTATTCAGACAAATTTATTTCACAATATTGGCGTGGATTTAGGCACTACCAAGACCTTGGTTTATGTCAAAGGCAGAGGCATAGTGGTTAATGAGCCAACGGTTGTGGCCACAAATAATAAGACAGGCCAAATTCTTGCTATTGGGCAGGAAGCAGAAGGAATGCTGGGGAAAACTCCGCTTCATATTAGCGCCATAAGGCCTTTAAGCAGTGGCGTTATTTCTGATTTTGAAGTTACAGAAAAAATGCTTCATTATTTTTTGGAAAGGTGCAAAGCAAAGGGGGTTTTGGGACGCATTTTTGATTGGCCTCGTTTGGTCATTGGGGTTCCAACCGGAGGCACTGAAGTTGAAAAAAGAGCGGTGGAAGATGTTGCTCGGAGCGCCGGCGCCAAAGAAGTTTATTTAATCGAAGAACCGATAGCAGTTGCCTTGGGCGCTCAATTAAAAATAAAAGAATCTCAGGGTATTTTTATAGCGGATATTGGAGGCGGCAGCACTGAGGTGGCAGTGATTTCCTTGGGAGGAGTTGTTGTTTCCAAAAGCCTGCGGGTAGCCGGCGATAAATTAAATGAAGATATTATTTATTATTTTCGCGATAAATATAAATTATCTATTGGAGAAAAAACAGCCGAGCGAATTAAAATTTTTATAGGTTCAGCGGTTGATTTGGGCACCAATCAGGAAATGAATGTAAAAGGACGGGATCTTACCCGAGGACTGCCAAAAGAAATCAGGGTAAAAGAAGATGATATTCGCGAAGCAATCAGTCCCTCTCTTGAGAAAATTATCGGCGCTATCAAAGACACCATTGAATCAACGCCGCCAGAATTAATCGGAGATATTATGGAAACAGGAGTTATTTTGTCTGGAGGGACAAGTATGCTAAGGGGGTTTGATAAATTATTAGAGGATTCAGTTGATTTGCCGGTCAATCTTATCGACGACCCTGTTACCTCGGTTATCAGGGGCATAGGCATTATTTTGGAAAATGTTGAGGATTATAAAGATATTTTGATTAATATTATTCGTGAAAATCCGCCTCTTTAATCAATGAAAATAAAAAAGACAAATAACTTCCGCTTTTTAACTCTACTAGTGATTGCTCTAATCACTAGTATTTTGTTAATTGAGCTTTATACTTTTTCAGAGAATTTTCTGAAACCAAAGGTTGTTTTTGCTTTAAGCGCCGGCAAGGCGACAGGAAGTTATCTGACAAATTTAAGAAATTGGTTTAATGACATTCTGCATTTTAATGACTTAAGAAAAAAATTAGAAGAGATTGAATTAGAAAACATTAATCTAATAAGCAAACTTCAGAATTTCAAAAAACTTGAGGAAGAAAATTATCTATTAAAGGAAGCTTTTAAAATTAAGGACGAAACAAATTGGCCGTTAGAAATGGCTGAAATTGTTTTAATGGATTCTTCAGGTTTAACAGGCTCTTTCTGGATTAATAAGGGATTAAAATCGGATTTAAAGGAGGGGATGAATGTGATAACGGAAAATAAGGTTTTAGTCGGGAGGTTAGTGGAATGTTTTGATTATTATTGCCGCGGCGAGTCAATATTCCGTCCAGAAACAAAAATCAGCGTTGAGGATTTACGGTCATCTGTTTTAGCGGTGGCAGAGATTGACGCCAAGGGAAATTTTCGCTTAAAATTAGTGCCTTACGAGTCAGATATTAAAACTGGGGATATTTTGGTCACTTCTGCCGAGAACCCTCATTTTCTTAAAGGATTATTAATAGCTAAGGTAAAAAAAGTTGATTCTTCCAAAGAAACAAGCGCAATGAGAGAATTTATTTTAGAACCCTTAATAAGCTCTGCGCCAATATCTTCTGTTTTAATCATTAAAGGTATTATCCCTTAGGTTATGATTAAGCGTTATCTTTTAAATTTTTTAATTTTTCTGGCAGTAATTTTCATCCAAATATATTTTGGCGCCACATCTTTTCCCGCCGCTTTTTTAAATCTTGTTTTAATTTTTTTAATTTTTACGTTTTTTAATTTTCCATTCTATTATTTATTTATTTTGATTTCTCTCGCCGGGATTGTTTTTGACACTATTTCTGGCTTTGCTTGGGGGACTCATTTTGCTCTTTTAATTTTATGCTTTGGAATTGGCTATGGATTAATGAATCTTTTTGAAAAATCGTATTTTTCCCCCAAATTAATTATGGGAAATACAATAATTCTCGCTTATTTTTTAGGGCTTTTAATTTTAAACCTTGTTTTCCAAAAATTAACTTTTAATACGATTATCTTAGAACAATTGATTTTTTCTTTAGTTGGCTACACCCTTTTATGCTTTTTAACGAGGGAAAAACAAACTGTTGAAGAAATAAAATTATGATAAAAAAACATCTTTATATCAAAAGAAAAAAATATTTTCTTGACCCTGAAGAAGTTCTATTAGATAAAAAAGCAAGAGAGGCGAGAGAAAAAGATTTAGAGAGCTTGGAGGCGCCGATTTCTTCTTCTTTAATTAAGGGGTTGTTTAGCATTAGTTTAATTCTTGTTTTAATAATTTTTTCCCGCGTCTTTTACCTTCAAGCAATAGAGGGAGAGAATTATCAAAAGAGAGCTGAAAATAATAGCACTTATCATTACATCATTAACGCTCCCCGGGGAATAATTTATGATAGATTTGAAACCCCTTTGGTTTTTAACAGTTCTTCTTACAGCTTGGTAATGATTCCTTCGGAAATGCCGAGAAGCGAAGGAGAGAGAGAAGAATTACTGGAGCAGATAGCGGATATTTTTAATGTGGATAAAAATGAAATAAAGACGCTTTTCCAGAGCCGGCAGTATTATCATCATTTAGAACCGATTTTAATAAAATCGAATTTAACAGTTGACGAAGTCAGATTGTTTGAAACAATAACTAAAAGCAATTCTGGTTTTAGCGTTGTTTCTGATTATAGCCGTAATTATCCTTATGGCGAAGCTTTTGCTCATGTTTTGGGCTATATAGGGAAAATTTCTTCAAAGGATCTTGAAAAATACAAAGATTATCCTCTTACGAGCATGGTGGGAAAAGATGGGATAGAAGCGTATTATGAAAAGACGCTTCAGGGCAAGGCCGGTCAGAGAATAGTTGAGGTGGATGCCCAGTTAAATGTCCAGAAAAATTTGGGTTCTATTGAGCCTAAAAAAGGAGAAGACATCATTACTACTTTAGACAAGGATTTGCAATTGGTGTTCTATAATTCTTTGAAAAAAAGAATTGAGGAAGTTGGCAGTCCTGGGGGCGCCGGCATTGCTTTAAATCCCAAAACCGGCGAAATACTGTCTCTGATTAGCATTCCGAGTTTTGATCCCAATGTTTTAACCCAAGGTTCGCCAGTTGAGGTGATTAATAAATATTTAGAGAGCCCTTCAATGCCGTTCTTTAACCGGGCAATAAGCGGTTTATATCCTCCGGGCTCTTTGATAAAGTTATTAATGGCAGTGGCGGCTTTGGAAGAAAAAGTAATAGACCCGGATTATCAATTATTTACCAAAGGGGAAATAGTAGTCACTAGCCCCTATGATCCAGAAAAAAAATGGATTTTTAAGGACTGGAAAGATCATGGTTGGGTGGATATGAGGAAGGCAATAGCAGTTTCTTGCAATGTTTACTTTTGGGCTGTCGGCGGTGGCTTGGAGGAGATACCAGGATTGGGTTTATCAAGAATTCAAAAGTATTGGCAGGTTTTTGGGCTTGATAAGAAATTAGGCATTGATTTATTAGGAGAGGCTTCAGCGGTTTTGCCCAATACTGAGTGGTTAGTTAAAAATCGGCCAGATGATCCTGTTTGGAAATTAGGCGATACCTATAACATTTCTATCGGCGAAGGCGGTCTTGCCTTGACGCCGCTTCAAATGGCTGCTTATATTGCTACTATTGCTAATGACGGAGTTTTAATGCAACCCCATCTTTTAAAAACAGAAGCGCCAAAAGTGAAATTAAATTTGAATGTTTCACCGGAGAATTTAAAGGTTGTTCAAGAGGGGATGAGAGAGGTGGTTTTATCAGGGACAGCGACTTCCTTAAAATCATTGCCTTTTGAAGTGGCGGGTAAAAGCGGTTCGCCAAAAGTTTATGTGAAAGGCAAAGAGACATATCATACTTTGTTTGGCGCTTATGCCCCCTACGAAGATCCTCAAATTGTAATTTTAGTTTTTATCGAAACTCCACCCTCAACCACAGTAGCTACTCTGCCGGTAGTAGCAGAGGTTCTGGAGTGGTACTGGAACAATAGATTAGACATCAACAAATAGCGAAGAATAACGAATCTAAAATCTCTCCGCGTCGGAGGTTGAGATAATGATATAATGATATAATGCTAAACTTATGGGAAAAAACTATGTGACTCCTGAGAGATATAAATCTCTCAAGGAAGAATTAAAAGAATTAAAAAGTGAAAAAAGAAAAGAGATAGCAGAAAGAATCCAAGAAGCTAAAGAGTTGGGCGATTTGTCTGAAAATGCGGCTTATCAAGAGGCTAAAGAATCGCAGGAGGCGTTAGAATCCAGGATTTTGGAATTGGAATTATTTTTAAAAGACGCCTCTATTATTCGTCATTCTCCAAAAAACAATGGCAAAGTAAATATAGGTTCAAGGATAGAAGTGCAGAATGTTGATAAACCAAACATTAAGAAAGTTTTTACTATGGTTGGGTTTCAGGAGGCTAATCCTTTGGAGGGGAGAATTTCTAATGAATCGCCACTGGGACACGCATTTTTAGGGCGCAAAAAAGGAGAAACAGTACTTGTAAAAACGCCCCAAGGTGAGGTAAAATATAAGATATTGGACATATCTTGAATTTTACCTGGCGGTAAAATATAAGATATTAGATATATCTTGAATTTTACCTAGCGGTAAAATATAAGATATTGGATATATCCTGAATTTTACCTTTAAACCCTTAAACTTTTGCTTTTTGCCTTTTGACCTTTTATTACCATGTTAGACGACTTAATCAAGGAACGGCTTAAAAAATTAAAAAAACTTCAAGATAAGAACATCAACCCTTATCCGGAAAAAAGCGAACGCCAATTTCCAATTGATTCTGCTTTTACTAATTTTTCCAGCTGGGCTAAAAATAGAAAAAAAATTATTCTTGCAGGGAGAATCTGGGCGATTAGGCGGCATGGTGGCGCAATTTTTGTTGATATCAGGGATGAAAAAGCCAAAATTCAGCTTTTACTAAAAAGAGATGAATTAGGCGAAGAGAAAATGAAGTTTTTTGAGGATTTTTTTGATTTGGGGGATTTTTTGGACGCTCAAGGAGTTCTTTTCAAAACAAAAAAAGGGGAGAAAACTCTTTTGGTTCAAGATTTTAGATTATTAGCGAAGAGCTTAAGGCCTTTGCCTGATGCTTGGTATGGGTTAGAAGACGCGGAGGAGCGTTTTCGGCGCCGTTATCTGGATCTGTTAGAAAATGAAACAGTAAAAAGGAGATTTATTCTGCGCGGCAAAATCATCTCAGCTATCAGAGAATTTTTAAATGATCAGGAATACTTAGAGGTGGAAACTCCGATTTTACAGCCCCTGTATGGAGGGGCAAACGCTAATCCATTTACTACTCATCTCGATGCCTTAAAAACAAATCTTTATTTGAGGATAGCTCCGGAATTATACTTAAAACGTCTGATTGTCGGCGGTTTGGAGAATATCTATGAGATAGGAAAATGTTTTCGCAATGAAGGCATTGACAGGGAGCATAACCCAGAATTTACAATTTTGGAACTTTACAGCGCTTACAAAACGAGAGAAGATGCAATTAAATTGGT
Source organism: Minisyncoccota bacterium (assembly GCA_028719125.1). GTDB lineage: Bacteria > Patescibacteriota > Minisyncoccia > UBA6257 > UBA6257 > JAQTTC01. The sequence goes on along the minus strand of JAQUKM010000013.1, from coordinate 2,369 downwards.
GGAGGAATTATTTAAATTTTTAGCTAAAAAATTTCAAAAAGAATCTCCGTCGGGTAAAATCTTTCTTAACAAAACGTGGGAGAACATTGGCTATGAAGATTTTTTGAAAAAGGAAACAGGATTAACTTTTCAAGACAAAAAAGACAAATGGCAAGAAAAAGCAAGGGAAATGAAAATTGGACTGAATGAGGGTGATTCAAAGGAAAAAATAGCTGAGGCGGTTTTTAAAAAATTAAGAAATAGAATTAAAGAGCCTACCTTTATCATAGACCACCCTATAGCCATATCCCCCTTGGCAAAAAGAAAAGAAGGGGAGCCTGATAAAGCAGCCCGTTTCCAGTTAATAGTTTCCGGCTTGGAGATAGTCAATGGTTTCTCAGAACTTAATGACCCCATAGACCAAAAAAAGAGATTTGAAGATGAGGCAGCGATGAGAAAAAAGGGCGATCTAGAAGCCCATCCGCTGGACATGAATTATATTGAGGCTTTAGAATATGGTATGCCCCCAACTGCCGGTTTGGGAATCGGTATAGACAGATTAGTAGCTATTTTCACCGACGCCCCTTCTTTAAAAGAAGTCATCCTTTTCCCCTTTATGAAACCAAAACCTTGAAACGTAAAACGTAAAACGTGAAACGCGAAACTGAAACAGGATTTACGTTACACGTTACACGTTACACGTTATAAGTTATAAGTTATAAGTTATAAATTACACGCTTATGTTAGATATTAAATTTATCAGAGAACAACCAGAAAAAATTAAACAAGGCATCCAAAAAAAAGGCGCCGATATTTCTTTAGTAGACAAAGCTTTAGAATTAGATAATAAAAAGAGAAAGTTATTGCAGGAGATAGAAGCGATAAGAGCAAAGAAAAACGCCACAGAGAAAAAAATAGCTGAAGAGAAAGACAAGGAGAAAATAATTCAGGTATTGAAAGAAGCCAAAGAATTTCTTCTAATCAAAGAGAAAGAGCTGGCTTCAATTGAAGAAGAATATTTTAAGGCAATGAGTCTAATTCCTAACCCTCCTTTAGACGATGTCCCCGAAGGAAAAGATGATAAAGAAAATGTGGTTTTAAGGGAGGTAGGCAAAAAACCGCAATTTGACTTTACTCCTCAAGATTATCTGACTTTGGGAGAGAATCTGGATATGATTGATGTAAAAAGGGCGGCAAAGATATCGGGCTCTCGCTTTGGAATTTTAAAAAGAGGAGCGGCTACTTTAGAAGTGGCGTTAATCAAATTTATTTTTGATAAATTAACTAAGAAAGGGTTTATTCCGATATTTCCGCCGGTCTTAATCAAGCCTCGGCCGTTTTGGGGAATGGGTTATTTGGATAGAGGAGCGGAGGAGGTTTATTATCTAGCTAAAGACGATCTTTATCTTGTAGGCACTTCAGAACAAATTATTGGACCGATGCATCTGGACGAGGTTTTTCAAGAAGAAGATTTACCATTGCGTTATGTTTCTTTTTCCTCCTGTTTTAGGCGAGAAGCAGGGTCTTATGGCAAAGACACCAAAGGGATTTTAAGGGTTCATCAGTTTGATAAAATAGAGATGTTTGTTTTTTGCAAGCCCGAGGATTCAGTAAAAGAACATCAATTTTTGCTCTCAATGGAAGAAGAAATAATGAAAGATTTAAAAATTCCTTATCGGGTGTTGAATATCTGCACCGGCGATTTAGGCGATCCGGCTGTTGCCAAATATGATATTGAGGCCTGGCTGCCCGGGCAGAATAAAGGGGAGGGAGAGTATCGGGAAACTCACTCTACTTCTAATTGCACTGACTTTCAATCCCGGCGTCTCAATATCAAATTCAAAAACAAAAAAACGGGTAAAAACGAATTAGTTCATACCTTAAATGGCACGGCCTTGGCTTTAGGAAGGGGCATTGTGGCTGTTATGGAAAATTATCAGACCAAAGATGGAAAAATACGGGTTCCACGGGCTCTTTGGCGTTATACCAATGGGGTTAAAATATTTTCCTAAACCTAAATAATTTTTATGAGGAGAACACGCAATGTCTGGAAGATCTTTTGGTCTCGACTCCGGTTATTTTTAATTATTGTTTTTGTTGTCTTTCTGGTCGCCTTTGGCTATTGGTTTTTATTTATCTCTCCTTATTTTCAAATTCGGGAAATATCAATAGAGGGCTATAACCCTTCTGTTGCAATTTGGATTGATTTATATCTTCGGCAAAACAATACCCGCTTTGTCCCATTTTGGGTTTATGCCTTGTTCCCGAAATGTTTGGATAATTATAAAAGTTTTTTAAATTTTTACCTTTCTGATTTAGAAAAGAGTATCTTGGAGAGATTTCCGGGGATAGAAAAAATAGCCATATCTTCGGATTGGAAAGACGGCGTT
>JAQUKM010000012.1 GCA_028719125.1 Minisyncoccota bacterium | reverse complement strand
GCCCGCAAGCAGTGAATTCATATTCATAATATCCAGCCTCATTAATAGTGAATTCTTTGGTTTTTAAGGGACCAACAGGTGCTTCACCGCTTAGAGTCTCTTTGCCAGTACAATCTGCCCCATCTTCCAATTTACAGGTAATCTTGCCTTCTGTGCAAATCTCATTGGTAGACAATTCAGCTTTCCTGGCATAACCTACCCACATCATATCTGGGAGGTCAAATTTGGTAATGGTACAGTTTATCTTAGTCATTCAGAAAATAATCAATTTTAATTCGTATAATTTTGGGGTATAATGGAGGTATAATACATAGAATATGAAAAATATACCGAAAATTATTCTTGTAGAAAATATCAACTTAGACCAAGAAACCAATCTGTTTTTTAATTTTTTACACCACCCCTATTATATACAAAATAGAAGTTTTATTTTTCAAACCTTTCCTAAATTAGAAAAAGAATTAGAAAAACAAGGGGAAGAAAGGCAAATAATAAAGTCATTTATTTCCAAATTTTATAGTGATAATAAAAGCGAAATTCATAAAATAATACAAAAAAATAAAAATCTGTTAAAGAAAAAATCTGAGCCCTCGTTAACAGCTCTTTTAGAAATTATGGATTATCAATACGATAAATCAGTTGTTTACAAAGCTGCTCCTACTATTCTTCCTTTTTCTCCGTTTGGAGATAATGTATTTTATTTTTCAATCTTGGGAGAAATAAAGGGTAAACCTGACAAAAATATACTTACTATTGGAATTCATGAAATATCCCATTTTATATTTCTTAAGCAATTAAAAAGAATAGAAAATAAAAAAGGCATTATATTACCAGATGATGTAAAAAATTATCTTAAAGAAGCATTAGCTGTTGTAATACTAAATCAAAAACCACTTTGTAACATCCTAAACCTAAAAAATTATAAAGGAAATCCAGAAATCCAGAATCTTAGAATTGAAAAACCAAATGGCAGTATAAAAACATTTACTGATTTTCTCAATGAATATTATTATTCTATTAAAATAAAAGAACACAAATCTTTCAGTATGTTCTTGGAAGAAATTATAAATATTCTATTGCCAATAGCGCCAGAATTTTCTAAAAAACGAGTTATTTGGAACAAATACGGGAAAAAAGTAGTAAAAGAACCGAAAATTATAAAACTATATAGCGAACCTATAAAAATTAAAAACGGATAGAGTATTAATCCTCTATCCGTTCGGCCAAAAAAGAATATTTGTATTGTTAATCTCTCTCAGTATCGCATTCTTCACAATTAAAATCACAATCGTAACAATCTGGGCAATAATTTTCTTCACAACAACTCTCTTCTGGAATAACATTCATTGCATTCGTCTTATCAAGAATTGTTTCAAAATCAAGAACTTGTTCTTTCATCCCTTCATCGTGACCAGTTTCTGCTAATACTTCTCTTTTAACACATTTTTCTCTGGTTTCGCCAAATCGTTGTTTTCCTCCGGGAAAAGCTCATTGTAGGCTTGAACCATCTGCTCCTTTTTCTATTATTTTCCTTCTAATTATTAAAACCTCTTCTTTGCCATTAAAAACTACTCTTAAATTAATTAAGGTTTTGGATTCTTGTTTAAAAACCATTGATTTGGATTCAAAAATAGCACAAAATCAGTATTTTGCTGTTATTGAAAGGATTTCTTCTAAACCTACTTCTCCTTCCAATACCTTTAATATTCCATCCTGCTGTAAAGTAATCATCCCCTGTCTCTTGGCTTCTAATAAAAGTTTTTCTTGTGACGGTTGTGATAAAATTATTTGTTCTAATTCAGGAGTCATCTTCATTACTTCAAAAATTCCAACTCTGCCCAAATAACCCTTATTATTGCACGTAGGACAACCTTTTGCTTTATAGAGATAATAAGGTTTCTCATAAGATAATTCCTCTTTTTCTTTCTTTGGCAAAGAAGAAAGAATTTCTTCAATAATTTGTTGTTCTTTTTCTGAAGCGACTACTCTTTTTTTACAATCTGGACATAGCCTTCTGGCTAAACGTTGGGACATCATTAAATTCAAAGACGGCGGTATCAAAAAAGCATCCACACCTAAATCCATTAACCGGGGAATAACTCCAACTGCGTTATTAGTATGCAAAGTTGACAAAACCAAATGACCGGTTAAAGCGGAATGAGTGGCCAATTCTGCTGTTTCCTCATCACGAATTTCTCCTACCATAATGATATCCGGATCTTGGCGAACCATATGGCGCAGGCCTCGGGCAAAAGTATATCCTATTTCAGGAAGAACTTGGGATTGATTTATTCCCTCCATCGTATATTCTACCGGGTCTTCCAAACTTACAATATTAACCTTATCCTGATTTAAAACCTGCATAATCGCGTACAACGTCGTTGTTTTTCCAGAACCTGTAGGACCAGTAATTAAAATCATACCATAAGGTTTTAAAATTTCTTTTTGTAACACTTCTAAATTCCTGCCTTCAAGACCCAATTCGTGAATGCTTTTTAGACCAACACTCGGGTCCAAAATTCTAATAGCTATTTTCTCGCCCAGAGCAGTCGGAAAAGTAGAAATTCTAAAATCTATTTCTTTTTCATCAATGACAGAGAAAAAGCGCCCGTCTTGGGGCAATCGGGTCTCATCTATTTTTAAATTGGCCATTATTTTTACCCGACTGGTAATTGCTGAATGAATTGCCAAAGGCAAGGTTAATGTGGTTGCTAGATTGCCGTCAATACGAAAACGCACCCTTACTTTATTTCTCTCAGACTCAATATGAATATCAGAGGCCCTCGAGCGAACGCCGTATTTTAAGATAGAAGCAAAAAGCTTGATGATTGGCGCTTCCTCGGCAACAGCGCCAGCTGTAGATTCTAAATCTACCAATTTAAATGGGGACTGTTTCTTTTGAACGCCACTGAATCTTTTTTGAAAATCTGCCAAAAGAGCTTGAAATTCTTCACTAAACGTCTGATATTGCTTTAAGGCGTTCCTTAAGTCAGAAGGGGTAATGATAAAAACTCTAAAATCCAAATTTAAGCGAGCTGTTATGAACTTCAAAGCCTCTTGGGCCTTGAGATTATTCGGATAAACCATGCCCACATTCAAAATATTATTATCTTTGCTAAAGGCAATAAAACCGTAATGGCGAGCTGTGTCCTCAGGTATTAAATTTAAAATACTTTGGGGAATAATTTCATCTTTTACAAACTGTTTGATAGGTAATTTAAAAAGCTCGCCTTTAACCTGGGCGAGAATCTTCTCATCTATTAAATTCCTTTCATAAATAATCTCTTCAACGCTCTTTTCTAAACTTTGGGCTTCCTGAAGAAGGACCGAAGCATCGCTTTGCTTTAACAAACCTTTTTGAATAAGAGTTGAAAGAAATAACTCTTCTTGAATCATATAGGAACTAACAAATTAGAATGGCTTGAAAGGATTGAACCGGCCTAATTCGGGAATTTCCAAAGGCCAAATAATATGAGAGGTTAATGTCTTAAAAACAGGATGATTAAAAACTTGACCAATATCTAACTTTGCTTCCACTAACTCCTGAGAAGAGGAAGGAAGCAAATCTTTTATATCTGGCTGTTTTAAAAAATCGCTCGGTTTTAAAAACTCCCAAGCCAACCAGCCAATCATAATTAAAATGAGGATAATTATTAAAAATGACCCTAAATTGCCAGTTTTTTGTTGTTTCACTTCTATAGCCATAAAAGATTTATAATAAAAAGTAAATTTTTAAATTTGAGTATCGCTCCCTATAAAATATACTCGCATAACAAGGTCATACTCCATTACTGTTGATTTAGGAGAATCGCTTTGTTTAATACTTATTCTTGTTAAATCAATAAGCCGCAATTCTTTTTCTATTTCAGCTATCCATTTTTTAAAATCCTCGTAATTGGCAAAAAAAACAGTTTTAATTTCTAAATAATTCTGTCCTTCTTGAGATCCTTCTGTAAAAGTTAGGTTAGAAAAATAAATATTAGTTTTTTTAGAAATAGCGTCTAAAATAGCCAGAACCTGAGCAGCTTGAGGGTCGTCAGGCAAAGCTAAATGCACATCATTAACCTGCTCTCCTAAATTTGCGTAAGTTTGAACCAACAATTCTGATTTGGTTTTATAGTCTTGAAGAAGCCTTATTTTTTCTTGCTCCTCTTTGATTTTAGCGGATAACTCTTTTGCTTGGTTTATGGCTGGCTGGAGGAAACGCGCAAATAAAAAAATGGTTGCGGCAAGCATCAGAGTGATAAATAGGATAGCAAGATTTTGTTTACTGGTTTCTGTCATTTATTTGATATTTTAAAACGCTTGGTTGAAGATAGACACTCAAAGAAAAAGTAATCTTATTATTTTTATCCTCTGTTTGCATATCTTTTATTGCTACCGCTTTGATTCTTTGGGAATCATTTACTAGACCGCTCACCGCTTCGCTTAAAATTGCTTGATTCTTTGCGGTCCCCCTTAATTCAATTAAATTCCTGTCCAGGGCAAAATCTAGGCTTGTATAATAAACCTGAGGATGGGTTAAACTCTCTAATAGATACAAGACATTAGAAAAATAGATATGATTAGTTAAAAGTGTATTTAAATTCTTTAATTTTTTCTCAAAAAGAATGACTTTTTGTTCGTCTTCCAAAGCAAAAGTGTCTCTGAGGTTTTGAAATTCACTTTTCAAAAGATTTAATTCTGAAATTTGATTTTGATTCCAATAATTAAGAGCAAAATAAGCGCCTAAGGTGAGGATAAAAATTATAACCACAAAAGTTAAAAGCCCCTTTGGCCAAGTAGGAGGAAGTTGTTTTGTTCTCAAGGAATCCGCCTCTAAACTATTTGCCATAATATTACCATAACAATTATACTTTTATTTTAACTCTTTTTTTTGAAAAAGCAAGTCCCAATTATATTGCTGCATTGCTGTATTGTTAAGTTAAATTGCTTACGATAATACATCTATCATTCCCATAAAAATGGAAGCCTGAGATTTTCATCTTCATTCCCGAAATAATAGCAATATTTTCTTTAGACATTTATTTAAAGACTACGGCGCAAGCGCTTGTTAAGTTTGGCCCTATGTCTCTAATAATAGGAGCTAATTTTGGGTTGTAAGTAACGAGCCCTAAACTGAAGGGATCACTTTTAACTACTGGCAGAGATAATTCTTGGGAATAATAAGCATCCAGCCCCTGCAAATTAGAACTACCTCCAGTTAAAATAATCTTCTCTACCTGCCTCTTAGTTCTTAAATAATAATTATTAATAGCCTTTTCAATTTCCCTCTTTATCATATCCATTAACGGGATTAAAAGATTTGAAATTTTTACCTCACCCCGCACTTGAAAATTTAATCCCGAAGCTTTCTTTAACTCCTCTGCCCTCATCGGATTGATTCCCAAACCGCTGCTGATAACTTGGGTAAAATCTCCGCCCGCAGTGTCTATGCTATGGCTACTCCTTAATGATCCTTTATCCATTATACTTATACAAGTGCTCCTGCCACCGATATCCACAATGGCGATAACGCCTTTTTCTTTTTTCCCGAATAAACGAGCAACAGCTACACTCTCTAACTCCAAACCTTTTAAGTTTATCTTTGCCAATTCAGCGCTGCGGACATGCCTTTGAATTGTATCCGTAGGTACTGCCATCAGAAGAACGATAGTCTTTCCGGCTTCTCTTTCAATAATCTGCCAGTCCAAAGTTGTCTCCTGAAGAGGCATCGGAACATATTGACCCGCCTGAAATTTAACAGCTTTAGCGATTTCTTTATCTGACATTTCTGGAAATTCCATTAAGGAAATAAAGCCGGAGAAACTTGGCAAAGCCATAAAGGCCTCATAATTTTGTGTTTGTGTTTTTTCTATTAATTCTTTTAAAAGCAAAGACGTGCTCTCTTCAAGCAACTTAAAACTATTAGTTTGGATAGCATCATTAATTCTCTCTAAATGGCCGTATTTTTCTAAAATCCCGTAATTGGTTAATTCCATTTTCTCTTCAATCTTACGCAATTCTACTAACTTAATGGAGGTAGTGCCAATGTCTATCCCTAAACAAAGATTTTTTCTGAATAATTTTAAAGCCATAATTTTCTTCCCTCAACTTTAGTTATATTATATAATATACTCTAGGTTTTACCAAATACAAGATTCTGTATTTTGTATACTGTATACAAATTATTATGCCCCGCCGTTTTTTTAATTCTTTACTTTTTCTTTGGAATGCCTTTTTGGATATAATTTTCCCTTGGCAGTGTTGTTTTTGTAAAAAAGAAACTAAACAATATCCTCTTTGTGAGAATTGCCGAAAAAATATCTCCATAAACTCTTCTTTTATTTGCCCCGCGTGTCAAAACAGGATTTATGACTTTTCAAAATATTGCTGTTCAAAAAATAACTCCATCGTCGCCTTAGGCATTTCTTCTTTTTATGATAATCCTATTCTTAAAAAGGCCATCCACTCATTTAAATACCAATCTATTGCTTCCCTTGAAAAACCATTGTCAGGTTTAATGATAAAATTTTTAGAGGAAGCAAAATTTATTTCAACTCTCAAAAACACAAATATTGATAAAGCAAACATTATAATAATTCCCATTCCTCTTCACCCCAAAAAACAAAAACAAAGAGGTTTCAACCAATCTGAATTATTAGCTCAAAATATAAGCGCGCATTTCGCCCTAAATTTAGAGAGCCAAGTTTTATTCAGGGTTAAAAACAATCCTTCTCAAGCAAAAATCCTTAGTTTCAGCGAAAGAAAAGTAAATGTGGAGGGTATTTTTCAAATAGCGCTAGACAAAGCCGATCTTCTAAAAAATAAATGGATTATTCTTGTCGATGATGTTTATACTTCCGGGGCAACAATGCAGGAAGCGGCAACAATTTTGAAAAGCTATGGAGCTAAAAAAATAATCGGATTAGTTCTAGCCAAAGGATAGATTGCGATTACCTAATCATTTCTTTCCGGACAAACATTGGCAGTGGTTTTTTATTCAGGGAGATATACTTCTGAATTTCTAAACTTGTTTGGGGCAAAATTGGTTCTAACATCTTGGCAATAATTGATAATTCTTTTACATATTTTGATACCAGTTTTCTTGCCTTTTCAATGTCTTTTTTGGCTATTTTGAACGCTTCTTCTTCGTTAATAGCCTTGTCCAAATCTGATATTCTCTTCCAGATAAAATCACAAGCTGAATCTATTCTAAAAGAGTCCAAATTTTTGCGCCATTCTTCTGGCAAACTTTCTTCTGAAATATCAACTGGACCCAAAAGATATCTTTCTGCCATCGTTAAAATGCGCGAAACAAGGTTGCCTAATCCGTTTACTAAATTAGCGCTGTAGGCTTCATGAAACGATTCATCGCTGACTGCTGATCCATCCCAGGGATGGATATGGCGAACAACATAGTAACGAAGAGCATCAGTACCATAATAGGCGATAAGTTTCTTTGGGTCTATTGTGTTACCCAGTGTCTTTGACATCTTAACTCCTCCGGCGCCGGTAACAAAACCATTAACCACTATCTGATAACTCAAAGGCAAACCCGCAGCCATTAACATTGCCTGCCACATTGCGGCTTGTTGCCTTAAATTATCCTGACCGCAATACTGCGTTGGCGTACCATTTACCCAAAATTTATTAAACTGGGAAATATCATCCGGCCAACCCAAAGTGGTAATATAATTTGCCAAGGCGTCAAACCAAACGTACATTACGTGCTCTTCGTCTTTGGGCACCGGCGCTCCCCAAGGCATTTTTTTTCTTAAACGAGAAATTGAAAAATCGCGCAATCCTTTGGAAACAAAGGATACAATTTCCTTCATCCTCGATTCTGGAAGAACAAAATCAGGCCGCGAAGAGTAAAAATCCAATAATTTTTTTTGAAAAGCGGAAAATCTAAAAAAATAATTTTCTTCATTAATTTCCACAATATCTAAATTCGGATGCTGGGGACACTTATTGTCTCTTAACTCCGAATCCGTTTTTTCGAGCTCACAACCAACACAGTATTTGGCTTTATAATTCGCTTTGTAAATAAAACCATTTTGGGACACAATTTCCCATAGTTTTTGAGCGCCTCTTATATGCTTGGGATCAGTGGTGCGAATAAAATGAATATCCTCTAAAATATTAAGGTCTCTTAGCAGATGTTTAAATTTTTGGGCATTTGTTTTGACATAATTTTCTACTTTTACATTTTCTTTTGTCGCCGCATTCCATATCTTCTCGCCATGCTCATCGGTCCCTGTATTAAAAAAAACATTAAAACCGAGCATTTTTTTGTATCTGGCAATAACATCAGCCCGGACAAATTCTAAAGCATGGCCCAGATGGGGTCTGGCGTTAACATAAGGCAAAGTCGTGGTGATGTAAAAATTCTTTTCCATATTTTAAAACAGGTGGCGGAGGGTAGAGGATTCGAACCTCTAAGGGCTTTCGCCCACCGCTTTTCGAGAGCGGCGCAATGCCATTCTGCCAACCCTCCAAAAACAGTCTTAACCCGAGAATATGATTTTTTTAATCTTTTCTGTCATTAAAAAAGGATCCTGATTTTGAAAAACATTGCGGCCAACAGCAACACCACTGGCTCCGGCTCTCATTACGGTTTCCATTGTTTCTAAAAACTTCTCTTCATCTGACTTCGGTCCTCCAGCCAAAAGAACTTTTGTTTTTCCGGCTGCTTGGACTGCTTTTCTTAAAGATTCTTCAGAACCCGGGTATTTAATTTTTATCATATCAGCCCCTAATTCTAATCCCACTCTGGAGGCATACATTGTTAGCTGAGGATTATTTTCCTCCTCTATAGAAGGCCCTCTTAAATAAACCCAGGCAATAACCGCCATATTTAATTGATGGGCTTTTTCTTGAATTTGGCCGAATTCAGAAATCATCATTGGCTCATAGCTACCTCCTAAATAAATAGTATAACCGACTGCTTGAGCGCCTAATCTTTTGGCATATTCAACAGAACAATTAAGGGAAGGATAGGGATCTTTGTTTTGAGAAACATTAGTTTTCCCGTTGATTTTCAATATAAGCGGCGTTTTTCTTTGATAGCCAGCGCCATAATAATATTTCTCCGCAATACCTTTTTGTAAAATAATGCCGGTATAGCCCCCTTTTACAGCTAAATCCAAAATATATTCCGGATCAATACTTTGTCCTGTTAAGGCCTCATGGCCAAGTTCAATCCCGTGATCGTAAGCTAGAAAAAGGGCCTTGTTGTTTTTTAAAAATGGTTGTAATAGATTGTTGTCCATATTTCTTTTTATTAGTGATGTTTGTAAGAATCCGATGGCTGAAATAAGATTCCAAAAATATGTTACCAAATTCCCCAGCGAGGAATTTGCGCTCGCGCTCGGCCTGCGCGACGGTTTTTTCAATAAGATTTCAGCCATCAGTCATAATTACAAAGTAATTTTTTAATCCTAATGTTGGATGAATTAAATCTCTTTTGCTTTAAGTCTTTTTTGTAAAGGATGCCTGTCTTAGCTCCGATATGTTCCACTACTGAAGTGGCATTGGCATTGCCAACCCGAATGGCTTCTTCAATTACCTTGCTGTTAATTTTCTTACTCCTCGCAAGCGCTGAAACAAACCCTGAGGTAAAAGCATCTCCTGCGCCAGTAGTATCAACCGCTTTTTTGTGAAAAACCCCTGCTTTGAAAAGATGCTTTCCGTCAGAAACGGTTGAACCATTTTGCCCTTTAGTCATGACAACAATGCCTTTAACTAAATCGTCTAATTTTTTAAAAATTTGCTTTTCTTTTGAATAAGGAATATCTGTAAAATAAGCTGCCTCTTCTTGGTTGCAAACAAACACTTCAAATTTATCCAGCCATTTTGGGTTTTTTTTAAGCCACTTTAATTCTTGCCAGCCGGGATTTATCGCTAATTTAATATCTTTTAAAAGAGCACATTGAATTATTTCCTTTAAAATATTTTTTTCTTTTCCTAAAGAGCCAATGCAAAACCAGCGGGTTTTTATTTTTTTAAATGGAATTTCCCAAGCGCTAAGTTTTTCCGCGCAACCTTTATAAGAAAGAATCGTTCTTTCTCCGGAGGATGTCAAAAATATCACCGAATAAGCAGTAGGCGTGGAATAATCTTTCTGAATAAACCTCGTGTCAATATTTTCCTCTTTTAATTCCCTCATAATAGTTTCCCCCGAGACATCATCTCCTAGACGACAAATAATTCCTGTTTTTAAATCTTGACGAGCAAAAGTAACAGCAGTATTTGTGGCGCTGCCGCCAGTAAGAAAGTGAACCTGAGGCGCTGTTATTTTAGCCCCCAAAGGAAGGCAAATACCCTTGTTAGTTATAAAACAATCCCCTTCAACCGGCAAAAAATCAATGCCTTCAAAAAAACCATCACGGGTTGCCGAACCAATTGTTATTATGTCAAACATGATAATAAAATTCAAAATTCAAAAAAGTAAACTGCTGCCTTGTTTCATCGCTACATTGTTTTTCTTGCCATTGAAGCAATCTGGCTCGTCTTCGTCTGTTTTATTAAATCTTTTATTGCCTGCTTTATCATTTTTTTCCCAAGACCGTATTTTTCTATCAGCTCTTCTGCCTCCCCGCTCTCGCCAAACTGATCTTTCGTCCCCATAAATTTAATAGACAAGGGATAATTTTCGCTTAAAAACTCTGCTATGGCTGACCCCATGCCAGTAGCAACCTGGTGCTCTTCTAGAGTAATTATTGCCTTTGATTTTTTAGCCCATTTTAAAACCAATTCTTCATCCAATGGTTTAATAGCCGAATTATTAATAATTGTTGTGAAAATACCCTCCTCTTCTAATTCTTTGGCTGCTTCGAGAGCTTCGTAAACTAAACAGCCAGAAGCAAAAACTGTAATGAGGTTATGACGCTCGCTTCCTAAATCCTCATCCATATCAGGAGGAAACCAGAGAACTTGGGATTTTGTAATTTCAAAAGGAGTTTGTTCTGTTGTAAAAACGGGTGTTTTTCCCCGAGGCAGGCGAATATAAACAGGACCGGGGTATTCAACGGCTGAAATAATCGCCTTTCGGGCCTCTAAAGAATCTGCCGGGGAGACAACAGACATTTTCGGCAAAACCCTCATTAAACCAATGTCCTCCAACCCCTGGTGGCTGGCGCCATCAGGACCTACATTTAATCCGGCGTGAGAACCAACAAGAATTACTTTTTGCTCGTTATAACAAATAGCTGTTCTAATCTGCTCCCAGTTTCTTCCCGGAGAAAAAACAGCATAACTGCCGACGACAGGTATTTTACCTACTGCGGCAAGCCCCGAAGCAACGCCTATAAGATTTTGTTCGGCTATCCCAACCTCAAAAAACCTTTCAGGAAAACGATTCTTAAATAAATGCATTCTTAAAGATTCCGTGACATCAGCGCATAAAGCAACCACTCTTTTATCCATTTCCCCTATTAAAGACAGACCTTCTCCAAAACCATCACGAGGAGAAATTCTTTCAATCCCTTCAGAAAAAATTTTGGGATTAAATTTAATTTTAGGATTGAGCATAATAGTAAAATTCAAAAACTAAAAGGCGATTCGCCGCCCGCCATCTGCGAGGCGGAGAAACTTAATCCAGTTCTGAATCGATTTTCCCTTCCAAACTTCGCAATTGGCGCAATGCTTCTTCTGCCTCCTTTGAGCTCGGCGCTTTGCCATGCCACTCATATTCCCACTGCATAAAATCTACGCCTTTGCCCGGAATAGTGTGGGCAATAATAACTACCGGCTTGACGAAAATAGACCTTGAAGCATTTAGGGCTTTTATGATTTCCGGAATATTATGGCCATCAACCTCCAGCGCTTTCCATCCAAAAGATTCGTATTTTTCTTTCAACGGCTCTAAAGGCATTACCTTTTCTGTAAAACCATCAATTTGGATGTTATTTCTGTCAATAATGGCTGTCAGATTGTCTAAACTATACTTATTTGCCGTCATTACGGCTTCCCAAGTGTTGCCACAGTCTTGCTCGCCATCCCCCATTAAACAATATACTTGATATTTCTTATTGTCTAATTTTGCCCCCAAAGCCATTCCTACTGCCTGAGACAACCCTTCTCCAACCGGGCCGGATGAGGTTTCTATTCCTGGCAATGACAAACGATAAGGATGCCCTTGCAACTGACTCTCTAATTTTCTTAGAGTCCTTAATTTTCTCAAAGGAAAATAACCGGCATGGGCCAAAATTGCATAAATTAAAGGAGCATAATGGCCTTGGGAAACAATAACCCTGTCTCTATCCTCCCAATTAGGCCTTTGAGGGTCATATTTTAAAATACCGCTGAAATATAGGCTAGTGTATATTTCTACTGCGCCCAAGGGTCCGGCGCAATGACCGGATTTTGCTTCTAAAAGCATCTCTAAAATTTCTTGACGAACAGTAGTTGCTAGGCTTTCCATGTCCTTTAATGCAAGTTTCATAATCACAGATAATAATTAGTAATTGGCAATTTATAGTAATTAAGTAATTTATACTCAATACTCAATACTCAATACTCAATACTCAATACAGAATACTGAATACAGATTAATAATACCATATTTTCTCTATTAAATAAAAAATTCTTAAAGCTAATAAAAATCCGCTGATTTATTAAATAACTTTTTTAATTGAAAACATATAAAGATATAAAGGAGTATCTGGGGAAAGGCTTTTTCAAAAATTAATAAAAACCGCCAAAGGGGTGTTTTATAAATTTCATAAAAATAAAAGAGGCTCGGAGTTGATAATAGTAAAGCGTTGATTGAAAG
>JAQUKM010000011.1 GCA_028719125.1 Minisyncoccota bacterium | reverse complement strand
TTAGGGAAGGTTCAGAGACTTATAGCGCCTCGCATCCTCAAAGGATGATGAGATAGTCCACCCCTTTTGGAAACATTAGGATATGGTGTAAGCACTAGGTTGTAGGTTCGAATCCTACCCGCGGAGCCCTATTTTTTTGACGTGAATATTTGCCTTTTACAGCAAATTTAACCCCCTTTCTGTGGATAACTTCTAAGGACTAACCCCATTAAGGGGTTTTTAAATTCACCTCTCTCCTTAAATTTTACTTAAAGAAGCAAATTTACTCATCTTGATGAATATCTTGAGAATAAAACCCATGTTCGAATCCTATTGTCCCTTTATTGACTTTCCTTCAAAATAGAGTCAGATTGAGGGTAGGTAGATGCTTCTCGAAAAATAAGAAAATAATATGGGGACTTATATAAGTATATTCTTATTTGAATTTATTTCAGTCTATATTTTGTGGTTTATCTTTAGAAAACTATTAAAGATAAACAAAAATATAATTATGGTATTGTGTCTTACATTATCATTGGTTACAGGGTATATAGCTGCGTATAGAATGATTGGTTATGAAGTTACCATTGACTATTTAACAAGAATGAATAATCAAAATATAGAAACATCTGGCAAGAGTATAACTATAGAAGAAGAAAATAAATATAAAGAAGAATTGTTTGGCAGTGAAGAATTTAAACCATATCTTATCGAAAACGCATTGAAGGTTTCATTACCTCCTTTTGCATTGGTGCTTATCGTCGTGTTTTTCTCTATCAGAAAGACGAACAAAAATATTACATTAAATCAGGTATAGTTTAATAAAAGTTGGAAAATTAGTTAATGAAGTTTTAAATTTATTATGAAAACTAGGAAAATAGAAGATAAAAACGGTAAAGATTACGTGGTTGAAATAGATGAAAATAGTTTTAAAAAAGATATCCGAGATAGCCATTCTAATTGGTCGGTAAAATACAGCGTTAAGAATAAAAAGAATGAAGAGATTGGTTTCGGTTCTTTTTCTATCACTTGTCTGTTCGAGTACGAGCATCTAGAAGACGAGAAAATATTTGATTTTTTAGTAACGCTCGGAGCCTCTAGAGTTAGGGAGGACATAAATAACGGAAAGCCCATTGAAAGCGTGGGATACCATATTAGTGTTCAATGAGTCATGGATCGTATCATTGTGCAGTTCGCGTAGAGTCTAATAGAAATAAAGACTGGATTAATATAGGGACGGAAAAATGTTGCGTCTTTGTTCGCATGTCGAAACGTCTTTTATATATTCTTAAAACATATCCCCTTCTTCATCGTGCCATTGAAGAAGGGGTAATTTCTGCGGAAAGAAACAAATATTATGCGGCAGGCATCTTAGCATTTTCTCAAATTTTGAATATTTTGAATGATCCTACCCCTGAAGATAGACATGCCGTCGCACACAAATTTCTGGAAATTATTCCGCAAGAAGCTTCGTATAGAAAAATTGCTAAAATGGTGAAAATTAAACTTGAAGAAATAGGAAATAAAGAATTAAAAAAATCTGTTGATAAAATAAAATATTTCGAAGAGCTTCAAAAACTTTGGAGGGAGATTTACAAGAAACAAAAATCAAACATCGGTTAATACCTCCCATTTGTTTTTAGTATCTCTTCCAGACAACCTAACATTTTTCTGATCTAAAACTCTAAAATCACCGGCAGAACAAAGAGATGACAATTTCACAGTCCAGTTTTTTATTGAGTCGATAGATTTTAACTTTTCTAGCAATATTTCCCTCCTTTTTCTCTCTTACCCCTTGAGTTAAAGTTAACTCACCATGAAGGGGAGCATTGCCAAACCCCATAGGATACAGGTCAAGGGAGGTGGTTATATAAATCTTTCTCCGGATGATCCTTCCGAAAAGATGAGCAAAGAGGAGAGGGAAGAACTGGTAGATATGGCAGTCGAGCAGCTAGCTAATATAATCTGGGAGCAAATATTGTACGAGGCAGCGGAAAAGAGAAGAAAAAAAGCAAAGAAAGAAAGCCCTGAATCCAAGGCCGAGTAGCTAAAGGTTACTTAGCCATTGTTAGTAATCGACCATTCCAGGTGGATGAGTTTTTGTTTTAGGTCTTTCTTATTAATTTATCCTTATAATGATTTTATATTTTGATTTATTGCTAACAAGTGAATTCTTGATAAGATTAGATAATGACAAAGAGAGAAAAAATCTTGATATTAATTCTTGTTATTACGACAGGATTCACTGTTTATTACTTTTCTGTGCTAGGAATAATTAACCTTCCTACTATTCCTGATGAGTTTACGGCG
The DNA here is from genome assembly GCA_028719125.1 of Minisyncoccota bacterium. Lineage (GTDB taxonomy): Bacteria > Patescibacteriota > Minisyncoccia > UBA6257 > UBA6257 > JAQTTC01. The sequence goes on along the minus strand of JAQUKM010000011.1, from coordinate 10,559 downwards.
GTAAATACGACAAAACAGAAGCCTCTGGAGAAAGAATCAGATATATCAGTACCTAACGAAAAGATAATAACTCTTCAGCAGGTAGAGAATGTGGGCTACAGTTTTTATCTCGGTCAAATAGACTATCCTAGCACAGCACCTCTTGGCGATACTACTAAAAATAATATTACTCAGATAATTTATAAGGCTAACTTTCCCAAAAACCTTTTAAAGAGCGTCGGTATAATTATTGTTAATACTTTGGCAGTTTCGGAATATGAATACATCAAGACGTCAGAGGGGAAAATCAGTATGCCAAGTTTCAGTCCTGATTTCATAACGGGTGGGGGAATTTATAGCGGGAAGTTTGGCAAAATGTCTTTGATTTTTATCAATAAAACAAAGCTCAGCAGTTTGTCTGAAATATTGACTCATGAATTGGGTCATCATATCGGAGCGCAATTAACGAGCGAAGAATGGGGAAAATACTATGAATTACGAGGAATCCCCAGTACCACATCTAGACGTGGAACAAACTGGGGATTGTCACCGCAAGAAGACTTTGCCGAAGTCTACAGAAGTATCTTTACTGGATCGAAGGTAAGAACTTATTACGGATTGCTGGTAAAATCAGGTTATTTTTATTCTGAAGAAACTTGTGGTGAACTCTACGATAGATTAATGGATAACTATAAAAAAGCCAAGTATCCCAATACTGATCCCTGGAATATGTCCTGGGATATGCTTTTCCTTACAGAGGAAGAAGCAGGTATAACCTCTAACGTTGAATTACAGAATTGTAGGAGAGAAGTATTGTCAAATCAAGAGAAGTATTCGGCAGATTGGAGTCTTTCTTTTTCTGGGCCTCCTTATTACAGTATTGTTGATCAGGCCACAAGGGACTTTATGACTCAAATAATTAACAGATTGAATTGAAGTTGATTATTTATTTCTTCAATTAACATTATTCTCCAGCAAATTTTCCCTCCTTCCTTTATACCTCCGTCGTTTTAAAATGAAGATGGCCGGCAGGTGCTCGAGTAAAGCGCATCTTCAACTTTCAATAAAAACTATAAATTTTTAAGGAACGTTTTTAGCGGGAAGGGGCAAAAGAACCATCAGTGTAATTTTCCATGATCCACGTTCGAACTTCATCTAGCCCGCGGAGCATAGCTAAATTTTCCGCTTTTTTGAACACGTTTTGCGCCTCGCCGCTTCGCGGCTCGGCGCCGAAAACAGGCAAATTTTCGAGTATTTCCCACGCTCCGCGCGGGAAATATTTTATTTTCCGGTTGGTCAAAAGCATGTTCGAGCCGGCTTTTTTGAGTTTTTCGGCTCTTTCTTGGAGATTGCCTGATTTTGCTGCAATTTGTGCTTGATTTGAAGCTAAAATGAACTTTTTGGCAGGTTCGAGCCAATTACCTCCCTTTTTCTCAAAGTTGGCTAATTTTTCTGAAATCTCAACTTTTTGGTTAAGCAGTTTTTGTTTCTTTTCAAGATATTCTTCGCGGGAAATGTCATTGTTCAAATGGGCGTCCAAAAGTTTTTCCAGCTTCTCCTCGCATTCCTTTATTTGAGATTTCAGATTTTGAGAAAAAGAAAAGCCGGCTCGAAATTTCTCATTTTCATCTTTGTCTAGTTCGGCAACCATCTTCTTGGCCTCAAAAGAGGGGATAGAGAATATTTGGAGTATATCTGAAATCTGTTCAGCCAGCGTTTCTTCCCTGATGTACTTTTGCGAGCAAGGCCCTTTCTTTTTAGTACAGCGGTAATAAATGTGGCCTCTTTGGATTTCCGAGGTTATCATACAGCCGCACTCCCCGCATTTCAGCAGTCCCCGGAAAGCGTGAACTTCTTTGAGTCGCTTTACCGGTCTGGCCCTGCTTTGCAAAACTTGCTGGCATTTTTCAAAAAGTTTCTTTGTTGTCATCGGCTTGTGAGTTCCTTGATAAAGTTCGTCATTGTATTTGAAGGGGCCGTAGTAGAAAGGATTTTGCAGAACGCTTTGGATTACGGAAATTGAAAGTTTGTTTCCTTTTCTGCTCAAAAGACCGGCAGAAGTAATTTTCTCTTTCAAGCTTTTCAGAGAATAATTGCCGGTTGCGTACAATTCAAAAAGTTTTTTGACGAGAAGAAATCTTTCAGGGTCTTTTACCATCGTATGATTTCGCAGATCATTGAGATAACCGAGCGGAGCGTAACCCGGCAATTCGCCCCGCCTTAATTTTTGGCGCAGGCCTCTTTTGGTGTTCTCTGAAAGATTGTCAACAAAATATTTCGACTGGCCGAAAGCGATATTGAGCATGAATTTTCCCTGCGGTGTTGCCTCAAACCAAAAAGTCGGAAATTTCAGAAATTGTATTTTGTCAGAATCAATCAGGAAAATTATTCTGCCGCCGTCAACAGAATTGCGGGCGAGCCGGTCGGGATGCCATGAAATTATCCCCTCAGCTTCACCTTTTTCTATCCGTTCCAGCATTTTATTGAAAATCGGACGGCCTGGCTCTTTGGCAGTATGCGATTCGTGAAAAGTATCAACGATTGTGAGCTGCTCTTTTTTGGCGAATTCCCGCAATTCTGTTTCCTGCGCTTCCAAAGAAAGAACCTGGCGATCGTCCTCGTCAGTGGATTTACGGATGTAGAGAAAGTATTTTGTCATATATTTTTACCTTAATTATTAGTAAAATTTTTTCGCCCGCAGGGCGAAAAATGTCTCGGAAATTTGCCCCCTGTGGCCGCCGAGCCGCGAAGCGGCGAGGCGGAAAATAAGGAAAAATTTTCAAGGATTCCTGTCTGGCTCCGAACGCTGGGAAAAATCCGAACGTATTTTAGGGAAAATCCAGACGCAGAGTTCTGACCTGCCCGCCGCCGCGGCGGCGGGCAGGAAATCCGCTTCGCGGTCCCACCCGGCTCCGAGTTCGCCTCTGGCGGACAGCCAAAGCCGCAAAAATGACATTTAAGGAAGGGGGGCAGCGAAAAATTTTTAAAAAAGTATCTATTTTTGCGGTTTGGCTATTTCGGAGCCGTCCCACCCTGGGCCGCGCTTCGCGCGGCCGAAATTGACGATTTATGCTATCTACGATATTATTATATTAGATAAACCAGATAGCATACAATATATTTAATACATTATAATAGTATATCTTGGAGCAAGATACTATGTCAAGGCAAAATAACTCTAAATCAACCATTGCCAAAAATATAAAGAAATTGAGGCAATCTAAGGGTATTTCGCAAGATAGACTATCTAAGCTTGCTGATTTGTCGTTGAATTCAGTTGTTAATATAGAAGCCGGTAATAATCCTAATCCTACAATTGAAACTCTACAAAAAATTGCTAGGGCATTAGGCATTTCAGTGAGCGATTTATTTAAGACATAATTATGGATCAAAAAATTAGAAAACAACTTATAAAAATTTTAGAAGAAAAGAAGGATATTCCGGAGGATTATAAAAATATTCTTTTTCCAGAAGGCAAGAAAGAATATGAGCTGATTTATTCCGGAAAAGAAAGAGAGGAGGATATTTTAGCAGAAACAATGAGGGTGCCGCTTCAGCCAGTCAAGACATTTTGTAATGGTGCTAAGCTAAAAAATGGTTGGACTAATAAATTAATTTTCGGTGATAATCTACAAGTTTTAAAAGAGCTGATAAATGATCCAGAAGTTAAAGGAAGAGTTAAGCTTATTTATATTGATCCACCCTTTGCTACAAAACAAGATTTTAAAGGAAGCCAAGATCAAAAAGCATATCAAGATAAAATCGCCGGTGCTAAATTTTTGGAATTTTTAAGAAAGCGCCTAATTTTTTTGCGTGAGATTTTAGCCGATGATGGTAGTATTTACGTACATTTAGATTGGAGAAAAGTGCATTATGTTAAAGCATTGATGGATGAAATATTTTATGAGAATAAGTTTATGGGAGATTTAATTTGGCGTTATTTTACTGGCGTGAGAACTACTCGATACTGGAACAAAAAACACGAAGTAATTTTGTGGTATGTTAAAAATGTTGGGACCTTCTTATTTAATCCTCAGTACGAGGAAAGAATTCTTCCGTACAAACCCGGAATGGAAGATAAAATGGGCAATGTAGAAGAAATTAAATGCGAATCGTGCGGGAAAGGAAGTGGGATATTTAAGAATACCATAAGAGCTGGTGATGTTTGGGATATTCCTCAAGTTTTTAATATGTCTAATGAATATGTTCCATTTCCTACCCAGAAACCAGAGGCGTTGCTCGAACGGATTATTAAAGCTTCATCAAATCCTAACGACATAGTGCTGGATTGTTTTGCGGGTTCGGGCACCACTGGCGCAGTAGCTGAAAAACTAGATAGGCGATGGATTATGATTGATTCTTCAAAATTAGCAATTTATACAATCCAAAAGCGACTTTTAAATTTAAAAGAAGAGATTGGTAATAATGGTAAAAAATTAGCACCAAAACCATTTACTCTTTATAATGCTGGACTTTACGATTATCAAAAGATTAAAGAACTTCCATGGGAACAGTATCGTGATTTTGCTCTAAGGCTTTTTCAATGTCGCGAAGAAAAACATACGATTTCAGGTATTGACCTCGACGGTTATTTAGGTAACTTTGATGTCTTAGTTTTTAATTATCAAAAACATAAAGACATAGTTTTAGATTATGGATTTATTGATGATTTACATTCAACTTTAGGAGAGAAAATTGGTAAATGGTTTTTTATTATTACTCCAGCGGCTAATGTTCAATTTTTAGAAGATTATGTAGAAAAAGACGGGATAAAATATTTTATCTTGAGAATTCCTTATTCAATAATCTCTGAAATCCACCAGAAAGGATTTAGTTCTATAAAGCAACCGGCAGACGTGAGAGCTGTTAATGATATTATGGAGGCTGTTGGTTTTGATTTCATTCAAATACCGAAAATACGATGTCAATATTATCTGGCAAAACCACGTGCCGGGCAGCAGAGATTAAATCACCCCGAAAGGGAGGCCGTAATTCAAATTAAAACTTTTGAAAGTAACACTTTATCTCATCAACCGCAGAATTTTAAGAATTTAGAAACCCTTTCAATGGTAATGATTGATTATGATTACAATGGTAAAGTCTTTGATTTGGATGATGTTTTCTACGCTGAAGATTTGGGGAAACAAGATTATGAGATTCGCTTTGATCCAGGTAAAATTAAAGGCCAGATGATGATTATTTATTGCGACATCTTTGGAAACGAGAAACGGGAAATTAAAGCATTAAAAGACTTTAAGAAATAAAACTGTGTTGTTAGATAAACAAACATTTCGAAATCAAGATTTAGTTTTAAAGGTCTCGGAAGATATTGATCCGAAGGTTTTTGATATTAATAAATATGAACCTTTCTTAGATGCCCTTTGTCGGGAACGAGAATATCAAAAAGAAGCAATCAGAATAACTTTGAGATACCTACTTGGCGGCCAATATAAAAACCTCAAAGAATTAGCCGAAGAGAATTATCATCGAAATCCAATTTTACAAGAAAAGTATGCTACTTTTACAGATTTCGTTAAAAATCTACAATTACCAGAAAAACTTTATTGCTCGCTAGATTTAGCTACCGGAACTGGTAAAAGCTTTATCTTGTATGGTTTGGCTCGGATAATGTTAGCCGCTGGAGTAGTAGATCAAGTATTGGTACTTTGCCCTTCTACAACTATTGAAGATGGATTATTGGATAAATTTCGTGCTCTCTCGGCCGATAAAACCTTAAGAGATTTATTGAAAGGCAGCGGAGCAACAATTTTAAATCCTGGGATTATTAATGCTTCAGAAACTATCAAAAAGGGGGATATTTGTGTAGAGAATATCCACGCTACTTATCAACATGTAAAGTCAGCCATTAAAGATAGTTTGGGAAATAAAGGGCAAAGAACACTTATTTTGAACGATGAGGTTCATCATATGACTAGTGTATCTGGCGCGGAATTAAAAAAGTGGAAAGAGTTTTTATTAGATCCAAAATATAATTTTAAATACATTGTTGGAGATTCGGGAACTTGTTATGTAAAAAACGATTATTTTACTGATGTAATTTATAGATTTTCTTTAAGACAGTCGATTGAAGAAAAATTTGTAAAATCATTTTTCTATGCTACCGAAGGTGTACCTAAAAATGAATCAGAGAAATTCCAATGGATTTATGAAAACCATAAAAGGAACAAAAGGAAATATTACAAGCTTAAACCCTTAACTATTTTAGTAACAAAAGATATTTCCAATTGTAGACAATTAACTGAAAAATGGATTAAATTTTTAGCTAAGAAGGATAAGATTAACCGAAAAACAGCAGAAAAGAAATTATTAATTGTTACTTCTGCCCCAGAACACAAAGATAATATTCCAAAATTAAAGACAGTAGATGATAAGAGGAATCCGGTGGAATGGATTACCTCAGTAAGTATGCTTTCGGAGGGATGGGACGTAGAAAATGTCTTTCAGATTGTGCCACATGAAGAGCGGGCTTTTAATTCTAAACTTCTCATTGCTCAGGTGTTGGGTAGAGGGTTGCGAATTCCTCAAGCTTATAAAGGCGAGCAGCCAATAGTTACTGTTTTTAACCATGATAAGTGGTCAAAGAATATTAAACATCTGGTTGACGAAGTTTTAGAAATAGAGAAAAGAATTCATAGCTACATAATTCCCAAAAAAGAAAATTATAATTTCAATCTTGATAATATTGATTACAAGAAAACTGAAGAGAGGGTTGAAATACCACAGTTAAAAGAATTCAACTTTGCCAAGCTACAAAAAGAAGGAATTTCTTATTCGACACAGGCACGCAGATTACCAAGAGAGATAAGATACGCAAAGGCAGTTTTAGGAGACGAAGAAACAAGAAAGGCGATAATAGAACTAAAAATGTGTCCAATCGAAGAGGCAGTAGAACGGGTTTGGGGAGCTATTGCTGCGATAGATATGGATTTGGGGACTAATTATAAACAGAAATTTAACAAAGAGAAAATTAAAGATGTAATTAAAAAATCGCTCAAAAGAATTAAAGATAAAACAGGCTGGGTGAGCGAAGAAAATCTTCAAAAAACCTTACAAGCATTTGGAGTTGCCAGACGAAAGAAAACAAAGAGTTTAAGATATAAAATCAAAGCAGAAAATTTAACAAAAATTAATACTGCTCAAATGAAGAAAGATAGCTTAGGAGTTGGCGCATTAAGGAGGGGTAGTACAATATTTTTCGATGATTATACGCAGAAATTAAGTGAAGATGAGGATAAAAAATTATTGGAAGAATTACTAGAAGACGAATCGTTGCCAAGATCAGCACTTATTGAGGTTAAGAACCGCTATAACTTTAAGACGCCGGTGAATATCACATTTGCAGCCCAAAAGCCTGAGAGAGACTTTATTAAGAAATTAATTGAAGACGAGAAGGCAAAAACAGTAAATGCCTGGATTAAATCAAGAGACGTCGGTTTTTATAGTATAGAATATTCTTGGCGGAAAGGAGAACATCCAAAACAGGGCAGTTTCAACCCCGACTTCTTTCTTAAAATAGGAAATGATATTTTAGTAGTAGAGATTAAAGAAGATAAAGCTGTTACAGATGAGAATAGTGCAAAGTTAAAATATGCTAGAAAGCACTTCCAGAGAGTGAATGGGTTGCAGAATAAACAGAAATACTATTTTAAGTTTTTATCGCCAGAAAGTTATGATGCTTTTTTTCAGACACTAAAAAGTAAAAAATATAAGGAATTTAAATCAAAACTCGAAGCAAGCTTAGAGGATTGATTATGGATGAAGGCAAGAAAACTGAAATGTTTAAGGAAGTTTAAGGTGGGAGACATAAGACATAACTACTGTTTGGTTTCTTTCATAGTGGCCTCTTGACAGCTCAAAGGGGCTTTTGTTATACTTAATAATGTAGGTCGTTTTAGTATAATAACAACAAAACAACTAATATTATGGCTTTACAAGATTTAGTCATCAATAATAAGCAAATTTCTGCTGATTTGGTCGAAAATCTTTTAAAGGGCAGGGTTGAGTTGATTCAAGAAGGAAGAAAAGTAAGTTTAACCAAGGATGGTATGCGTTTGCCTAATAGAAGTAAGATTTTACTATTCTTGGTCAGTGGAAAGGCATGGGAACTTTTAGATGGAAAGGGGTGGAGTTCGTCCCCCGGTGTTATGGAGGAGGTTTTAGGCATCCCCGGTAATACCTTGCGCCCAATATTAAAGAGTCTTACAGATAGCTTTTTAGTGAAGAGCGATAAAGGTAAATATCAAATTCTATCGAAAGGAATTTATGAATTGGAGACCATATTGAGTAAGGGAGAAAATAAGGGGAGTGATAATTCTGACAGTAATTCAGGCGCAGAAAAAAGCGCACCAATTAAAAAGACAGCGAGTGGTCCTTCTAAGTCTAAGGCCATCGAGGAATTAATAACTGAAGGATATTTTTCTGATTTGCGGGAACTCGGTGAAATTCAAATTGAACTGGGACGACGCGGAATCCCCATCAAATTAACTAGCCTTCCATCCTACCTTCTGCCCTTGGTTAGAAAAAAAGTTCTTACGCGAGAATACAAAACAAAGGGCAAAGGAAAGGTTTGGGCATACAAGCTGAAGAAATAATTATGGCTTACGATAACGTTCAACAAATTCTCGGCAAGCTTGAAGATCATGAAAAAAGAATTCGTGCCCTCGAAGGAAGAAAAGTAAAAGATCTCAAAATGGCATCGTTAGAGGAAGAGCGGAAAACAAATACCAGAAATAAAGGCGAAGACTTATTTCCTCCGATAGAAAAACTTTTGAAAGATGGATTTTTTGCCGAATGGCGAACCGATATCGAAGTTTGTAATACGCTTACCCTTAAATTACTAACGAAAAAGACTCCGTTGCGGGCAAGCGTTGTTAATGTTTTAAGGGCAATGGTCAAGAAGGGATTGCTAATTCGCGAAAAAATCCAGAAAGGCAAACGTTTTATTCTTGCCTACAAACAAGTATCTTAAGAGGAAATAAAATGCTTGAACGTGCCAAACAAGAACTAAGGAAAAAGATAAATGATGACAAGCTTGTTGAGAACTTGTTTTCTAGTTTTCAGAAGATTTCAGAAGAATTTGTAGCACAAAAACCAGTGGATCTTTTACAAAACACTGGTCTTTTTGTTGAGTCGGCCCTGAGGATTGCCGAGCATTTTGTGCTAGGTGCTCATACGCCTCTTGGAAGTAAATTTGATATTGATATTTGTATTCAAAAACTTGAGAAAGCCTCTGGACTCGATGGTTTAAGAATCCACTTAGCACGCCTAAGTCGGTCTATTTACGACTTTCGTTCTCGGAAAAAGTCCGTGCATTTAAAGGCAGTTGATCCCCAGATAATTGATGCGAATTTAATTTTTAATATCAGTACGTGGATCATTATAGAGATTCTGAAAGAAAGTGGTATAAAAAATCCCGAGGATGCAATAAGATTACTTTTTACTAGGAAAATTCCATTGGTTCAAAGTGTCGGAGGCATATTTCGTACAACGAACCCAAAGCTTTCTGGCACACAGAGAATTTTACTCCTTCTCTATTCTGTACCAGATGGACTCTCCGAAGATCAACTACTTGAAAGCACAAGGCAAAAAATTAAGAATAAAGATCACCTCAAGAAGAATCTTAAAAATATGGATAGTAATGATTTGATTCATAAGCTTGCTGATAACAGGTGGACCTTATTTGGGCAAGGATTTGGTGAGGCAGAAAAAATAATTGAAAAATTTGCTTAATATTTTCATTAATTCTACTCCATAAATCTAGACCCACCCACCACCCTTCAAGGTAGGAAATTAATTTGAAAAATTGTCCGCCTTCGGCGGGCTGGGGATAGGGACGGCTCCGAAATAGCCAAACCGCAAAAATAGATACTTTTTTAAAAATTTTTCGCTGCCCCCCTTCCTTAAATGTCATTTTTGCGGCTTTGGCTGTCCGCCAGAGGCGAACTCGGAGCCGGGTGGGACCGCGAAGCGGATTTCCTGCCCGCCGCCGCGGCGGCGGGCAGGTCAGAACTCCGCGTCCGGATTATCCCTAAAATAGGTTCGGATTTTGTCCAAGGTGCGGAGCCAAATTGAACATTCAGAATCAAATCTCAAGCCATTTCGGCTTGACTTTTTGATTATAATTGATATAATATATAATCATTAAAAATAAGGGGGAGAACAATGAAGTCTGAAATTGACTGGGACGAAGTTTTGAAGGAAATTGCAGAAAAGGCAAGCAAAGAAAGAGAAAATGCCTCAGGCGGAAGAATTATTCTTACCGAGCAAGAGGCAAAGGACCAGGGATTGTTTGATTGAACTGTTTAATCTGTAGACGGAGAAAGGAGGTGCTGTTGTGGCGCCGATCGAGTGGATTAATGTTTTCTCCTGCCACACTCTTCTGGAGGTAGACCCAAGAAAGCTAATGAGGGTGCTACAGGTAGATGTGAGGAAGCCCGAAAGACTCCCTCCTTTGCTTGAAAAGCTTCAGCAGGGGGGAGAAATGGATGCTCCTATCGTAGAGAGGCTTTCCTATGCAGGCTTTGGCTTCATGAACGGTATTCACCGCACCGCAGCAGCCG
>JAQUKM010000010.1 GCA_028719125.1 Minisyncoccota bacterium | reverse complement strand
CGCAAAAATCTGGGGTAGAATTAAACCCACAGCAAATTACGGTTTTTACGGCTTCCGCTGTCCTGCCTCCGAAATCAAACTCACTAACATTTTCTTTGTTGAGAATTAAAGTAGGCGAACCAGTTATCCCATACTCCTCTTGGGCGTTAAAATCTAATTGCGCGTATTTTAACCCCCTTGACTTATCTTCTAAACATTGGTTTAAAGTCGTCATGAGTACTGCGGCCGACTCTAAACATTGCTCTGATTTACCTTCTTTTAGATAACAATCAATATAATTCCAATATTTATCTTTTTGCTCCTCCCGAATGCAAATTTGTCTTAAGTGTTCCTCGGCTTCCTCATCCCCATGCATTGCTGTAATCTTTCCATTTTGAATTGACCCTATATACTCAATCTTAATGTAATCCTTTAATTCGGGTATATTTTTCACAATTTCATTTAGCACTCTTTGCATTTGAGTCCCGAAAGGACATTGGCTAACGATAAAAGCCTCCAAAATCGGCTCATTGCTCTTTGCCAAATCTTCACAAGTTTTCGGCTCTCTTTGGACATTTTCTTCTGTTCCTTCTGTTTCTGATTCTGCTGCCAAAGGCACCCCATCAGGAAAAAGAATTTTCCCGTCTTTAGTTATATAAGAAGTATACTCTACGCCATTAATCAATATTGTAAATTTATAAACCCCGCTTTCTTCATTTATACTGCCCAAAGTTGCTTCTCCTCCGGTTGAAGCCAAAAAATTTTGGTTTATATAATCAACGGCATTTTGAGCCAATCTCTCGGCTTTTTGACCGCCAAATAGTCCTACTGAACTTCCGTTTTTACTGCCATAGCCAATTAAAAAAGCGGCTATCATTAAAATAACTATAATTAAAGGCACATTTATTTTTTTCATATTTTTTATTTTTTCCGCCAACTGCGGATTTAATTTTTACTTTCCTAATTTTTACTTCCCTCTTGCTGGAAACAGCATAACAAATATTTATCATTTCCACAAGAGAAAATAATAATTTCTCTTTCCTTTCTTAATAATTAAATACTTATTATAAAAACAATCTGATTTTTGAATTATCATTTTATCATCTTCATAAAGTTTGCCATTTATAGATATCGTTTTATTTTTAGTATCTTCCCTAGCTTGCCTTTTAGAGGAGCAAACGCCTGCTTGAACTAATAAATCTATTAAATTAATTCCTCTATCTTTTTGGATAAGAGTTGCCGGGGTGTTTCTAAATATCATCTCTAATTCTTCCTCTGAAAAACTTTCAAGATCGCCATAAAATAATTTCTGTGACACTCTTTCAGCCGCCAAAGACATCCTTTTGCCATGAACTAAAGTAGTAACTTCTCTGGCTAAAGCTTTCTGAGGTTCTCTTTTTTCTGGGTTTTGTTTGAGCGCTTTTTCTAAATTTTCTATCTCCTGTCTGGATAAAAATGTAAAATATTTTAAATAGCCAATCACATCTTGATCATCAGTATTAACCCAAAACTGATAAAATTGATAAGGTGAGGTCTTCTGGGGATCTAACCAAATAGTGCCTGATTCAGTTTTCCCAAATTTTTCTCCACTGGCTTTGGAAATCAAAGGCAAAGTCAACCCATAAACTTCTTTATTCGTTTTTTTCTTTATTAGGTCAATGCCGGCCGTAATATTACCCCATTGGTCGCTGCCACCAATCTGTAATTGACAATTATATTTTTCAAACAAACACAAAAAATCATAGGCCTGTAAAACCATATAATTAAATTCAGTAAAAGAAATTCCTGTCTCCAGCCGCGCCTTCACTGCGTCTTTAGCCAGCATATAAGGAATGGTAAAATATTTGCCGATGTCTCTTAAAAAATCTATCACTTTAATCTTAGCCAGCCAATTATAATTATCATCTAATAAAGCTGGATTATTTTTTCTTTTAAAGTCCAGTAATTTTCCTATTTGCTTTTTAAATAAAACTGCCCATTTTTTAACTGTTTCCTGAGGATTCAAAACCCTTTCCTCTTTTTTGCCGCTTGGATCTCCAATCAAACCAGTGCCACCGCCTATTAAAGCAATGGGCTGATGCCCTGCTTCTTGAAACCGCCTTAATGCCAATATTTGTAAGAGGTTCCCGGCGTGAAGACTATCGGCAGTAGGGTCAAAACCGCAGTATAAAACAATTTTTCCTCTTTTCAGTTCTTTTCTTAACCCTTCTAAATTACTGCACTGATATATCAATCCTCTATATTTTAAATCATCTAAAATATCCATAAGTTAGATTCATCATACTACACCCATCTAACAAACTCAAGGCTAAATTAATTAAAAAGAGGGAATAGATAATTCTATACCCTCTTATCCCTTTATACCTTTTTAAAAAATCTATACTTTCTCTAAATTTAATCTAAATTCAGTTCCCCAATCCTGAAAGCCTAAACGTCTATACAATGCGTGGACACTAGGCCTGGAATATCTGCTAGTGGCGATAATCTTATAACATTGCCTGTCTCTGGCTTCTTCAATAATTTTACTTACCAATGAAGTCGCTATCCCTCTATTCCTAAAAGCCTCCTCAACAAAAACATCCTCTAAAAAACCAAAGGGTTGTTCATGGAGATCATTATACAAGATATACAAAAAAGCCCGGCCGACTTCCTTACCTTTGATTTCTTCAATAAATTTAATTCCTATGCTTTCTATGCATTTCTTTTTAATTACCATCAACTATTCCTCCTTAATTTATTTGTATATTTTAAAAGAGCTTAAAATACCCAATTACAGGGTATTCATATAATATCAATAAATCGCGATACCGTCAAGGGGGCACTGGTGTTTATGGCGTGATTGGAGGAATATGAAGAAATATTATTTTTGGGCTTTCTGATTTTAATCCCTCGTTATCTCGGGCTTTAATGCCAAAGAATACATCCAAAGGAACGCCGGGTAATCTTTTGGCATTGATATAATAAATTTCGCTTATAGGGACTTGGAGATTAAACTTATTTGTTTGGCTATTCAAAAACGGCTCCCCGGAAATGTTTTGAGAGGCAGACCACTCCCAAGAATGTCTAGTTAAATCATTATTGCTTGAATCATCTCCTTGTTTGGCAAAAACATAATGGATATCATATTTTAAAATATCTTTTGGGTCTTCGTCCGAAGCAGGTTTCCAAGAAAAAATTAAATTATCGCAACTTTCATTGCTACACTCAACATCAAAATAGGTAACATTAGTAGGCGGATGATAATAATTTGAAGGGTTAAAATAAAATTTAGTATTATCATAAGCGATTAATTTCAAATAAGAAGTTAAATTCTTATCATAGCCGTAATACCCAATTGTCACATATTGATCAGGGGTAAAATTCAATGATTGCCATTTAGTAGTGCCTGTGATTTCAACAATAAAATGATTATCATCAGGAAGCTGGTCTAATCTATAAGATAATTTTCTTGGCGCGGAAGAATCAGCAGCCATTTTCCCGTCTGTTGTAAAAATTATACTTCCTATTTTAGACGTATTGTTGGCATAATTTGGGTAGGTCAATATTAAGCCGGAGTTATTGTTTCCAATCTCCCAATAATCCCTGTTCCCCAAATAATCCAAGGGAATCCCAAAAGTGCTTGAGGCGTCGTCAAAATCTGAATTCAAATAAAAAGCCATTGCTGTAAACATATTTGTCGTCCCGCTCGTTGCTGGAATAAAAGGATAAGAATTTATTCTAAAATCAATTACCATTTTGGAAGAATTTTTGTCAAAAGGATGCCAAGAAAACTCTGTGATATAAGGTATAGCTGGGGTTAGAAAAACAGGAGACGAAGGAATAAAACAAATATCAGAGGGAGTCCCCTTGGGAGTCGGGCAATTTTGAACCTCAAAATCGTTAAGATTATTATCAGAATCAACAAAATTATTATCCAAATTTTTCCTCTGGATGCTTTGCCCGGGTTCAGGATTTAACATACAAGTGTTTTCACACTCATTAGCTTCGCCAAATCCTACTTCATCAACAATCTCTCTATTCGGATTTTTAAGAACAATCGTGTTGTTATCGGTAATAGAATAGTTTGAAATTACAATATCTGCCATTTGAGCATAAGCGCTTGAGGAATGAGCAATTAGAAGATAATCATTAGGACCGATACTTTTTCCGGTTAATAAATTTGAGGGAACTAAAGAGGAAAATTCCTCTGCTTGGCTGGTCTTTTTTTGAAGATACCAGCCCTCTAAATTAACCTCTTCATTATTCGAATTAAAAAGTTCTATAAATTCGTCATAAACATTAATTTTCCCATCAGAAGACAAGCCAGCAACCTTAATTTCAGTAATCAAGATTTTAGGATAAATTATCGGGGGTATTGTTGTCGTCGTTATGGTTGTTGTCGTCGTTGAAACAGAGGAAGAACCTTCTCCTGGGGAGCTTCCTCCTGAAGAAGGGACCAAGCCATTACTATTCTCTTTTTTCGGAGTGCCATTAATCACAGCGCTGGTTTGCCAGCTTAAATTGGACTTTCTTTCCATTGTTCTTTTCTCTTGATTATCCCCTGCCGGCCAGTCTGGTTCTGCAAAAACTTCATCTTGAAGGTTGCAATAATTATCAAATAAACGCAGCCTTTCATTTGCATTATTTAAAATTCCTGTATAAAGATAATCGGCATTAATATAAGGGACTGAATCATCGCTTGTCCTCTCCAGTAAATAATACCCAAAAGCGGAAATTTTAGCCCCCGGCTCAAAAACAACTTTTATTTGATTATCTTTATCCAGTAATTGCCAATTAGTAATATCTATTTCTTTTGAAGAAATATTTTTTAATTCTATCCACTCATTATTCACGCTATCTTGCGTTCCCATCCAAGCAACTTCATTAATAATAATTTTGTTTTGAGACGGTGCTTGAGAAGCATCAAAATTACAGAAATCAATGTTTGGTTGGGAAACTGTGGTGGTGGTTGTTTTAGTAGTAGTGGTTGTGGTTGGTTTTAGAGTAGTAGTAGTTGTTTTCTTGCTGGTAGTGGTTGTTGTTGCTTTTAGAGTAGTGGTCGTTACTTTTTGCGCTTTAGTAGAAGAGGTAGTACCACTAAATGAATTTATGCTTGATGAATTATTTGAACCCTCTGACGCTACATTCACTATATTGCCTTGAGCGTTATCAGTCATTCCATCAATCAGTATAAATTCTGAATCCTTTTGGAATATATTATTAATAAAATCGGTAATCCCTCCAATAGCTGCCAGCAAAAAACTGCCTTCATTCTTGGAAATAAAGTTGGGGTCTAGTTTTGCTTTTTCTGCTTCCCTAAAAAATAAATTTATAACCCCAGCTCCGTCTAAAACAGCCTTCTTAGATAATCTCTGCCAATAATCTTCAAGCACTTGATTATCCTCCAAAGAGAAAATTGCCGGTCCCGAGATTAATCGCCAGCCAATACCATTTTTTAACATTAGAGCCAAATGAAATATCTCATTATTTTCATCTTTCCCCATTGCGTAAAAAATTTGTTTCCCATTTTGAATTTCAGGGAATTCTAAAAAAATCGGCTGAGGCAATTGGTATTTTGAATTTAAAATTGTGTCGGGACTATAAAAATAATTATTTGAATAAAGGCTAATGTCGTCAAAATATTCATCAAGGCTTATCTTATTCAAAAAGGTTAGTCCTTCTAAATTCTTTTTTACTCCTTCATAAAAACTTTTTATACTTTGATCTGTATAAGCTTCGTAAGGACTATTGGCAATGTCAACAAAGAAAATGTGAACATTTCTTCTGGTATGCTCCGGTACACTCATATCTTGAATCAAATGTAAAATATGGCCCAAAGATTTAAAAGCCATTTCTTTATTGCCTTTTACGTATTCATAAATAGCCTTTTGCCAAGTAAAATTAGCCCTTGAAAACACCGGGCTTTTAATTATTGGGCCAATAAAAGATAAATATAAAGGGTCATAAACTGCTTGAGCAAAGGGGTTTTGCCCCCATTCTTTAGCGGTTAACGAAGGAAACAAGTAATCAAGCCCTCCAAACTCCCAGGTTTCATTGAAGACTGAATCATAAAAATGATTAATGCTTCTTGCCCCATCGTCTTCTTCAATACTGCCTTGTATTATCCATTGTTTTTCTGCATTACTTATCAAATGCGCCGGAGATTTTTGATTATAAAAATTTATTGTCAGTTCTGACAAATTAGGATGGGTTGTTTTTGCGCCATAGGTAAACCCCCGTAAGGGCAAAAATAAAAGCAGAAAAAACAAAATTATAAAACACGGCGGGGCTTTTTTCATAATGAACTAAAGAGCTAAAATTCTATCATTTTCCAAATACTACCTCTAATTTCCCCTCCGTTTTCTGAAAAAGATATTTCTTTTAACGTCGCTTGAGCTATTAAATAATTATCCTTATTATAGACGCGAATAACATAAGAGTTGCTGGGTTTCATTTCCCCTTTCTGATTTTCTGGATTTAATAAATCTTCCATCATTTCTTCCCATCTACCATTATTTTTTATATCAAGGAAAAATTGCTTATATAATTCTTGCTTGTCAAAAACAAAATACCTTACTGCTAAATCAATGTTTTGGTCATTTAACGCCTCCAAAAACATCTGATAAGTTGTCTCTGGGGACTCTCCGCCATAACTGTCATTTATATACTTGTTCCTTTCTTCTTGAATTTTCTGGCTAAAAATCGCTGCTTCTTCTTTGTGTTTTTTAGCTTCTTGTATCTCCGGATTAAAATGCCAAATCAATACTGAAATCCCTAATATCAAAACCAAAAAGCCAAAGAGAGCTAAGTATTTAAAATTTGTAATTTTTTGAGGGACTTTTTTATTCATATCCTTATTAAAATTACCAAAGGTCCTTTTACAGAGTCCTGAAAAGAAAAAACGGTGGGGTGAACTTTTCAGGACCCTGCAAAAAGATCCTTAGACTTATTCCCACCGTTTATTTATTTATTTTCTAATTTCTTTTAAGAGAATTTTATGGACAAAATTATTTAATGTCAAGCGGTTGTTTGTGGATAACTTGAACATTAGGCTTCTTATTTATTCTTCTGGTTCAGATATTTTTTCTCTGGGTGTCGCTTCGGTTTGTTGTTGTTCTGTTCCTTTTTCTTTTCCTTCAGATTCTTTCCCCGTCTCTTTTTCTACTTCCACAATTGGCTCTTCGCTCTTTACCTGCCCTTGTTCTATTAATTTCTCTCCTTCTGCTCTTTTCCCCTCTTTAGCTTTTTTCTTGCCAATCTTAATCGGCCTTTTTTTACCTTCAATAATTTTGGCTTTCACCAAAAGGTTATAGCAAGAATCAGAAATTTGAGCTCCTTGCTTTAACCAATAATCAACCCTCTCTTTATCTAAAGAGAATTTATCAGTTTTTGGCTGCCACCAACCCAAAACTTCTTTAACTTTACCGGATTTTGAAGAAAAGCGGGAATCAACCGCCACTACTCGATAAGTATAATCCTTTTTTTTACCAACTTTTTGGAATCTTAAAATTAACATAATTTAACATAATTTAAACATTTTACAGACTAAAGCAATCTCCGAAATTTGTCAAATTATTACATTCGCGAGAGATTCTTCGCTTCGCTCAGAATGACAGAAAGAGAGAAGGAGAAATTCTTCGTCGCTTCGTTCCTCAGAATAACAATGAATTTCTACGAATTTCTATTGAATTTCTATGAATTTCTTTTAACTTTTGAATTTTGACTTTTGAGCTTTGAGCTATTCTTACATTTTAGATATCCAAATTTTTAACCCTCTGAGCATAGGCTTGAATAAATTTTTTCCTTGGTAAAACTTCTTTACCCATTAAGATATCAAATAATCTATCAGCTTCCTCTGCATCCTCAATAGTGATCTGCTTCAAAACTCTTTTTGCTGGATCCATTGTTGTCTCCCATAATTGTTCTGGATTCATTTCTCCCAACCCCTTATAACGCTGAATGGAAATTCCTTTTATCGCCTCTGAGTCGTTTTCTTCCGGCGTTATTTCTTTTTCAACGCCTAAAACCGATCCCTCTTTGCCTTCGCTAAGTAATGTTAATTTTCTTACTTTTCTTTCTTTTGATTGAGAATCTTTCTTTTCCTTTGACTCGGTTTTACCCTGCATTTCATCCAATATTTTTTGTTTTTCTGACTCTGTATAAGCATAATAAACTTCTTTGCCTTTTTGAATTCTGTATAAAGGCGGTTGCGCAATGTAAAGATACCCCTTGTCTATTATTGGACGGAAATATCTAAAGAAGAGGGCTAATAAAAGGGTGCGGATATGGGCCCCGTCAGAATCCGCATCGGTCATAATTATTATCTTGTGGTAGCGAATTTTGTTTATATTAAAATCTTCGCTCACTGCTGTTCCTAAGGCAATAATTAAAGATCTTATCTCTTCTGAAGCCGTCATCTTGTCAAAACGGCTTTTTTCTATATTAAGAATTTTGCCCCTTAAAGGCAGGATTGCCTGGGTGTTGCGGTCTCTTCCTGCTTTGGCGCTGCCTCCAGCGCTGTCTCCTTCCACAATAAACAATTCGGAATTCTCTGGCCGACGAGAGATACAATCGGCTAATTTTCCAGGCAAAGTTAGCCCTTCCAAAGCCCCTTTCCTTAAAATATTCTCTCTCGCTTTTTTAGCCGCCTCCCGGATACGAGCGCTTAATAAAGATTTTTCAATAATCTTCTTGGCATCTTCCTTATTGATTTCCAAAAATTCTTTAAAACTTTCCGTCACAACTTGCTCTACGGCAGTTCTCACCTCTGGATTACCCAATTTAGCTTTTGTCTGGCCTTCAAATTGAGGTTCCTTTAATTTAACGTTAATCACAGCTACTAATCCTTCCCGAGTATCCTCGCCAACAAAACCATTATTACCGTTTTTAAAAATTTCCTGTTTTCTGGCATAATCATTTAAAGATCTCGTCAGAGCGGAGCGAAATCCAGTCAGATGCATTCCCCCCTCTGGATTATAAATATTATTAGCAAAAGATAACTCTGTGCTTTCAGAATCATCAATATAAGTTAAAGCCACTTCTATTAAAATTTCGTCCTTCTCTTGGCTAACATAAAAAATATTTTTTGTTAACATCTCATAATTTCTAGTCAAATACTTCACAAAAGCAACAATGCCGCTTTCAAAATAGAAAGTATAAGAATGGAGCTTTGCATCTTCTCTGTTATCTCGAAACTGGATAATTACACCCGGGGTTAAATATGCTTGTTGGCGCAAATGATCTAAAATCCTTTTTGAATCAAATCTAATTTCTTTAAAAATTTCTGGGTCTGGTTTAAAGATAATTTTAGTGCCTGTTTGCTGGCACTTCCCTAATTTTTTTAATTTTGTTATTGGTTTACCCCTCCTATATTCTTGGCTATACAAAATTCCATCGCGGCAAACTTCAGCCCGAAGGTGTTCAGATAGGGCGTTAACAACAGAAACACCCACGCCATGCAGTCCTCCGGCAACTTTATATGACTTGCCGCCAAATTTGCCGCCAGCATGAAGAGTGCATAAAACTGTCTCCAAGGCTGATTTTTTGGTTTTCTTATGAATGTCAACCGGAATCCCCCGTCCATTATCACTAACCGCTACTTCATTTTCTTTCACTATCTCCACTTGAATGTTTTTTGCGTAGCCAGCCATCGCTTCATCGACGGAATTGTGGCAAATAATAGGCGCAAAACCACCAACAAAATTTTCTCCCCGAGGCACAGAAAAATCATAAACCCAAGGTTTTCTATATTCAATTTTCTCTATTTTCCTCACTTTTAAAACAGCTAAATCTGAATTCAAAAAGTTTAAGGCATGTGAGTATAAAACAATTCTTTCTTTTTGGTAAAGAAGCAATGCCTTTTTCCCGGAAACCCCATTTTGGGCATCAATACTAAATGAATAAGGTCTTTGCCAGCGAATTTGAGAAACTATTTCTTTAGTAGGATAATAATTAATATAAGAGGAATTACTATTCCAATAAAAATCAATGCGTTGGGCATAACTTTTTGAGAAAGCCACTGATTTAATTTTACCGTGATAGTTAATTCTAGCTCGCCTTCCTTCCCTCTGTTTCATTTTGCCAATAGAAAATGTTTTTCCTAAGGAAAATAAAATGTAAGAAATTCCATTGATAAGTTCCTCGCTCCTAGAAACAGCGGTAAACTTTGCCAAGGATTTAAAGCCAGGCGAAGAATTATTAATCAGATGCGCAATAAATTCCTTTGAAGGATAACCATCGCCAGCTAAATAAGCTATTAAATAACGTTCTCTTAAATATGGCTCAATATTAAAAACCAATGAAGGGACTGCTTTTTGATGACTATTGCTCCCAGCTTTAAAAATTTCTTTAAAAATCAAACTAATAATTAGAGAGTCTATTTGAATAGTATTAGCCGTCTCATGAGAATAATGAATCCTGGATTTATAATTAAAAACTTTCTTTATAAGATTAATTGTGTAGTCAGTGAAAAGTTTTTCATGGCTGCCAAAGCTAAAAACTACACGATTAAATTTTCCTGATAAGTTAGTACCTTCTGCGGCATAAATTCCTAAAAGCTCTATTAGATTTTTGTCTACCGGTAAAATGGCATTCATCTTAAAACCATCATTCCTTTTGTTGCCTATTAAACAGCTCGTGAATTGTTTTTTAAAATCTTCCGGAAAATAACGCCAAACATTAAAAGGTAAATAATCATACCGTCGAAAATCATAGAATATGTTTGACCACGAACGGCAAATTCCTCTATCCAAACAATATTTTTTAACAAAACTCTTGTAATTGTCTTTAAGTAACGGCTTAATTTGATAAAGATTAATTGATTTAGTTCTCTCGGGTGGTAATTTTTCTAATTCCTCCAAAAGATTAATTGTTTTAATATAAGAGTTAATATAAGAAGCTGTCTCCGGAAAAATCTTAGGAACAAGGATATTGACGCCAACTTTAATATCATCGCCTTTAATGGACGCTATTTTCCCTTTTTCTAAAGTAAATAAAGAATGATATGGAGTAATACAGATCTTTCTATTATTTTGCAAAGTAATCTCTAAAATCTCGCTATTAACTTTATGACGTATTAAACTAGAAACCGAGGTCCAATTTAATTTCAATGTTGAAGGATCAAAACTTAAAGTTTTGATATCAAAGCCAGAATGTAAAATTTCTGTTTGTCCCTTGGAGCTAATAATCGGAGTATTATTCTTAATAGCATTATCAATTATCTCCCCTATCTTTTTTAATTCTATTCTGCCATCTTGTTTAATAAACACAGGGGTATCATAAGTTAAACTATTATCAACACATTCCCAAATTAGGTGGTGTAAACCCTCTGGACCGGTAGAACCGATATACATCCCCGGCCTTCTCCGCACCGGCTCTAATCCTTCTAAAACATAAATATCTTTAGCGCTGTAGAAATCATCATTCTCAATAATTTTCTCCGTCTTTTCTTTATTTTTTTTGGATTTTTCTTCTGCCTTTTTAACCATAATTAAAAATTTATATCTTATCTAATCTTTGCCCCTAATTTTTTTAAAGATTGACTAATTTTTTTCATTTCTGTATCTACCTCTGCGCTTTTAAGGGTATGATTGGAAGAACGGAAAATAAGGTGAAAAGCTAAGCTTTTGTTTCCTTGGGGCAGATTTTCCCCTGCATAAATATCAAACAAATCAACATCTTCTAAAAACAAGGGAGAAGCTTTTTGAATAGTATCAAGAATCTCATCAACTAAAATATTCTGAGGAATTAATAAGGAAATATCTCTGATAATTGATGGGTATTTGGGTAAAGGCTCAAATTCTCTTTCTTCATTAATAAGATTAAACAGGGGAGTTAATTGAATTTCCCAAAAAATTATTTCTCCTCTGCAATCATATTTCTCTAACAAGAGTTCTTTAGGTTTTCCCAGAATGCCTATTAAATTTTTGCCATCAAAAATTGCTGCTCCTTTATCCAATAATCTAGAAAACTCTGTTTTGTTTAAAGATTTAAATTCATAATCATCTGAATCAATCCCAAAGTTTTCAAATAAATCCTCTGTGATTCCCTTGGCTTGATAAAAAAGTTCATTATCTAATGAAATATTTTTTTGAGCCAAGACACCGCCAAAAACAAAACTTTCTCCTTTAAGGGAATAGATTTTTCCTATCTCAAAAAATCTTACTTCATCGGTGAAGCGGAAATTATTATAAACATTTTTTAGAAAATTCACCAAAAGAGTTGGCCGTAAATATTTAGTTAAAGAGCTTGTCGGGTTTTCTATTTCTATCATTTTTTGTTGCCATTCTAAAGGTAAAATATTTTTATCTTCTTCTGACAGAAATGAATAATTATAAACTTCTTCTAATTTATAACCTTTTAGCCAATCCCTGATTTTTTCTCTAAATATCCAAAATTCATTCCTTTGAGGTAATTTTAATTGTTCTCGCGGGATAATGGAGGGTATTTTATTCATCCCTTCCAAACGAGCTACTTCTCCCATTACATCTTCTTTAATTTCTAAATCATTGCGAAACTTTGGCGGGCTAACTAAAAGATACTCTTTCCGTTCTTTAAAAAAGAAGCCAAGCAAAGAAAGATCTTGTTTAATTTTCTTTTTTGATATTGGCCAGCCAAGGAATTTCTCCCAATTCTCCCATTTAATTGGAATTTCTTTCATTTTTTCATCTTTCCAGCCGCTAATATCCTGAATTTTTTCTATTTTCCCCTTTAAAACATTGCCGCCGGCTATTTGCTGAATCAATCCAGCCAAACGGTCAAGCGCGTATTGAGTCAATTCAAAAGAAAGATTGTGTTCAAATCTCCAAGAAGCGTCTGTAATTAAACCCAATGTTCTAGAAGTTGAGTAGATATTGCTTCCTTTAAAGTTGGCGCTTTCTAAAATTATATTTTTTGTCTTTTTACTCACTCCTGTCTCCTGTCCCCCCTTAATGCCTGCCAAAGCTATCGGCTGATTATTATCAGCAATAACCATCATTTCTTTTGTTAAAGAGCATCTTTTACCATCCAAGGTATTAATTTTTTCTTTGTCTTTCGCCTGCCTAACAA
>JAQUKM010000009.1:12120-14189 GCA_028719125.1 Minisyncoccota bacterium | reverse complement strand
CCTTCTCGGAAAATAGAAGAATTAAGCGTGGATAATGTTTTGAATCGTTTTAAAGAAAAAGGATTTGCCCGTGGCGCTAATCGCGAGATAATTAAACAATGCGAAACTCTTTTAGGGCTATCTTTAGAAGAATTTGTGGGTTTAGTTCTCAAGGGGATGAAGTCTGTATCTCAGGATTTAGGTTTATAATTTTTTATTGACAAATGAATGATAATTTTGTTAAACTAACATAGTGCCCAAAGAAGGGCATTTTTAAAAAGCAAAAAAGCAAAAATGGGAAAAATAAAAACTTATCTGAAACAATCAATCCAAGAGCTGAAAAAAGTAAACTGGCCGACCCGCAAAGAAACAATCCGCTACACTTTAGGAGTCATTAGTTTATCTCTTATAGTTGCTGTTATTTTAGGTTTTGTTGATTTTGGGTTAATTCGGGCGATGGGAGCTATTATTCAATAAATACTTTAAATACTTTTGATTTCTATCTTTTATTATTTGATTTTTATCTTTTATTTATTATTTAAATTATCGTGCCTAAACAGCAAATAAATTTAGGGAGAAATTGGTATGTAGTTCATACTTATTCTGGGTATGAAGACGCAGTTGCCCGCAGTTTAAAGCAGAGAGTGGATTCTTTAGAAGTGGGCGACAAAATTTTTAATATCTTGGTTCCTAAAGAAAAGAAGATTAAGATGAAACACGGGAAGAGAACGGTGGTTGAGGAGAAAATATATCCCGGCTATGTATTTGTGGATATGATAGTCACAGATGATTCCTGGTATATAGTGAGAAATACGCCAATGGTAACAGGCTTTATTGGCGCCGGAACAACCCCGCGGCCGGTTCAGGATGAAGAAATCAAAGAAATTTTAAAGAAAAGCAAAGAGGAAGAGCCAAAATATAAAATAGAATTTTCCGTGGGAGATTTGGTAAAAATTATTGACGGTCCCTTTAAGGATAGAGAAGGGAAAGTTGAGGAGATTGACCAAGCAAGAGGGAGGGTTAAGGTATTAGTGCCTTTGTTTGGCAGAGACACTCCGGTGGATTTAGATTTTCTTCAGGTTAAAAAGGCATAATAAACTGTTAAATTGCTAAATTGTTTTTAAAATTAAATCTTTTAGAATTCATTAAAAATTTAGAATTATAAAATTAAAAATTTTATTCAAGTATGGCAAAGGCGATAAAAACAATTTTAACTTTGCAAATTCCCGCTGGCGGGGCAAACCCAGCCCCTCCGGTAGGCCCTGCTTTAGGGCGGTATAGTTTGAATATTCAGGATTTTTGCAGCCAGTTTAATGAAAAGACAAAAGACCAGATAGGAGATATAATTCCGGTTGAAATTACTGTCTATCAAGACAGAAGTTTTGATTTGAAATTCAAACAGCCGCCGGTTTCTGATTTACTGCGTAAAGCAGCAGGAATAGAAAAAGGCGCTGGCGACTCTTTGAAGCAAAAGGTAGGCAAAGTAACCAGGAAGCAATTAGAGGAGATTGCTCAAAGAAAAATGGCCGATTTAAATACAACTAATTTAGAGTCAGCTATTAAAATGGTTGCTGGGACCGCCAGGAGCATGGGAATTGAGGTAGAATAAATAATATGGAGCTCCAACCAGTTATAGGGCTGGAAATACATACAGAACTTAAAACCAAGACAAAAATGTTTTGTCGCTGTTTGAATAATCCGGAGGAGAAAGTTCCAAACACCAATATCTGCCCTATTTGCCTAGCTCATCCAGGAACGCTTCCAACGATAAACAAAAAAGCGGTTGAAGAAGTAATAATGGTTGGTTTGTCTTTGGGTTCTGAGATACTTGAATATTCAAAATTTGACAGAAAAAATTATTTTTACCCCGATTTGCCAAAAGGGTATCAAATTTCTCAATATGATATGCCTTTATGCAAAGGAGGCGGTCTCCAATTATTTTTGAGCGAAGACCCGCAAGAAAATAAAAAAAATATTCAAATTACAAGAATCCATTTGGAGGAAGATACAGCTCGGCTTATCCATCCTCCGGATAAAGAATCAACCTTAATAGATTTTAATCGCGCCGGCGTGCCTTTAATGGAATTAGT
>JAQUKM010000009.1:0-12020 GCA_028719125.1 Minisyncoccota bacterium | reverse complement strand
AAAGTTGAGGTTAAAAATCTCAATTCTTTTCGGGCGGTGGAAAAAGCGATTGATTTTGAGATTCAAAGGCAAAAAAAGGCATTAGAGCAGGGCGAAAAAGTAGTTCAGGAGACAAGGGGTTGGGATGATGAGAAAGGAATTACTTATAGCCAACGGTGGAAGGAAGAAGCAGAGGATTATCGCTATTTTCCAGAGCCAGATCTGCCGCTTTTACATATTTATTCAAAAACAAAGCCAGGAGAAGGAGAAGGATTTAGTTTGGAAAAGTTGAGAAAGCAAATTCCGGAAATGCCGTGGCAAAAGCAAGAAAGAATAGAGAAGTTATATGGGTTTTCTCAGCACGAAACAGCTCTTTTTATCCAAGACGAAAAACTTTCTTGTTTTTTTGAAAAAGTGATTGAAGAACTGAACAAAACAAAATTGCGAGACAAAAGTAAAGCAATTAATTTAGCTAAAAATTATTTAACCAGCGATTTAAAGGGGTTGATGGAATTAGAGGCGATTAGTTGGGATGATGTTAAAATAAGCCCTCAGAGTTTTTCTCACATCATTACTCTTTTAATGGAAGAAAAAATATCTTCACGCGTCGCCAAAGATATTTTGAGAGAGGTAGCCAAGAATGGCGGCGAACCAGAGGGGATAATAAAAGCGAAGGGGGTGGAACAGATTAAAAGCGCCGATGGATTAGAGATGATTGCGACGGAGATAATAAAAAACAATTCAACAGCAGTTGAGGATTATAAGAAAGGGAAAACAAATGTCATTCAATTTTTAGTTGGCCAGGCAATGGCAAAGACAAAAGGGGCTGGTGATCCAGTGATGTTAGAAAGATTGTTTAAAGAAAAACTTAGGTAAGCCAATTTTTAACCAACAGGATTGCTTCTTTTGAAGTTTCTATCCATTTGACTCCTTTCATTTTTTTGAACCAAGTCATTTGGCGTTTTGCATAATGGCAGGTATCACGAGATAAACTGTCAATCATTTCTTCATAAGAAATTTTATTTTCTAGATAGCGGTTTACCCACCGATATTCCAGTCCAAAATCCTCCAAACGTTTAGAAGAAACTCCTTGGTTTTTTAAATTTTGAACTTCTTGAATCATTCCTTCGTTAATTCTGGTGATTAACCTTTTCTTGATTAATTTTTGAAGTTCGTTTCTGTCTTTTTTTATGCCCAAAATTAAAATATCCCACGAAGGGGGTTTTTTATTAAGCGAGGGCACTGATTTAATTTCTTGGGCGATTTCCAGAGCGCGGATTAGCCTTCTTTTGTTTTGTGAATCAATAGATTTAGCCCTCTTTTGGTCTATTGTTTGAAGTTTTTGAAACAATTCCCGGGCGCTTAAATGCTCCAATTCCTGCCGCAATTGGTAATTAGGCGGCACTTTAGGCAACTGCCAGCCTTCTATGATACTCAAAATATATAAGGCAGTGCCGCCGCATAAAATTGGCAGTTTTCCTCGTTTTTGTATACCTTGAATAGCTTGAGCAGCCAACTGTTGATATTGGCTGACTGAGAAATATTCTTGAGGGTTTGCTACATCAAGCAAATGGTGTCTAATTCCCTGAGAATAGAATTCATTATCGTTTGACTTTTTCCGCCAGTTAGCGGATTTAACCTTTCCACTGCCAATGTCCATTCCTTTATAAACTTGTCGCGAATCAGCAGAAACAACCTCTCCATTGAACATTTTTGCCAGTTGAATAGCTAAACGAGATTTCCCAGAAGCGGTCGGGCCTAAGATAACTAACAGTTTTTCATTGTTAAATTGTTTCATTGTTTTATTGCTGAATTTGAATCATTAGTAATTTAGCAATTTAACGATGTAATTTGAAGCTTTTACGATGTATTTCACAAGGACCATATTTTTTTAAAAGTTGCCGATGCAACTCTGTGCCATAACCTTTATTTGAAGAAAATTTATATTGGGGGTATTTTAAAGAAAGAGCGTTCATTTTTTTATCCCGGGTGACTTTAGCAACAATAGAAGAGAGGGCGATAGAAAAAATTTTATTATCTCCTTTAATCACCGCTTTTTGGAAAATTTTTTTATTTTTAAGAAAAAAATAATCATTTTTAAGAAAAAAATAATCAAGGGGAATCTTTTGATTGCCGTCAATGAGAATTAATATTTTTTTATTTTTGATATCTTGATTAGAGAGAATTTTTTTCAGACAATTTTGCATCGCTTTTTGATTGGCTTTCTCTATATTGATTCTATCAATCGTTTTCGGGCCGACAGATGAGTGAGTGAATTTTATATAGGGGGATTTTTGAATTAATTCAAAAATTTTTTCTCTTTGTTTTGGGCTCAATTTTTTAGAGTCCCTGGCGCCTTTTAGTATATTCATAAAATCTTGACTTTTTGAGCCAACTGGCAGATTAATTTTTGGCTTGTTCCGCCAACTGGCGGATTGGATTTTGGCTTTTGGATTTACAATAACCGCGGCCGCTGTTATTGGTCCGGCTAAAGGCCCTCGGCCGGCTTCATCAAGGCCGATAATCACTTGAAATCCTTTTTGCCAATAATATTTTTCTGTTTTGAGATTCATACATCAACGAATAGCGAATATTTCACGAATATACGGATATAAATTAAAGGAAGAAATTTGTTGAATATCTTTTCTTGTGTTAAAATACTTTTGACTTATTACTATTATGTATTTTACTCATCTCCATGTCCATAGCCATTATTCTTTATTAGATGGATTGGCTCAGCCAGAGAATCTTTTGAAACAGGCCAAGAAAAAGGGCCTCAAAGCGGTGGCTTTAACTGACCACGGGGTAATGTACGGAGCTATTGAGTTTTATACTTTGGCTCAAGAGATGGGAATAAAGCCAATTATTGGTTGCGAGTTTTATCTAGCGCCCGCCTCATTATACGATAAAGCCCAAAAGCAAGATATTAAATTTTATCATCTAATACTTCTAGCAAAAAATCAAACCGGCTACGAAAATCTTTTAAAATTAGTCAGCATTGGCGAGCTGGAGGGTTTTTATTACAAGCCAAGAATTGATAAAACAGTTTTAAAAAAACATAGCGAAGGGTTAATTGCCCTCTCGGCCTGCGCCCGAGGAGAAATTCCTTCGGCTCTTTTAGCTAATAATTATGAAAAAGCAGTCCAGTTAGCCAAGGAATACGAGGAAATTTTTGGCAAAGGAAATTTTTATCTTGAATTGCAACATCACCCAGAGCTTCCGGACCAAAAAATAATTAACGAAGGTTTATTAAAAATTGCTGATGAATATAAAATACCGGCAGTAATTACAACGGATGTCCATTATATCCAAAAGGAAGACAAGAAAGTTCAGGATGTTCTTTTAGCGATTCAAACAGGTTCGGCAATGGAGGATGAAGATCGGTTCACGATGCAGAAAGCGGATTTATATTTTAAATCACCGGAGGAAATCATAAAAGATTTTTCTCACCGCCCTGATTTATTTGAAAATATAGAAAGGATAGTTAATCAATGCAATTTAGAATTGGAGTTGGGAAAAGTAATTTTGCCGTATTTTAAAACAACCAATGGCGAAGATTCTTACCAGTATTTAGAAAAGTTAGCTCTCAAAAATTTTAAGGAATTTTATTCTGATAAAGACACAAAAGCAAAAAAAAGATTTTTTTATGAATTGGAGGTTATTAAAAAAACTGGTTTTGCCGACTATTTTTTGATTATCCAAGATTTTATTCAATTTGCAAAGAAACAGGGAATTTTAACCAATACGCGGGGTTCTGCGGCAGGCAGTTTAGTGGCTTATGTTTTAGGAATTACTTCGGTTGACCCTATAAAATACGACCTTTTTTTTGAAAGATTTTTGAACCCCGAAAGAATCCAGCCACCGGATATAGACATTGATATTGCTGACGATAGAAGGGCGGAATTAATCAATTATATTACTGAAAAATATGGCAAAGATCATGTTGCTCAAATTATTACCTTTGGAATAATGAAATCACGTTTAGCTGTCCGCGATGTGACAAGAGCTTTGGGTTATAGTTATTCTTTGGGTGACCAAATAGCAAAATTAATTCCTTTTGATTATCCTATAGATAAAGCCTTAAAAACAATACCGGAATTAAAACAACTGGTAGATACTAACAGTGAGGCGCGGGAGGTGATTGAGATGGCTCAACAGTTAGAAGGCGTGGCTCGTCATGGGTCTACCCATGCGGCTGGGGTAGTCATTTCGCGCGAACCATTGGTGAACTATTCTCCTTTGCAGCATTCTAGCCGCAACGACAAAGAAGTTATCACCCAATACGATATGTATTCTCTAGAAAAAATAGGGCTGCTTAAAATGGATATTCTGGGCTTGGCTAATTTAACGATTATTAAAAATGCTATCCGGATTATTAAAAAAGTTTATGAAAAAGATATCAAAATAGAGGAAATTAAGTACGATGATCCAAAAGTTTATCAGTTGCTTGCTAGTGGCAATAGCATTGGGTTGTTCCAAGTAGAATCCGGCGGAATGCGAAGATATCTTCAAGAACTAAAACCCACCCAATTTGAAGACATTATCGCGATGCTGGCTTTATATCGTCCCGGCCCAATGGAGTTAATCCCTCAGTTTATTAATAGAAAGCATGGCAGAGAAAAAATTGTTTATCTTCATCCTAAATTAGAGCCGATTTTAAAAAATACCTACGGAGTTTGCGCTTATCAGGAGCAGTTGATGCAGATTGCCCATGATTTAGCCGGTTTTTCTATGGCCCAAGCCGATGTTTTAAGAAAAGCAGTAGGCAAGAAAATTAAATCATTATTAGAAGCCCAAAAGGAGCAAATGATTGAGGGTATGGTAAAGAATAAAATAGCAAGGGCGACAGCAGAAAAAATCTGGAATTGGGTGATTCCTTTTGCCCGCTATGGTTTTAATAAAAGCCACGCTACTTCTTATGCCCGAATTACTTATTTAACTGCCTGGCTTAAGGCTTATTATCCGAACGCTTTTATGGCCGCCCTTTTAACTTCGGACTTTGGCAATTTGGATAGAATTGCTATAGAAATCAATGAATGCAAGCGATTGAAGATTAAAGTGAATCCTCCTTCAGTCAATACATCTTTTGCTGAATTTGGAATAGACAAAAAAACAGGGGATATTTTTTTCAGCTTGGCGGCGATTAAAAATGTTGGCGAAGGGGTAGCTCTGATAATTCAGGAAGAAAGGCAAAAAAATGGAGAATTTAAAAATTTAACAGATTTTTTGAAAAGAATTCCCCGTCAGTCACTGAATAAAAAAACTTTGGAGAGTTTAATCAAGGCCGGCGCCCTGGATTGTTTTGGAGAAAGAGAATTAATGGCAGACCACTTAGAGGAAATTTTAAATTGGAACGTCCAATTTAATAATTCAAGAAATAATCATCAAATGGCTCTTTTTCAGGAAGAAGCAGGCGATGAATTATTAGAACGTTTAAAGAAAAAATTTCCTCAAACTTTAGTGGACAAAGAAAGGAGAATGAATTGGGAAAAAGAATATCTAGGGCTTTATTTAACCAGTCATCCTTTGGACAATTACAAAAATGTTTTAGGCAAAATTGCTTTGACCGCCACTCAGTTAAACCCTTGCTATTTAGGAAAAAAAATTAAGGTTTGCGGCTTTATTTCTAAAATCCAACAAGTAAGGACTAAGGTTGGCAAACCAATGGTCTTTACCCGTTTGGCTGATTATGATAATTCCATTGAAGTTGTCCTCTACCCGGCAATCCTGAATAGTTATGGCGACATTTTAAGAGAAGACAGGGTTCTATTAGTAGAGGGCAGAATGGACAAACGCAATGGCAGTTATCAAATCATAGGAGAAAAGCTGGAAGAAATTAAGCCGTTAGAAGCGTAAAGAAAATTTGCGCTGAAGTAAAATTCATATTAAAATATTTAAAATCCGTTGTTTTTTGAGGCGGGGTTTAATAACTAATAAAAAAATGAAACAAAATTCTTTAGAAAAAATCCGTCATTCTTTGGCCCATATCTTGGCTTTAGCGATTAAAAATCTTTATCCTGAAGCTAAATTTGGCGTGGGGCCAGTTATTGAAAACGGCTTTTATTATGATATAGAAATTAGAAAATCATTGTCTTTGGAGGATTTGCCAAAAATTGAGAAAGAGATGAAAAATATAATTAAGCAGGAAATACCTTTTCGGAAAAAAATAGTTTCTTTAGATGAGGCAAGAAGAATATTTAAGGGCTTAAAACAGCCGTATAAAATTGAATTGCTCAAGGATCTGGAAAAATACGGAACGACAGAACAAGATGAAATCCGGCAGTTGGCGGGAAAAATCAATCCGTCATTCGGCGCAAAATCCAAAAAGATAAAGAAAGTGTCTATTTATCAGGTAGGGGATTTTGTTGATTTATGCCGAGGGCCTCATGTGAAAAATACGAGAGACCTCCCTTCGAGTTTTAAATTAATTAAAGTTTCTGGAGCTTATTGGCGAGGCGAAGAAACAAATCCAATGCTTCAAAGGATTATGGGATTGGCTTTTCTTAACGAGAAAGAATTGAGCTCATATTTAGCTCAAATTGAAGAAGCCGAAAAAAGAGACCACCGGGTATTGGGCAAAAACTTGGAATTATTTAGTTTTCACGATGAAGGAGTGGGCTTTCCTTTTTTTCATCCCAAGGGGATGATTTTGCGAAACATTTTGGAGGATTATTGGAAAAAAGAACACCAGAAGAGCGGTTATGAAGAAGTGAAAACTCCAATTTTGTTAAGTAAATCATTGTGGATGCAATCAGGCCATTGGGACCATTACAAGGAGAATATGTATTTTACAAAAATAGATAACAAAGATTATGCAATAAAACCAATGAATTGTCCCGGAGGGATTCTCATCTACAAAAGCTCGCTTCATAGTTACAGGGATTTACCTTTGAGGATGGCGGAGCTCGGATTAGTCCACCGCCACGAACTTTCAGGCGTTTTACAAGGTCTTTTCCGGGTTAGGTCTTTTACTCAAGATGACGCCCATATCTTTATGACTCCAGAACAGGTTACTGAGGAGATTAAAAAAGTAATAGATTTGACAGCGCGGATCTATAAAAAATTTGGTTTTTCTTACCATGTTGAATTGAGCACTAAGCCCAAAAATGCCATGGGTTCTGATGATGTTTGGCAGAAGGCAACCAAGAGTTTAAAGCAGTCCTTGAAAGAAAAAAAATTGGATTTTATAATTAATAAAGGCGAAGGAGCTTTTTATGGGCCAAAAATTGATTTTCATTTAAAGGATTGCTTGGGAAGAACCTGGCAGTGTGGCACAATCCAGTTAGATTTTGTTATGCCAGAGAAATTTGATCTTTTTTACATTGATAAAAAAGGGAAAAAGCAAAGACCGGTAATGTTGCATCGAACAATCTTGGGCAGTATTGAGAGATTTATCGGGATTTTAACAGAAAATTATGGTGGAGAATTTCCTTTATGGCTGGCGCCGGTTCAGGTGGCGGTTCTTCCCATTAGAGAAAAAAATGTCCCTTTTGCCAAAAAAGTGTCTGAAACAATCCGAGAAAATAATTTCAGGACAGAGCTTTGGTCTGGTGAAGACACTTTGTCCAAAAAAATCAAAAAAGCAGAAGAACAAAAAATTCCCTATATTTTAGTAATTGGCGACCAAGAAGAAAAAAGCAGGAAGGTTGCTGTCAGAAAAAGAAAAAAAGGCGATATTGGCAAGATGACAATAAGCAAGTTTTCTGCTATGCTCTTAAAAGAGCTATAGATTCAGTATTCAGCGTTCTTGTATTTTTTATTAATCAAATTTTGACTTTTGAATTTTATTTTTTATTATCGTGTACCAACCTAATAAAATTGAGCCCAAATGGCAAAAATTTTGGGCTAAAAATAATTATAAAATCTGGCACGCTCAAGATAAACCCAAAGGAAAACATATTTATATTTTAGATATGTTTCCTTACCCTTCAGGCGAAGGTCTTCATGTCGGCCATATTGAAGGTTATACCGCTTCTGATATTTTATCGCGTTATTACCGGATGAAGGGGTTTGAAGTTTTACATCCAATGGGATGGGATGCTTTTGGTTTGCCAGCAGAAAATTACGCCTTACACACAAAAAAGAATCCTAAACAAGTAGTTGCCCAAAATATTAAATATTTTCGCAAACAGCTTCAGCAAATGGGGTTTAGTTATGATTGGCAAAGGGAAATCAATACCACAGATCCAAATTATTATAAATGGACCCAATGGATTTTTCTCCAGCTGTATAAAAATGGATTGGCTTATGAGGATGAAGTGCCAGTGAACTGGTGCCCTTCCTGTAAAACTGTTTTAGCTGATGAAGAAGTTGTTGAAGGCAGGTGTGAGCGTTGTGGCACTGCGGCCGTCAGGAAAAAATTAAAGCAGTGGATTTTAAAAATTACCGCTATGGCTGATAGACTCTTAAAAGATTTAGATTTATTAGACTGGCCGGCAAGAGTCAAAACAATGCAGAAAAACTGGATTGGCCGTTCAGAAGGTTTTGATGTGGAGTTTAAAGTTGTTGGTCAAGATGCGTATGTCAAAGTTTTTACAACCAGAGTTGACACAATTTTCGGAGTTACCTATTTAGTTTTGGCGCCAGAACACGAATTGGTGCAAAAAATCACCAAAGAAAATTACCAAGACGAAGTAAAAGATTATGTTAAAAAAGCGCTTCAAAAATCAGATTTTGAAAGGCTGTCCGCTGGCAAGGAAAAATCAGGGGTTTTCACCGGCGCTTATGCAATTAATCCTAGTAACAGGGAGAGAGTGCCGATTTGGGTTTCTGATTACGCTCTTATTAATTACGGCACTGGCGCCATAATGGGGGTGCCTCGGCATGACGAGAGAGACCTGGCTTTTGCCGAGCAATTTCACCTGCCAGTTAAAGAGGTTGTTGTTTCTGACGGGACTTTAATCAACTCAGGCCCTTTTGACGGAACTCCATACAAAAAAGCTCAGGAAAAAATAGCTCTTTATGTTGGCGCCAAGAAAACAGTGCGTTATAAACTGAGAGATTGGATTTTTTCACGCCAAAGGTATTGGGGAGAGCCAATACCAATAATCAAATGCGAAAAGTGCGGTTTGGTTCCTTTAAAAGAAAGTCAGTTGCCTCTCAAGCTTCCAGAGATAAAAAAATACGAACCGACTGGAAAAAATGAATCTCCTTTGGCAGATATTTCATCTTGGGTCAATGTGAAATGTCCTCGATGCAAGGGCCCGGCTAAGCGGGAAGTCAATACTATGCCTCAATGGGCAGGTTCTTCTTGGTATTTTCTCCGTTACTTAGACCCCAAAGATAACAAAAAATTAGTTGATTTGAAGAAAGAAAAGGCCTGGATGCCTGTTGATATTTATATCGGCGGCGTTGAGCATGCGGTCTTGCATCTTTTATACGCGCGTTTCTGGCATAAACTTCTTTATGATTTGAAGATAGTTTCCACTCCAGAGCCATTTGTCCGTTTGATAAACCAAGGGATTATTTTGGGGGAAGACGGAGAGAAAATGTCAAAATCAAGAGGCAATGTAATAAGCCCCAATGATATTATTAAAAAATACGGAGCTGACAGTTTGAGGATGTATGAAATGTTTATGGGCCCTTTGCCTTTCGCCAAACCTTGGAATTCTCAGGGCATTATCGGGGTTTATCGCTTTCTTAACCGGGTTTGGTCTTTGGTTTCTAACTCTGATTTGCCATTGCGGGAAGCTCCGCCGGCTGGCGGGCGACAAAGCAGTCCCAATAAAAATGGTTTGGAAATCACTCCTGAAGCAAAAAAGAAATTGAAAGAAAATTTAAAAGAGATAGAGAAAGCAAGGCATAAAACCATTAAAAAAGTGACCGAAGACATAGAAAATCTGCGTTTCAACACAGCCATCAGCACCTTAATGGAATATGTCAACCAGCTTTATGAAGTGCCCCGAGAAAAGATAAATAAACAGCACAAAGAAACCTTGGTCTTGCTTTTATCTCCCTTTGCCCCTCATTTGGCTGAAGAATTATGGCAGGCGGCTTTAAAACACCGCAAATCAGTCGGGTTGGAAAGATGGCCGGTTTTCAAAAGCGAATTAGCAGAAGAAAATTCTTTTATTTTAGCAGTTCAAATTAATGGCAAAATCAGAGATAAGATAAAGGCGCAAAAAGGAATTGATGAAGTTCAGGCGCAAAAGATAGCCAGAGAATCTAAAAAAGTTAAAAAATATTTAGACAAGCAAAAAATAAAAAAAGTTATTTTTGTTAAAGACAGGCTTATTAATTTTGTGACTGAAATTAAAAATAATAAATAATGCCCCCGCCGTTAAAATCTCAAAATTCAAAATTTAAAGCTCAAAGCCATAGTTTAGAGCTTAAAACTGCTTTAAAATATCATTGTTGTCGTTTTTCAATAGAAATGATAAAATTCTTGGAAAAATTACCCCGGCGACAGATTTATTGGATAATTTCTAGTCAAGGGTTTTAAGCTATGGTTTTAAGTTTTGAGATTTGAGTTTTGAACTATTTACTATGAAAAAGGTAGTTGTTATTGGCGGAGGAACTGGGGTTTTTACGGTTTTGACTGGATTAAAAAATTATCCTTTGCATTTGTCAGCAATTGTGACTATGGCGGATGACGGCGGTTCTTCTGGGATTTTGCGGGAAGAGTTTGGGATTTTGCCGCCGGGTGATTTAAGAAGAGCCCTAGTCGCCCTTTCTTCTGAAAGCCAAATTTTAGCTGATTTATTTAATTATCGGTTTATAAACGGCACCGGATTAAAAGGCCATAATTTTGGCAATCTTTTTCTGACAGCCCTAGAAAGAATTACCGGGGATTTTAATCAGGCAGTCAAGGAAGCGGGGAAAATTTTGGGAATCAAAGGGAAGGTTATTCCCGTAACTTTGGATTATACTCGTCTTTTCGCCCGGCTGGAGAATAATTTTTTGGTGGTGGGTGAATCTAATATAGATATCCCAAAACATGATGGTCGTCTTTTTATCAGAGAGGTTTTTTTGAATCCAAAACCCAAAGCAAATAAAGAAGCGCTTGAAGGCATCAAAGAGGCGGATTTAATTATTATCGGTCCCGGAGATCTCTATACGAGCATTATCCCCAATTTTTTAGTCAAAGGAATCAAAGAGGCGATTCAGAAATCTCAGGCGAAAAAGGTTTACATTTGCAATATTATGACAAAATTTGGGGAAACAAATCATTTTACTGCTGAGGATTTTTTTGCTACCATAGAAAAATACCTCGGCAAAAATGTGATTGATTATTTCTTGGTCAATATTGAAAAACCCAAACCCTCGTATTTAAAACAATACAAAAAGGAAAAAGCCGAGTTGGTAAAGTATAACCGGCAATTATTAAGCGCCTGGGAAAAGCCAAAAGTAATTTTCGCCCGTTTATTGAGGAAAGGGCCATTATTACGTCATGACCCGGAAAAATTAGGCAAGACCATTATTACATTGTTAAATTGCTAAATTGTTTTATTGTTTTTTATGGATAGAAAGGAATTTTCGGAATTTTACGACCAAAATATAGACAAGGTTTTCCGCTTTATTTTTTTGAGAGTGGATTCTTCAGAAACTGCCCAAGATTTAACGTCTTTGGTTTTTTTGAAATTTTGGCAAAATGCCTCTTTGCGAAATGCTTCGCAAAAACAGGGCAATAAAACAATTTCTAATCCAAAAGCGTTTCTTTTCCAGATAGCCAGGAATCAAATAATTGATTTTTACCGCCAGAAGAATAAAAAAACAGTTTCCTTAGATGAATTAGCCGAACAGGGGATTGAAATACCGCAAACTAGCTTTGCTTTTGAGATTGAATTAAGTGTGGAAATGGAAAATCTCAAAAAAATTATTCAAAACTTAAAACCAGCCTATAGTGAGGTCATTATTTGGTATTACATTGATAATTTATCCATTAAAGAAATCTCAGAAATTTTGAATAAAAGAGAAAACAACGTTAGAGTTTTACTTCATCGCGCTCTAGAAACCCTTAAAAAGGAAGTAGAAAAGAAAAACTCGGGTTTGTGCGACTTCGCAAGTCATTAATGAATGACTTGCGAAGTCGCACAGGGGTC
>JAQUKM010000008.1:12962-15694 GCA_028719125.1 Minisyncoccota bacterium | reverse complement strand
ATAACTGGTTCGCCTACTTTAATTCTCAACAAAGAAAATGTTAGTGAGTTTGATTTCGGAGGCAGGACAGCGGAAGCCGTAAAAACCGTAATTTGCTGTGGGTTTAATTCTACCCCAGATTTTTGCGCTAAAAAGTTGACTGAAGAACAAGCAGAAACAGGTTTTTCGCCTGCCTACAGCACCGGAGCGACAAGCGGCAACAGCGCGAGCTGCAATTAAAATTAAAAGCCGAGAGTAATAAAAAAATAAAAATATGAAGGTGAAGATTTATTCAACGCCATTGTGCCCTTGGTGCGATGCTGCTAAAGATTTTTTAAATTCTTTAAAGATACCTTTTGAAGAAATTGATGTCAGTGTTGACGAGAAAGCAGCGCAATTTATTATAGAAAAAACTGGCCAGACAGGAGTGCCAGTGATAGAAATTGACGGCAAGATTATAATTGGCTTTGATAAGCCGCTTTTAGAGGAAATTTTAGGGTTGAACCGCCCAGAAAATAAACAAAACAGCGCTTAATCTTGGCGCTGTTTTTGATTGTTTTATTTTTTGTGATATAATTTTGATAAAGCAGATGAAGAAACAAACTGTTTATCTAATAATTTTAGTAATTATTAGTTTAATTTTTTGGAGAATTAGTTTATTTCTTTTTGCCCCTAAAGAATCTTCAGAAAGTTTCAGGGCTGACGAAGGTATTAACAATTCAATTATAAAAACAATGTCAGAAGATAAAAAAATTTTAATAGTAGTGGCATTTGATGGATTTAAAGATGAAGAGTATTTTGTGCCAAAAGAAGTTTTTGAGCAGGCAGGATTTATTGTGGAAACAACAAGTTTTAAAAAAGGTGTCGCTCGGGGTGTAGATGGCGGAGAGGCAATTATTGAGGTGGAAGCCGAAAAAATTCAAGCAAAGGATTATGAAGCAGTGATTTTTTGCGGCGGCGGGGGGATGGCTGAAGAATTAGATAATAAAATATTTCAAAAATTAGCCAAAGATTTTTATAAAGAGGATAAATTGGTGGCGGCAATTTGCGTTGCCCCAGCCCTTTTAGCTAAAGCAGGAATTCTTGAAGGCAAAGAAGCGACGGTTTGGTCTTCTCCCTTGGATAAAAATTATATCCAGATTATAAAAGAGAATGGAGGTGTTTATGTTGATAAGCCGGTAGTTATCAGCGGCAATGTTGTGACAGCGAACGGTCCGGACGCCGCTAAGGATTTTGGGAAAACAATTGTAAACCAACTCGGCTTTTAAAAATTTTTGATTTTAAAATTTTAATTTTTTAAAATATGCGCGTCGCAATTAATGGTTTTGGCAGGATCGGCAGGTCTTTCTTCCGTCTGGCGCTTCAAGATCCAAAAATTGAAATCAGAGCAATTAATGATTTAGCTGGGATAGATAATCTTCTATATCTGTTAAAATATGACACAGTTTATGGAAGATACGATGGAGAAGTTAAAATCCAAAGCAGGGAGAAAATCGCTATTAATGGCAAAGAAATTTTATTTTTTCAGGAAAAAGACCCTATAAATCTTCCTTGGAAAGAGCTAAAAATAGATGTAGTGGTTGAAGCCACAGGCGTTTTTGATGACTATCTAAAAGCAAAAGCCCATATTGAAGCTGGAGCAAAAAAAGTGATTATTACAGCGCCAGCAAATGGAGAAGAAGAAAAAGAGGGAAGAACTGTTCTCTTAGGTATTAATGATGAGGAATTGGCGAAATTTGAGGTTATCTCCAATGGTTCCTGCACTACTAACGCTGTCTCGCCAGTGATTCAGGTTTTGGAAGAAAAAATTGGCATTGAAAAAGCAGTTCTTAATACAGTTCATGCTTATACTTCTTCCCAGCGCTTGGTTGATAGCGTCAGTTCGGATGATTGGAGACGAGGGCGAGCGGCGCAAAATATTATTCCTTCTACCACTGGAGCGGCAAAATGCGTGGCGAAAGTTATAAAAAGTTTAAAAGATAAATTTGACGGCATTGCTTTAAGAGTACCGGTTGTTTGCGGTTCTATCGCTGACATTACTTTTGTTGCCAAAAGGCCTACTTCTAGAGAAGAAATCAATGGAATTTTAGAACAAGCATCCAAAGAAAAAAGATGGGAGGGTATTATAGAAGTTAGCAATCAATTATTGGTTTCATCGGATATAATTGGCACGTTAGCGCCGGCAATTGTTGACCTCAATTTTACAAAAGTAATTGACAATGATTTAGTAAAAATTTTAGTTTGGTATGATAATGAGTGGGCATACTCTTCAACTTTACTGCAGCAGGTAAAAAAATTATAAATTTTTTATGATTTATTTAGGAGCAGACCATAGGGGATTTTATTTAAAAGAAGGAATTAAAAAGTTTTTAGAAGAAGAAAAAATTAAGTTTGATGATTTGGGTAATTTAAGTTACGATGAGAGCGATGATTATCCTGATTTTGCCAAAAAGGTGGCCTTAAAAATATCCTCCCACCCAAAAAATAAAGGTATTCTTGTTTGCGGTTCAGGAATTGGTATGAGTATTGCCGCTAACAGATTTAAAGGGGTAAGAGCAGGTGTCTGTCTTTCTGGCTATATGGCGAGAGAAGCCAAAAGGGCGATTGACATCAATATTCTGTGCCTTGCCGCTGATTTAACCGATATTAATACTGCTAAATCAATAGTTCGCGAGTGGTTAAAAACCAGTTTTAAAAAAGAGCCCCGTTATTTAAGAAGAGTAAAAAAAATAGATCAATTGCCAAATTACTAA
>JAQUKM010000008.1:9216-12862 GCA_028719125.1 Minisyncoccota bacterium | reverse complement strand
TGCCAAATTACTAAACTAGTCTTTTTTATTGTGGCTAAACTTGTCCCAGTTATTAATACTAAAACAATTCAAAAATTAAGGGGAAGAATTCGTTTGCTTCAGGAATTTGATGATATTTTTCAAATTGATATTGCTGATGGTAGATTTACTGCTTGGAAAACCTGGAATAGCCCCGAGGTTCTCAAAAAGATAAAAAAAATAGAAAGAAAATTTGAGCTGCATTTAATGGTTTATAATCCTGAGCAGGTGACGCCTTATTGGCTGGAGGTATTACCTAAAAGAATCATTGTCCATTTAGAAGCAATAAAGAATTTTGCTTTGCTTGATAATCTTTGTAGGGCAGAAGGGGTGGAGTTGGGCGTGGCTATTAATCCGGAAACTCCTTTTGAGAACCTTGACCAATATATGAATAAAGTTAATTTTGTAACGATTTTAGGAGTTTCTCCCGGTCCTTCAGGCCAAAAATTTCATTGGTTTGTTTTAGATAGAGTGAAAAAAATTAAATCCAATTATCCAAAAATTCAATGCGAAATAGACGGCGGAATTAATGAAGATAATATAGAAAGCGTAAGAAGTTCAGGGGCGGATTTTATAGCTATTGGTTCAGCTATCTTTGAAGATAAAGATCCCTTAAGGAGAATTTCTTATTTTCAAAAAGCTTTAGCAACGCCCAAAAAGTAAATTTTTATCACTTCTTGATTTTTAAACAATTTTCCGCTACAATAACCACACAATCAACAATGGAGAAAATAATTTTAAGAGCGAAAAAGAGAACAGCTTTCGGCAAAAAAAATGAAGATTTAAGGCAAAAGGGCTGGATCCCAGCCATTCTTTATGGCGGGAAAGCTATGGAAAGTTGTCCTTTAGAAGTTAGAGCTCAGGATTTTCGTAATGTCTATAAAAAAGCAGGTGATACCAATATTATTGGTTTAGTTATTGAGGGCCAGGGTAAAAATGAGGAAAAAAATGTTTTGGTTCAAAATATAAGCAGCCACTTTTTAACTGGATTGCCGCTACATATTGATTTTTATGAAGTGGAGATGGATAAGCTGGTTAAGGCTCATATTCCAATAATTCTTGTTGGGGAGGCCTCTGCTGTTTCTGCTAAAGGAGGTGTTTTAGTTAAATCAATGAATGAAGTAGAGGTAGAAGCTTTACCAAAAGATTTACCTCATGAAATTCCAGTTGATATTTCCATTTTAACTGAATTTGGCCAAACAATTTATATTCGGGATATTAAATTTCCTTCTGGGGTGAAGGTTCTCATTGATGGCAATACCCCTGTAGTAAGTGTTAGCGAGCCTATTTCTGAAGAAAAATTGGAAGAAGAATTAGGAAAGGTAAAGTCAGTAGAAGAGGTTGAGGTAGCGGGTGAAGCCGAGAAAGAAGAAACAAAAGAGGGTGGGGAAGAATTAAAACA
Organism: Minisyncoccota bacterium; assembly: GCA_028719125.1. Lineage (GTDB taxonomy): Bacteria > Patescibacteriota > Minisyncoccia > UBA6257 > UBA6257 > JAQTTC01. The sequence goes on along the minus strand of JAQUKM010000008.1, from coordinate 11,442 downwards.
GCAGCCAAAAGAAGAAAAGATTGAAGGAGAGGAAAAGGAAGGTTAAATTTTTTAATAAATTGGTTATTAAAATTACGGCAATGGTTATTAAATCTATTTTGAGAAAAAAAGTAAGGGATATTTCTTTTTCTTCCCAAAAAGAAGCAGAATCAAGGGGGAAAATGATTAAAAATTTTTCGATTTTCCCAAATTTTGCTTTTAAGAACAAAAGAATAATGTGGCAGAGGGCCGCTTCTTCAATGATTTTGTTTTTTGTTTTAGTAGCTGTTACCCAAAACGAGGTAATGGCGCCTATTTTTTTTCAATCTCGAGAGGTTGAAGCTCTTTATGATGAAGAAAGAGCAAACTTGCAGAAAGAGTTGGAGGAGGTAGAGAAGGAAATAGCAGAATATGAAAAATTAGTAGCGACTACCCAACAAGAAAAAGCGGCTCTTCAAAGGAAAATTAATGAATTAAAAAACAAAGCCGAAAAAATAAACTTGCAGATTAAATCAACGAACTTGAATCTTCAGTCTCTTGAAGTAAGGATAGATGATACAACGGCAGCCATTATTCAAACAACGGATAAAATTAACAGCACAAAGAATAATTTAGCCAATTTACTTCAAACCTTTTCGCAATTAAACCAGACATCTTCTCTTGAAATACTGCTGGGTTCAAAGACAATCAGCGAATTTTTTGATTATTCCAATGCTTTATATAGTATTCAAGAGAAAATATTAGAAAATATTGAGGAACTTGAGGAGTTGAAAATTACTTTAAACAATCAAAGTCAAGAATTAACCAGCAGTAAAGAAGAAACTCAAAAATTATTAGCAATGCAAATGCTTCAACGGCAAGAACTAGAAAATACAAAAAAAGAGCAGGCATATCTTTTGGAAGTGACCCAAGGGAATGAAGCAAAATACCAGCAGATGTTAAGCGCTTCTAAACAAAAAGCGACAGAAATCAAAAATAGAATTTATCAATTAATAGGTGTTCAAACTCAGGTGACCTTTGGCGAGGCTTTAGACATTGCTAATTGGGTTTCAAGCCGTACTGGAGTGAGGCCGGCTTTCCTTTTAGCTATTTTGACGCAAGAATCTAATTTAGGACAGAATGTAGGCACCTGTAATCGGCCTGGCGATCCGCCGTTTAAAAGCTGGCGGGCAGTAATGAAACCCGATAGAGATCAAGGGCCTTTTCTTCAAATTTGTCAGGAGTTGGGATTAAACCCTGATACGACTCCTGTTTCCTGCCCAATGTATCAAGGAGGGCAGCAACTGGGTTGGGGCGGAGCAATGGGTCCAGCCCAATTTATCCCCTCAACCTGGATGATATATAAAGATCAAGTATCTCAAATTACAGGTAACAAACCCGCCAATCCTTGGGATATCAGAGATGCTTTTGTTGCCGCTGCTTTATATCTTGCTAAATGGGGGGCGACTCAACAAACGAGAGAAGCTGAATGGCGGGCGGCGATGATTTATTTTTCTGGAAGCACTAATACTAAATATCGTTTTTATGGCGACAGCGTTATGGCGATAGCTGATAAGTATGAACAGGATATTTCTTATCTTAAACAGGTGGCCGCTCGTTAAAATTCAAATTTGTTTTTATTATGATTCAATGTTATTTTTGCCTTCAAAACAAAAAAGAAATTGATTATAAAGACGTTGATACTTTAAAACGCTTTATTTCAAGCCAAATGAAAATTTATCCTCGGAGAAAAACTAATTTGTGCGCCAAGCATCAGCGTCTGTTGAAAAAAGCAATAAAAAGAGCGAGGGTATTAGGGTTGCTTCCCTTTGTTAATGATTAAATAACAATGAGTAAGGATGAACAACAATTTTATTCACCTAGCGGTGAGTCCTTTACTTACAAAGAACTTTTGAAAGAAGTGCTCTTTTATATTAAAAGCGAGCCACAGGAGAAATATAAAATTGTTATTGGCACCGATTCTAGCAATCACGGAACAACTGATTTTGTAAGCGCCATTGTTGTTTACCGTCAGGGGCACGGCGGAAGGTTTTTTTGGCGTCGGCTAAACCAAAAAAAAATTAGCAGTTTAAGGGAAAGAATCTATCAAGAAGTAATCATGTCTTTAAAATTAGCCGAAGAAGTTTTACTTCATTTATCTCAGGATAAGGAAATTATGTTTGATTTTGAGGTTCACGTAGATATAGGCAGTAAAGGAGAAACAAAAAATATGCTTCAGGAAATAATTGGAATGGTAAGAGGATCAGG
>JAQUKM010000008.1:0-9116 GCA_028719125.1 Minisyncoccota bacterium | reverse complement strand
TCAAAACTCAAAACTCAAAACATAAAAGTCAAAAGTCAAAACTTAAAAGCCAAAAATCAAAACTCAAAAGTCAAAAGAGAATAGGAATACAGAATTAACGGGGGGTTTATACTCCCCTATTTTTATGTTAAAATATATTTAATGGCTAAAAAGAAACAAAAAGATTTAAAAATAAATTTTTTGGGGACTGGGCAAAATTTATTGAAGAAGTTTACTCCTAAGGAGCCCATAAACACAGGGGTTAAAAATAGTATTTTTGGCATTCTATTTTTGGCAATTTCCTTGATATTAATACTAAGCGCCTTTAATTTGGCAGGTCCTTTTGGAAGAGGTGTTTTCAAGATTTTTGATTATCTTTTGGGCTGGGGCTATTTTATTTTACCTTGTTTATTGATTGTTATAGCTTTTAATTTTCTACGCTCCCTAACAAAGCAAATTAATTTAACTTTCTTTACTTTTTTAGGGTGTTTTCTTGTTCTTTTTTCAACTTTGTCTGTTTCAGAAATTTTTTTTGAAGGAAAAGGAGGATTAGTTGGGTTGCTTGGAGGGCTATTAGAGCCCTATTTAGGTGTTTGGGCCTCTTTGGCCATTTATACTGCTGTTTTTGTTTCAGGTTTTTTATTAATTTTAAATATCCCTCTTAAATTTTTTCAAAAGAAGGAAACAGAAAAAATACCGGCTTCCTCGCTTTCTGAACCTGAGAAAGCTGCTATTGCCGATGCGGAAATTGCAAATAAAGAAGTATTAGAAAAGGAAGAAAGAACTGCGAAAACTTTAAAGGAATCGGCAAAAGCAGGAGAGGAAAAAATAACGGCAAATTTTATAAGATTAAAGAACAAATACAAACTTCCCCCTCTAACACTTTTGGACACGGAATATTCTCAGCCGCGAGTAGGAGATATTAAGATTAATGCCAATATTATTAAAAGGACTTTGCAAAGCTTTGGAATAGAGGTTGAAATGAGCGAAGTTAACGTTGGACCGACAGTAACTCAGTATACCCTTAAGCCGGCTGAAGGCGTAAAGTTGTCTAATATTACCGCTCTGCAAAATGATTTATCATTAGCTTTAGCCGCCCACCCCTTAAGGATTGAAGCTCCAATTCCCGGCAGATCGCTGGTTGGTATTGAAGTGCCTAATAAATCCATTTCTTTAGTTAGGTTGGGCAATCTATTTAAAGAAATTAATTTTCAAAAGACAAATTCACCCTTGCTGTTTGTTTTAGGAAGAAATGTCAAAGGGGAGGTTGTTTTGGCGGATTTGAGCAAGATGCCGCATCTTTTGATAGCTGGAGCCACCGGCGCCGGAAAATCTGTATGCATCCATAGCATCTTGACTTCTTTTTTATTTAAAAATTCTCCAGAAACCCTGAGGTTAATTTTAATAGACCCTAAGAGGGTGGAATTATCTTGCTATAATGGCATTAGCCATTTGGTAACCCCTGTAGTGACTGATAGTAAAAGGGTGCTCCCAGTGCTTCATTGGTCAATAAATGAAATGGAAAGGCGATATGATTTGTTTTCTTCCTTTGGGGCGCGGGATATTGAAGGTTTTAATTTAAAAGCAGTATCAAAAAATGAGTCGGTCCTGCCTTATATTGTAATAATTATTGACGAATTAGCGGATTTAATGGTGCGTTTTGGGCGTGATTTAGAATCGTCAATTGTTAAAATTGCTCAGATGGCGCGAGCAACAGGCATTCATCTTGTTTTATCCACTCAAAGGCCTTCAGTAGAGGTCATTACTGGCTTGATTAAAGCGAATATTACCTCTCGTATTGCTTTTCAAGTGGCTTCTCAAGTTGATTCGCGAACGATTTTAGATATGGCTGGCGCTGAAAAATTATTGGGAAGCGGCGATATGTTATATTTAGCTTCGGACTCGTCTAAGCCCATGAGAGTTCAGAGCGCTTATGTTTCAGAGCAAGAAGTAAATAAGCTTGTAGAATTTATAAAAGAATCAAGTAAAGAGGCTGTGGAAGGCACTAATGGCCTCGAAAATAATTTAGAAGAGTTTGTGAAATCCTCTTTCCCTTTACAAGAAAAAGATTTAGAGCAATGGGATAGGACAGCGGAAGATGAGCTGTATGAGGAAGCGTATAAAATAGTGGTTAAGGCGGGAAAAGCCTCGGCTTCGTTGTTGCAAAGAAGATTGAGGATTGGTTATGCGAGAGCCGCTCGCCTTCTGGATCTCTTAGAAGAAAACGGCATTATTGGTCCTGTTGATGGCGCTAAACCGCGTGAAGTCTTCGTTAAAGAGAAAGAAGAAAATAAATATGGAAATTAAATATTCTTCCCAAGAGAAACAACAAAAAGACGAAATATCCTGTGGGGACTTTTTAAAAAAAGCGCGTTTAGATAAAGGATACAGTGTTGAGAAAGTTTCCGAAGAAACAAAAATTTTATCTTCCATCATTAAAGACCTAGAGGGCAATAATTATGAAAATCTCCCGCCCCCGGTTTATTTAAAAGGAGTGATTAACAAATATGCTCAGTTTTTGAAATTAGATCCAGAAAAGGTCATTAATTTGTATCAACAAAGCAATGGCCGGCATTTGTCTTCTGGCAAAAATGATTTGCCTCCCAAAAACAGATTTTCTGTCCGCCAATCAAAATTGTTTGTATTTATAAAAGATTTTTTGCCAAAACTTTTAAAATGGATATTTTTGGCATTAATTTTGCTATATTTTGTTTACGAAGCGAGTTTCTTTATTTTGCCGGCTAAAATTATTCTTTACTCTCCAGTTGATGATTTAATAACTAATCAGCCAGAGCTTGAAATAGCCGGCAAGGTAATTCGGGGAAGAAAGTTTTTTGTTAAAGATAAAGAAGTTTATTTTCAAGAAAACGGTGAATTTAATGATACCATTATTCTTAACCCCGGTCTCAATATTATTGAATTTAGGGCGATTAACGCCTTAAATCGCGATACTTTAGCGCTACGGCGAATTATTTATACACCTTCTGAAGCATCTGAATGACACCAAACGGTCTTTTCCCTAAATGTTTTTGATTTGCAGAATTGTTAGAAAATTGTTAATATAATTTTTATAATATGGCTAAAAATCAAATAAATAGCAAAAAGAATAAGCCGGTAGAAGAGGACGTTTTGGAGCAAACTCTAAAAAACCTTCAGGAGAAATTTGGGGAAGGAGCGGTAATGAAGTTAGGGGAAGTTAAAAAAGTGAATGTTGATGTTATCCCCACAGGATCTCCATCATTAGATTTGGCTTTAGGGGTTGGCGGCATTCCCCGCGGCAGAATTACAGAAATTTATGGCGCTGAGTCTTCTGGAAAAACAACGCTAGTTCTTCATATTGTGGCTGAGGTGCAAAAAAAAGGAGGGAGGGCCGCTTTTATTGATTCTGAGCACGCTTTAGACCCGGATTATGCTGAAAAAATCGGGGTTAAAGTTAAAGAGCTATTAATATCCCAGCCTGATAATGGAGAGCAGGCATTGGATATTGTGGAATCTTTAGTGCGTTCAGGGGTAATCAGTGTTATTATTGTTGATTCAGTGGCAGCTTTAACTCCCCAGGCAGAGATAGAAGGAGAAATGGGGGACCAAACGATTGGCCTCCAAGCTCGCCTCATGAGCCGGGCATTAAGAAAGTTGACGGCTATATCGGCAAAAACAAACACGGCTATTATTTTCACTAATCAGACGAGAATGCAGATAGGAACAATGATGTTTGGCAACCCGACAACTACTCCCGGCGGTAAGGCGTTAAAGTTTTATAGTTCAGTAAGGATTGAATTAAAAAGACAGGCTCAAATTAAGAAAGGTGATGAAATTATTGGTTCCCGCATCAAAGCGAAGGTTGTTAAAAATAAAGTAGCCCCTCCATTTCGGGAAGCAGAATTTGATATTCTTTATAATGAAGGAATATCTTACACCGGAGATCTTCTAAACCTGGGATTAAAAAAAGAAATTATTAAAAAATCAGGATTGACTTTTAGCTTTGGGGATATAAAATTAGGGACAGGATTTGAAGCGGCAAGGAACTTTTTAAAAGAGAACCCTAAAATAGCAAAAAGTCTTTGGGAGCAAATCATAAAAAATTAGCGCTATGAACGAAGATACTATTACTAACAATTACGAATTATCTTTTTGGCTCTCTTCCGAGTTAGAAGAGAAGAAAGCAGAGGAAAAGTTTAATGATTTATTGAAGCATTTAGAAGAATTAGGAGCGGCAATAAGCATCTCCCAATTACCTCAATTGAAACCATTGGCTTATCCTATCAAAAAAGGGAAAAATTTAAATCTAAATGGTTATTTTAGTTTTGTCCGGTTTACTTTGGCAAAAGATTCAATAGCTCCCTTGCAGAAAAAACTTAAATTTGACGAGGACATTATTCGTTTTTTTATTACTACGCTTCGTAAAGAGAGTAAACAAAAAATTAGAATTCCCTCCGCTATTTTTAAAAAACCTCTTTTTGAAAAGAGCAAAAGGCCCCTGAAAGAAACAATGAAAAAACCAGAACCAGAAAAAGAGGGGGAAGAGGGAAGGGAGCTTAGTTTAGAAGAGTTGGATAAAAAATTAAACGAAATTCTTCAAGATACAAGTAAATAAAAGTAAATAAAAACGGAGGATTAGAGTCGAAAATTACTAATGAATTTTTAAATTATTATGAATTTAAATAAAGTTTTTATTATTGGTAATCTCACTAGAGACGTTGATTTACGCAGTACTCCTTCGGGTCAATCAGTGGCTAATTTTGGAGTAGCCACTAATCGTGTTTGGGTTAATGCCAGTGGTCAAAAACAACAGGAAACAGAATTCCACAACATTGTTGTTTGGGGCAAAATGGCTGAGCTTTGTAGCCAATATCTCTCAAAAGGGCGCTTGGTTTTGGTAGAAGGCAGAATACGGACAAGAGCTTGGGTTGATCAAAATGGGCAAAAAAGAACAAAAACTGAAATTGTTGCTGAAAATATAACTTTTGGGCCAAAAAGAGCGCAAGAGGAAGAGCAATTTAAAATGCCTCCGGAAGAGACTGCGCCAAGTGTAGAAGAAGGCATTGAAAACCTGCCTATTTTAGAAGAGGAAAATTCTGAAGGAATTAATCCCGATGAAATTCCTTTTTAAAAGCTTCAATGATGTCATTAAGGCCGTCGCCTTTTAATACTTTTTCAATATTGTGCCAAGATTTTTTTAAGCGATGGTCAGTAATGCGGTCCTGAGGAAAATTATAAGTACGTATTTTTTCAGACCTTTCAGCGCTACCTATTTGGCTACGCCTTTCTTTTCCCGTTTGGCCAATAATTTCTTGGGTTTTTATGTTAAGTAATTTATTTTTTAAAATCTCTAAAGCTTTCTCTCGGTTTTGATTTTGGTGTCTTTCACTTTGGCAACTGATAATGAGGCCGGTAGGTTTATGAAAAAGACGCACCGCAGTTTCTACTTTATTGACGTTCTGGCCTCCCGGGCCAGAAGCGCGGAAAAAAGTTTCCTCTATCTCCTCGGGCTTTATTTCTACTTTAATATTTTTAACTTGAGGGAGAATAGCCACAGTCGCCGTAGAAGTGTGGACCCGCCCGGATTTTTCAGTTGTTGGTATCCTTTGAACTCTATGGACTCCAGCTTCCTGCTTTAAATTTTCAAATGGTTCCTTCCCTCCTATTTCAATGATTCCTTCTTTTAAACCCCCGAGAGTTGTTTGGCTGGTATCAATAATTTTAAGAGGCCAGTTTTGGCTGTTGGCATAGCGGCAGTACATTGTGAATAAATCTTGGGCAAATAAAGCGGCTTCTTCTCCTCCGGTGCCAGCCCTAATTTCCATTAGAATGCCCTTAATATTGTCATCTTCAGTACTTTTATAATTGTCTTCCTTTTGCTTTAGTTGTTTTTGCAGAAATTTATCCCTTAATATTTGATTGTTTTCTAATTCCTCTTTTGCCAAAGTTAAAAGTTCGTCATCGGTTGTTTCAGCTAAAATTTCTTGAGCTTCCTTTATTTTTTTTTCTATCTTAGCTATTTCTTTTTGGATAGTTATTTCCGACTCAATTTTCTTAAGTTGTCGAGAAGTTTCCTCAAAGGTCTGTTTATCTGAAAGAAACTCAGGATTGCTGAGTTTCTTTAGAAGTTTTTCTTTTTCCCTTTGTAATTGTTCTAACTCCATTATTTTTTAAATCCTTCCTGCGCTTGCAATTTTTTTCTAAATTTTTTAATCTTTGAATTTTTAGCTTTTAAATTTTGCGTCTTTTGGAGGCGTTTTTTAAACTTTTGAACTTGGCCGGTGGTATCAACTAATTTTTTCTGGCCACTATAAAAAGGATGGCATTGAGAACAAATCTCTACTTCCATCTTTTCAACTGTGGAGCCAACTGTAAATTTAGCCCCACAAGCGCAAGTGATTATCGCTTTGTTAAAATATTGAGGATGAATATCTTTTTTCATAGCAAAGGTATGATGCAAGGGTATAATAACAGAAAGGCTACAAAAAATCAATATCATTTTTTCTTGATTCTTCAGGGTTTTTATGCTAAATTTAAAAACACAATATGGCAGAAGAAAAAGAACAACAATTTGTAAATCACGAAGAAAATAGTGAAAACCAGAAGGATTTATTAGAAATGAAAGAAGCTGGTTTGCAGTACGGTCATAAAAGAACTTTTAATCATCCTCAAGCCGGTTATTTTACTATTAAATCATCGGGCGAGATTGCTCTGATTGATTTGAACGAAACTAATAAAGGATTGATAGCAGCTTTAAATTTTATCAAAGAAACAGTGGAAAACAAAGGAATCATTATTTTTGTGGGGACAAGAGCTGGCGCCAAAGAAGCAATTGAAAGAATAGGTGAAAAATATAATTTACCTTATGTAACTAATCGTTGGTTGGGTGGAACTTTGACAAATTTCGAGACCTTAAACGATAGAATTAAATACTTAGAAGATCTTGAAAGCAAGAAAAAGGCGGGTGATTGGGATAAATATACTAAACAAGAGCAAAGAAAATTAGAAGAAGAAATTATCAAATTAGAGCAGAAATTTGTTGGCCTGAAAAATATGGATCGCCTGCCGGATGCTTTATTTATTGTTGACCCCAAAATTCATAATACGGCGGTACGCGAAGCCCGGAGAATGGGAATTCCGATTGTATCAATTCTAGACACAGATGATGACCCTACACAAATAGATTACCCCATTCCAGCAAATGATAGCGCCAAATCTTCAATTGAATATATTTTGAATAGAATTGATCAGGCCCTGGAGCAAATAGAACTAACGAATAATAAAAAAGAATAAATAAAAGGTTAATCCGTTAACCCGCCAACTGGCCAGACCAACTGGCGGAAAAATAAAAAATAATGGTTAATATTAAGGACATTCAAAAACTAAGAGAGCAAACCCAAGCCCCAATAATGGAATGCAAAAAGGCATTAGAAGAAGCAGGGGACGATTTTGAAAAAGCCAATCAGATTTTGAAAAGAAAAGGAGAGCTGAGGGCAGAAAAGAAAGAAGCCAACGATACTAAAAGCGGAGTCGTTGAGGCGTATATTCATTCTAACCATCGTTTGGGAGCCTTGGTAGAATTGCGATGCGAGACTGATTTTGTGGCTAATAATGCTGAATTTAAAAAATTAGCTTATGATTTAGCAATGCATATTGCCGCTTTAGACCCGGAATACATATCTTACGAAAAAGTGCCAAAAGAAATCATTGGAGCGAAAGAACAAGAATATAAAGAAGAATTGAAAAGCGCCGATAAACCGCCGGAAATCATAGACAAAATAGTCAAGGGTAAGTTAGAAAAAGAATTTCAGGAAATTTGTTTGGATAAACAAATTTTTATCAAAGATGAGACAAAAAATATCGGTCAATTGATTAAAGAGGCCATTGCTAAATTTGGGGAAAAAATAGAGATTAGTCGGTTTATTCGTTTTCAAATCTAACTATGTTTAATATTATTCCTCCGCTGTTGATTATCTTAGGAATTGCAGGATTAATTTATATATTTCAATACCGGCAAAAGAAGAAAGAACCGATAGCAACAGAAGACTTAGGAATTAAAAAAAACATTGAGGGTAAAACAAAAGGTGTTGTAGAAAAATTTTATGCAATTTTTAATAAACAAAACTATCAAAAAATTAATGAAGGGGTATTCTCTTTTACCGAAAAAGCTTTAGTTCGCTCCCGGATAATTATTTTGAGAATTGATAGAACAATTTTTAAAAATTTAACAAAAATTAGGGTTAAAAAAAATGCATCAGAATTTAATGGGAAAAACCAGAATAGTATTATCAGCGCTTTTTCTGAAGAAAAATTTTTGCAAAATAATACAAAAACAACAGACTACGCTCTAAATAGCGTTCAAGAGGAGAAAAGATTATTAAAAAAAATCAAATCTAATCCTGAGGATTTGGAATCTTTCAAAAATTTAGCCCGGATATATCTTTGGCGGAAAGATTTTCCTTCTGCCCGCTGGGCTCTTCTTGAGGCCTATCGATTGGACAAAGGAGATAATGTGGTTCAAGATCTATTAGTTGAATTATATGGAAAGAAAGACGGGGATTAGATAATTGTTGGTAAATTTCAAGCCGATGTAGCTCAATTGGCAGAGCAACGCTTTTGTAAAGCGAAGGTTGTCGGTTCAACTCCGACCATCGGCTCATCAATAATAAGGGCAGGTGGCAGAGTGGACAATTGCACGAGACTGTAAATCTCGCGGCCTTAGGCCTCCATAGGTTCGAATCCTATCCTGCCCACTCAAATTGAGAAATCTTAGGTTTCAGGAGAAAGTAGTTTAATAGCAGAACACCCCGCCATTTTATGCCTGGATAGCTCAGTTGGTAGAGTACGTCTTTGGTAAAGACGAGGTCGGCGGTTCAATCCCGCCTCCAGGCTCTAAGATTAAGAAGGTTTAAATTATGAAAAAAGAATACATAATAAGATTGCAGTGCTTAGAATGCAAACATATCAATTATTACACTCGCCGAAATAAAAAAACGGTTGAGCGCAAATTAGAATTTAAAAAATATTGTCCTTGGTGTCGCAAACACACACTTCACAAAGAAGGGAAAAAATAAAAATACTTTTAGGGGCGTAGCTCAGCTGGGAGAGCGGCGGTCTCCAAAACCGCAGGTCGCAGGTTCAATCCCTGCCGCCCCTGC
>JAQUKM010000007.1:9992-17183 GCA_028719125.1 Minisyncoccota bacterium | reverse complement strand
AGCGTATATTTTAAATTATAAGATTAAGAATTAAAAATTATTTGATTTATGTGCGGGATTATTGCTTATAAAGGAGAAGAAAATGTTGTTCAGATTATAATAGATGGTTTAAAACACCTTGAATATAGGGGATATGATTCAAGCGGTCTTTGTATAGTTTCAAAAAACAAGACATTTTTGATTAAAAAAACAGGCAAGATAGATAATCTGCTGGAGGAAGTAGAAAAGAAGCAAAAGCGCAATGAAATGACAGAAGGAGAAATTGGAATTGGTCATTCGAGATGGGCAACACACGGCGCAGTGACTGAAGTTAACGCTCACCCTCATTTTTCCTGCGATAGGGAAATTTTTGTGGTTCACAATGGCATTGTTGAAAATTATGAAAGCTTGAAAAAAGAATTAATTAAAAAAGGGCATCGCTTTGTTTCCCAAACAGACACCGAAGTGATTCCCCACTTAATAGAGGAATACAGAAAAAACAACACCTTTGTGGCTGCCTGTGAGAAAACATTTCAGCGCCTCAAGGGTTTGTTTGCGATAGTGGCTTTGGATAAAAAAACTGGAGAAATTATCGGCACCCGCAATGGCTCGCCTTTGGTGATGGGAATAGGGGAGAAAGGATTGTTTTTGGCTTCGGATATTCCGGCATTTTTGGACAAGACCAACAGAGTTATATTTTTGGACGACGGGGATATGGTCCATATTATAAATGGGGAAGAGTATAAAATTAAGAATTTAATTTCAAAGAAGTATTTAAAAAAGAAAATTAATATAATTGACTGGGACAAAGAAGAAGCGGAGAAAGGGAAGCACCCCCATTTTATGATTAAAGAGATTAAAGAAATTCCAGAGGCGATTAAAAAAGCGACTTGGCAGGATAAAAAAACATTGCAATCAGTCGTTAATTTAATTAAAAAAAGCTCTGGTGTGTTTTTTGTCGGTTGCGGCACTGCTGGCCATTCTTGCCTTTTCGGCCAATATGCATTTTCTTCTTTACTGGGGAAAAGAACTGGTTTTAGCGCTGCCAGCGAGTTTAAGAATTTTCTGCCGGCTTTGGATAAAAGCGCTCTATTAATTGCGGTTTCCCAAAGTGGCGAGACGATTGATACTTTAGAAGCGGTTAAGAAAGCCAAGGAAAAAGAGATAAAGGTTGTATCTTTAGTCAATGTGATGGGGTCTACTTTAACCAGAATCAGCGATTATGTTTTGATGATTAACGCCGGGCCGGAAAAATGCGTTTTGGCGACAAAAAGTTATTTATCACAATTGGCTGTGATTTTATTAATTGTTTTTTCTGTATTAGGCCAAGAGCAAAAAGGAGAAGATAGGTTAAAAAAGATTAGCCGCGAGCTACATCAGTTATTTGAAGATAAAAAATTCATCAGCCAAATACAAAAACTAGCAAAACAATTATCTTCGGCGGAGCATATTTTTACAATCGGCAGGAGTTACGATTATCCCACGGCATTGGAAACCGCTTTAAAAATAAAAGAGGGTTGCTATATCCATACTGAAGCTTTTGCCGGCGGAGAATTAAAACACGGCGTTATCGCTTTGATAGAAAAAGGGACGCCTTGCATTGTCCATTTGTCAAAAAGCGAGGAAGAAGAAAATACTTTAATAAACGCTATGGAATTGCAAAGCCGGGGGGCTTATATTGTCGGCATTGGTCCGGAAAAGAAAAAAGATTTTGATTATTTCATTACGGTGCCGGAAGTTGAAGAAGCTTTTTCACCATTGGTAAATATTGCCCCGATTCATCTTTTGAGTTATTATATTGCTCTGGAAAAAGGCATTGATCCTGACAAGCCCCGAAATTTGGCAAAAAGCGTGACAGTAAAATGACACTTTGCTCGCGACAACAGAGAGGAGCAAGCAACAATAAAAATTAACAAAAATATTATGATTTCAACTTCAGATTTTGAAAAAGGCATGGTGATTAAAGTTAATAACGAGCCCTGGCAAATTATCAACTTTGAATTTTATAAACCGGGTAAAGGAGGGGCAGTGATGAGAACTCAGTTAAAGAATTTTCAAACAGACAAAGTTTTGGAAAAAACTTTTCGCTCGGGGGATAGGTTTGAGGAATTAGAGGTTGATTACCAAGATGCTGTTTATTTGTATTCTGACCGAAAATCAGCAGTTTTTGAAATGAAAGAAACTCAAGAAAGAATCAGTTTTAATTTGGAGAAAGTAGGGGATTTAATAAAATTTCTCAAAGAGAAAACCGAGGTCTCTGTGATTTTCCTTGAAGGAAAGCCGGTTTCTATTAAAATTCCTATCAAAATGGAATTATTGGTTGTTGAAGCGCCTGATGCGGTCAAGGGGAATACAGTAAGCGGCGCTCTAAAAACCGTTATCTTGGAAAATGGATTAAAAATAAATACCCCTCTTTTTATCAAAAAGGGGGATAGAATTATTATTAATACTGAAACCGGTCAATATGCCGGAAGAGCCAAAGAGGAGAATTAAAAGCGAAATTGATTTTTAATTTTTATAATGTTATAGTATTATTTAATGGGCGCTTCATCAACTATTTTATTTTTAAGTTTTAAGGGTTTAATCTTGGCGGTAATTTTGGGCGCCCTGATTGGTTTAGAAAGAGAATGGGCGCAAAAATCAGCAGGCATAAGGACATTTTCTTTTATTAGTTTAGGCGCCGCTTTGTTTATTATTATTTCCCGTTTGAGTTTTGAAAGGTATTTAGGGGTGTCAAATTTGGATCCTTCAAGAACATTGGGCCAGATTATTATTGGGGTCGGATTTTTAGGCGCCGGAATAATTATTTTTCAGCCGAAAGAAAACACCATTAAAAATCTGACAACTGCGGCAATGATATGGGTGACAGCGGCTATTGGGGCGGCAGTAGGATTGGAATTATACTGGATAGCGGTTTTTGCCACTTTCTTGGTGCTTTTCATCAATATTGTTATTTTCCCGATTGAGAAAAAGATGGAAAAAAGAATCCAGCGAATAAAAGATGAAAAAAAAGAGGGATAATTAAAAGAGAGATAAAGTTATTTGCCCCCGTAGCTCAAGTGGGCTGAAAGCCAAAGTATTGGCTTTCAGCGGGAAAATACTATTGATAAATATTAAAATAAAGAAATTTTCCCTGGAAGAGCGTTTGCGAAGCACTTGCGAATAAAAATATCTTAACTTGGGATTAAATAAGTATTGTTATCTATTATAGCCCCCGTAGCTCAACCGGTAGAGCAACAGCCTTTTAAGCTGGTGGTTGCGCGTTCGAGTCGCGCCGGGGGCACCGATCTTTAGACTACTGCGCAAACCGGTCTTTAATTGATAATTCTAAGAAGGTTTAGCGGCTAGACATTTATTATGCAAATGGGTCTTTATAAAAAAATATTAATTATTGCGGCTATTTATCTGGCGGCTATTTTAATGGTAGTTTTTATTTATCCCTATGGCTTGAGAGCAAGGGGAATAAAACTACCCGATTTTTTTTATAAAGATTTTAGTTTGGGTTTGGATATTTCTGGAGGCACGCTTCTAATTTATAAGGCTGATTTAAGCAATATTGATCCAGCAGATTATTCTTCAGCCATGACTGGGTTAAGGGATGTTATTGAAAGAAGGATTAATTATTCAGGGGTTAAAGAGCCGCGGGTGACAGTCAATAAAAGCGGGGAAAATTGGTACTTAACAGTAGAATTGGCTGGAATCAAGGATATTCAAGAAGCGATAAAAATGATAGGGGAAACTCCATATTTAGAATTTAGGGAGTTGCGATCCGAAAAAGAGGTGGAAGAAATTTTGGCCTTGGAAGAGGCCGGAGAGGAAAATATTGACGTCTATTTCAAAACCACCCCTTTGACAGGAAAATATTTAGAAAGAGCAGAAGTTGGTTTTGAGCCGATGACTTCTTTGCCGGTAATTAATCTGACTTTCAATGAAGAAGGGGCGAAAATTTTTGCCGAGTTGACCAAAAATAATATCGGTAACCCTCTGGCTATTTATCTTGATGGTCATTCAATAAGTATGCCTGTGGTCCGCGAAGAAATTTCATCAGGAGCAGCTCAAATTTCTGGAAACTTTACTTTGGCTGAAGCCAAGGAATTGGCGTCAAGATTAAACCAAGGGGCTTTGCCAGTGCCAATAGAACTGATTTCTCAACAATCTGTGGGCGCTATTTTAGGCGAAGAATCAATTAAAAAAATCAGCCAGGCAACTTTAGTTGGTTTTGTAATGGTGGTTCTTTTTATGGTTATATTTTATCGCTTTCCAGGGCTATTAGCATCTCTTTCTTTAATCATCTATGTTATTCTGAACTTGGCTATTTTTAAGTTGACGCCGGTGACGCTTACTTTGGCGGGAATTACCGGCTTTATTCTTTCTATTGGCATGGCTGTAGATGCCAATATTTTAATATTTGAATATGCCAGAAAAGAAATGAAGCAAGATAAACCTTTAAAAATTTCAATGGAAGAGGGTTTTCAAAAATCTTGGCCAGCGATACGGGATTCTAATATCGCGACAATAATTTCAGCGATAATCCTTTACTATTTTACTTCGGGAATGGTGAGAGGATTTGCTCTTACCTTGGCGATAGGAGTGGGAGCAGGATTGTTAATTACTGTCTACATTACAAGAATATTTTTACAAGCATTAATAATAAATAGACATCAATAATGGATTTTATTAAAAACAGAAAAATTTTTTATTGTATTTCAGGAACAATAGTGATAATTTCATTATTGAGTCTTTTAATTTGGGGGTTTAATTTGGGAATAGATTTTACCGGCGGCACTCTTTGGGAAATATCAACGGCAGGGGATATTAGCCAATCAATAGAAGTGATTAAAAATTATTTAGAGGAAAAAGGTTGGAATCAGATTAATATCCAGACAACAAGCGAGAACAGTTTAATCCTGCGTTTTCAAAATATCTCAGAAGAAGAGCATGTCCAACTGCTTGAAGGATTAAAAAAATTAATTCCTTCAATAGAGGAAAGAAGGTTTGAATCTATAGGTCCTTCTATTGGCGAAGAATTAAAAACAAAATCTATTTGGGCGACTGTTTTAGTTTTTTTGGGAATTTTAATATATCTTTGGTACGCTTTCCGCGATTCTTCTTTTAAAATCCCTTCCTATCGCTATGGTGTTTTAGCGGTTTTAGTTTTAATGCATGATGCGATTTTTATTATGGGTTTATTTTCAATACTAGGCAAGCTATGGGGGTGGGAAGTAAATTCAGATTTCTTAGTTGCTTTATTAGTTGTGGTCGGCTATTCGGTTCATGATACGATTGTGGTTTTTGATAGAATTAGGGAAAATTTGAAACTTAAAATAAAAGAAACTTTAGAAAACATAATTGATTCAAGCATCAAACAGACTTTATTTAGATCTTTGAATACTTCATTAACTACTATTTTTCCTCTGATAGCGCTTTATTTTATAGGACCCCTTTCTACCAGACCATTAGTAATAGCAATAATTGGCGGTATTGTTGTCGGGACTTATTCTTCAATTTGTTTAGCCGCCCCTTTGTTGTATGAGTGGTCTAAAAAACCATAGAAATTCTTTGACTTTTTATTTATTTAGGGGTTGACCTCTAGATTAAATTATGATAAACTAAAAATATCTTTTATTAAGGATGTAAAAGAAATAAAAGAACATTGAAAACAAGGAAGGAGGTTTTGTAAATGGAGAAAGTGGAGAAAATAATTAAAAAATTCGTTGAAAAGGAATTTCCTTTAAATCATCAAGACAAGAAAAGGAAGGTGGAAGAAATGTTGGTTGGCTGGAAATTAGCTGGGATGCAAGAAATAAAATTACATAAGAAATATTTTATAATAGCAACCTTGCCTGAAGGTGTAACAGCAGGGATAGATGAGGCAGGCAATCTCTACGACCTTGATGAAATTTATTCTTGAACAAAATTAAAAGATTAAAGGAGGAAAGAAAATGGAAGAATTTATTGCATTTGTTATAGGGGCAATAATGTTATATTTAGTCTTTTTGTTTTGCCGGTAGAGTAGAGATATTTCAACGAATAAAGCCGTTTTGAAAAAAGAGACCATTAGAGGCCTAAAAAACGGCTTTTTTTATTGCTTTTTTATTCTTTTTATGTTATATTCAAAAGGCAAAAAAATATGATTGACTTTAAAAATTCCAAAAAAATAATTTTTTTAATAGGAGGCATCGCCCTTTTATTTATTCTTATACTTCTCTTTTCCAGAGAAAATAATAGTTTAGAGTATAGTTCAACTTTTGTTCAGAGAGGTCCAATTAGAGAAGAGGTTTCTGCCACAGGGAAGATTCAACCTGTTGGGCGAATAGATTTATCTTTTAGGTCTACAGGCAAAGTGTCAAAAATTTTGGTTGAAAATGGGGATAAGGTTAAAACCGGTCAGGTTTTAGCTTATTTAGAAAATGATGACCTTTGGGCGCAGTTAAGGCAAGCTCAGGCTAGTCTTGAAGCGGAAATTGCTTATCTAAATGAACTTAAAAAAGGAACGCGAGAAGAAACTATAAATTTGAAGCAGATAGAATTGTCAAAAGCAAAGCAAGATTTAAACAATTATTATCAAACAGTGACTAACACTTTAAATGATGCTTATGCAAAATCTGAAGAAGCAATCAAAATTGACACCAAGGATATTTTCGTGGGAGCTGAAGCAGGCGGCGGCTATAAATTTAGTTTTGATTATTGCGTCACTAATGAGATAGCTTCTGAGGCAACTTATCTAAGATTGATGTCGGAAAGGGAACTAAAACAATGGAAAAATGAAATGGCGGCCATAAACGCCGACGCTTCTTTTGAAGAATTGATTTCAGCAATTCAAAAAGCGAAAAATCATTTATCAGTTTTTAATAATTTTTTCAATAAATTGAATAATATTTTAATGGCTGATTGCTCTTATAGTAATCCTCATTTGGATATTCATCGGGTTAATGCTAACCATGGAAGGAATTTAATAATAACGGCTTTAAGTAATGTTGGTAAGCTTGAGGATAATATTATAGCCTTGAATTTTTTGGTTGAGAAAGCCAAAAATGAATTAGATTTATTATTGGCGGGTTCTACCCCAGAACAAATAGCCATTCAAGAAGCAAGAGTGAAATCCGCCGAAGCGAATATATCAAATTGCTATGCTTTATTGGAGAAAACAATTATTCGCGCCCCCGAGAATGGTGTTATTGCCAAAAAGAATTTAAGGGAAGGGGAAACAGT
>JAQUKM010000007.1:0-9892 GCA_028719125.1 Minisyncoccota bacterium | reverse complement strand
TCTTTTAAAGTTTCCAAAGGGGAATTTGTTTCTATTATGGGGCCTTCAGGTTCTGGCAAGTCAACATTAATGCATATAATGTGTTTTTTAGATAGGCCAACACGAGGTGTTTGTAAATTTGAGGGCAGAAGTATGGATGATTTTGATGATGATGAATTAGCAAAAATAAGGAATAAGAAAATGGGTTTTGTGTTTCAGTCATATAATCTTTTGCCAAAAATCAGTGTTTTTGACAATGTGAGATTGCCTCTGATTTACGCAGGTTTCTCTAGAGAAGAGGAGAATAAAATGGTGGAAGAGGCATTAAAAGCTGTGGGTATTTCCTATAGAGCTTCTCATTTTCCCAATCAACTCTCCGGAGGCGAACAGCAAAAAACAGCAATTGCCCGGGCGATTGTTAATCATCCGTCTGTGATTTTTGGTGACGAGCCAACCGGAAATTTGGACAGCAAAGCCAGCCAGCAAATAATGGCTATTTTTCAAAAACTTAATGATGAGGGAAATACCATTATTTTAGTGACTCATGAAAGATATACTGCTGAAATGGCAAAAAGAATAATTTCACTGAAGGACGGAAAAATTGTGAGTGATGAACCAGTAAAAGACAGGTATTATGCTAAAGATGGTTTTATTAAATAAGGAATACGTCTATGAAGAAATTGCGTGATTCTTTTAAAACAGCGATTATAAGTTTAAAAGTAAACAGGATGCGTTCATTTTTGACGATATTAGGTATTGTTATTGGTATTTCATCGGTTATTACAGTAATGTCTTTAGGGGAAGGAGCGCAGAATTTAATTTTGGAACAAATTATGGCATTAGGACCCGCCAATGTTTATATTGAACCCGGCTCTATAGATATCCAAAGGTTAGCAGAGGGCCGGGAGAATCAAGATAGAGACAGAGGACAAATAGCGACGCAGATAATGGAGGGTATGAATGTAAAAACTTTGACGCTGAAAGATTTAGAAGCAATAGAAAAAGATCCTTTGGTTGAAGCAGTAGCCCCAATAGTTACCACTGTAAATAGGGTGGTCTACGAAAATATTAATAAAAGGGCGACAATCTTGGGAACAACTCCGGAGTATAATCAAATAGCCGATGTTGAAATTGTTTTAGGGTCTGATTTTACTGATTTTGATGTTCAAAGCAGGGCTAAGGTCGCTGTTTTGGGCCATAAAATAAGCGAAGATTTATTTCAGGAGGAAGATCCTCTCGGCAAAACGATAAGAATTAAGGAAACAAATTTTAAAGTCATTGGTGTGATGGAAGAGCAGGGAAGTCAGTCTTTCTTAAATTTTGATGAATATATATATGTGCCGGTTACCACTGCCCAAGAATTTTTATTGGGTATTAATTATGTGCAGTCTTCAATTGCTAAAATAGTCAGCCAGGATAAAGTTGATGAAGCAATGGAAAGTATCCGCTTATTATTACGAGAGCGGCATAATATTTATAATCCGGAAGGCGATTTGTCTAAGGATGATTTTAGCGTTGTCAGCGGCAAAGAGACAGCTGAGATGATGGCTACGGTTACAAATATTTTAACCGCTCTTTTGTCTTCTATTGCTTCTATCGCTTTGGTAGTCGGTGGAATCGGAATTATGAATATCATGCTGGTTTCTGTAGTTGAAAGAACTAAAGAAATCGGCTTGCGTAAAGCGGTGGGCGCGCGCAAAAAGGATATCCTTTATCAATTTTTAATGGAAGCCGTTGTTTTAACAGCCCTGGGCGGTATCGCTGGTATTTTAGTAGGAATGGCCTCCTCTTATTTACTTAGCATTATAATGTCTAGCAATTTAGGGATTCAATGGCATTATTTTATTTCTTTCAGGTCTATAATTTTAGGGTTAATTGTAGCCACGGGGATTGGCATTATTTTTGGGATTTATCCCGCGAGAAGAGCGGCAGAATTAAGCCCGATAGAAGCTTTGAGATACGAATAAATTAAATGCTGATTCTCGCTATTCCTTCGTCTGAAAGATAAAAAACATAATTGATTGTCGAATCATAAAAAAAGTTATTGTTTTTTATATTGTTGGCCATTGGCCAAATTTTATTTTCCTTCAAGAGAAAAATATTTAAAGCTCTGTCTTTCAGGAACAAAAAATGGTTTTTATCAAGAAACCAAATTGCCGGAATATCAGCATAAAGTTTTTCTGTAAATTTAACATCTTCTTGTATATCGTAAATTTCAATTTTGTCTTTCAGATTTAATAAAATTTCTTTTTCGTCTGGCGAGAAGGCGCCTTCAAGAACATTGCTGCCAATTAGAAGAGGTATGCTTTCTGGCGATTGGACATAAAAAGCTTTTTGCGTTCCCTCAATAATTAAAAATTGGTCATCTATTTTGCTTTTTCTGATTTTGGTTTGTTCTAAGTTTTTAGACTCAAAACTATAAAAAGAAATTTGCTGGTTTTGCTTTGTTTCCAAAGAGATTTTATTAAGCACCCCATTGTCTTTTAAAAAATAAATATAATTTTCATCTAAGATAAAGGGCGAAATTACACCCTCATATATTTTTTCTATCGCTCCGGTTAAAAAATTAAATAGGAAGATAGCATCATTTGTTCTGATGACTAGGCCATCGTTTTGTGATCCACCGCCTGTTGTTGGATAAAAATTCACCTGAATGATTTCAAGAGAAGTAGCGCCTCGTTTAAGGCCGGCGTTAGTTAGAGATTCTTTGAAAGTGTTCGTTAGAGAAATGCTATTTTGAATCAAGCTTTTTGGCAAGAAAACGATTTGCCAATTGTTTTTGCCTAAATTAACAACAATTTTTTTTGAAGACAAAACAACTTCCTGGGGAAAAGAAGAAGTTTTCCAAAACAATTCTTTCTCTTGAGAATTTCTATTAAAAAGATACCATTTATAATCAGACTCCTTCTCAATATAAATAATGCGATTAGTATCAGGCGTTAAATAAAAACGTTCAATGTTTTCCGAGGCAACGATATTTTCTTTTTGCCAGTTACTCGGAAAAAGAAAGAGATTTCCTAAATCAAGCGTTTTTCCACCTTCAATAGTAATACTCTTTTCAATAAAAGAATATTCAGGACAGGATAAAAGCAATTTATATGTTCCCGGCGATAAACTGATATTAAAAGACCCCTGCTCGCTTTGGTAAGTTTTGTTGTTGATTTTGACAGTAGCTTCAGCAGGATAAGCTTGAAGCTTCAGAAACCCCTGAGTTTCGTTTACTTTTTGAAAATAAGGCAAAATATAAAATACCCCAAGCCCCAGGATAATAATTATTAAGAGAGGGATTAAAATTTTTTTCATAATTTACTATATCATTTACTATATCACACTTCATTATACCTCAATTTTGTTTGAGATTCAAAAGAAAATGTTATAGAATTATCATAAAAAGCATTTATGTCGCATTCATTAAGTCGTTCTCTTATTACCGTTACTTTTATAATTTTAGTCATAGGGCTAGTTGCTTTAATTAGCGCCTCGGCTGTTATTGGAGAGCAGAATTACGGAGATGTTTATTATTTTGTCAAAAGGCAGCTCTTCCAAGGGGTATTTTTGGGACTAATTGCCGCTTGGCTTGTTTCAAAGATTGATTATCATAGGTGGAAAAAATACGGCCCCATTTTCCTTGCTCTTAATATCTTATTATTATTGCTCTGCTTTGTGCCGTTTTTGGGGTCTTCTGAAGGTGTGGCTAAGCGCTGGATTAAGATTGGAGGCATATCTTTTCAGCCATCAGAACTTCTCAAAATTACCTACATTCTTTTTTTAGCCGGCCTTTTGAGCGGATCTTCGTTAAAAAAGAGGAGAAAGTTGATCGGTTTTCCTTTTCTTTGTTTTTTGGCTACCTTATCCCTAGCTGGCTATATTATTATTAAACAGCCATCCACTGGAAGCTTAATAGTTCTTATTTTATCAAGTTTATCGGTTTATATCAGCGCCGGGGCCAGCTTTAATCAAATTTTATTTTTTGGGTTCATAGGGTTTTTAGGATTAGGATTTGTCATTAAAAAAACCCCTTATCGTTGGAATAGAATTATTTCCTTTTTATCACCCCAGCAAGATCCCTTAGGCCAAGGGTACCATATCATTCAATCGTTGCTTGCCATCGGTTCAGGGGGTCTATTCGGAGTCGGTTTTGGAAAATCAGTTCAAAAATTTAATTATCTTCCAGAAAGCCATACCGACGCAATTTTTTCAATTATTGCCGAAGAATCCGGATTTGTGGGGTCACTGGTTATCATCATTCTTTTTTTGATTTTAGTCTCAATAGGATTTAAAATAGCTAATAGGGCGCCGGATGAATTTGGTAAATTTTTGGCTATCGGGTTGATTTCCAACATCGGTCTTCAGGCCTTTATTAATATCGGTGCTATGTGCCAAATTTTTCCAATCACAGGGATTCCTCTGCCTTTTATTAGCTATGGCAGTTCTTCCTTACTTATTAATTTAATAAGTATCGGGCTTTTGATTAACATTGCAAAACAAAGTTAAAAAATAGAAATTCGATTTAACAATTTAATAATGTAACAATGTAATTTATTATGGATTTATCATTTTTAAAAACAAGATATTTTGACAGGACTATACGATTAGTGCTTGCTGGCGGAGGTTCAGGCGGTCATACTTTTCCCTTAATTGCCGTTAGCAGAGAATTTAAGAAAATAGCCCAAGATAAAAATTTTCTCTTTGAAATTTTTTATATCGGACCGGATGATTTTACTTTACCTTATATTGCAAAAGAAGAGGGGATAGTGATAAAGAAAATTATAACGGGAAAATTTAACCGTCAAAATTCAAAAGAGAATAAATTAATAGGTTTTCTTAATAATTTTCTTAATTTTTTCAAAACTGTGGGAAGTATTTTTCAGTGTCTTTATTATGTTTATATTTTAATGCCGGATGCTGTTTTTTCAAAAGGAGGATATGGCGCTTTCCCGGTAATTTTTTGGAGCATTATTTTCTTTATTCCTACCTTTACCCATGAGAGTGACGCCATACCAGGCTTAGTGAACCAACTTTCTGGAAGATTTTGCAAAAAAGTTTTTGTCTCCTTTGAAGATACAAAACAATACTTTCCCTTAGATAGAGCGGTCTTAACTGGCAATCCTGTAAGGTCAGATTTATTTGTAACAGTAAATGATAATTCGGACAGCCAAAATACCAAAAAATTGATGGGTTTAAGCGCAGAAAGGCCT
Source organism: Minisyncoccota bacterium (assembly GCA_028719125.1). Lineage (GTDB taxonomy): Bacteria > Patescibacteriota > Minisyncoccia > UBA6257 > UBA6257 > JAQTTC01. The sequence goes on along the minus strand of JAQUKM010000007.1, from coordinate 4,715 downwards.
ATATTGACTATTATTGGCGGCTCCCAAGGATCCAGTCATATTAATGATTTGATTTTAGATATCTTACCAAAAGTAATTGATAAAATAGAACTTATCCATCAAACAGGGAAAGAAAATTATAAAAAAGTCCAGAGAGAAGCTGATATTGTTTTTCAGGAAATTATAGGGAGCAAAGAAAATCAGAAATATTACCATCTGACGCCCTTTTTTGAAGAAATAGAGGCGCCCAGCATTTCTTCTTTAAGAGATGTGTATTTGGTGAGTGATTTAATTATTGCTCGCGCCGGCAGTGGTTTAATCTTTGAAATTGCCGCCAGTGGCAAGCCATCAATACTCATTCCTTTGCCTTGGGCAAGCCGAGACCATCAGAAGAAAAATGCTTATGAGTATGCTGAAAGCGGAGCGGCAATAATAGTTGAAGAGGCAAATTTAAAAACAAATATATTTTCAGATTTGGTTTTACAGACGATTTTTGACGAACAAAAAAGAAAAACAATGAGTCAGGCGGCTTTGAAATTCGCCAAGCCACAGGCAGCTCAAGATATTGCCCGACAAATTATCGCTGAATTACATCTTGAATCACAGTTTCTCTAATTGACTATTTTGTAGTAGAATAAATTACATTATTGCATTGTTGAAAATTTTAGCAATGTAACAATGTAGCAATCTAGCAATGTAATTTATGGATGACCCTAAAACACCACAATCATTGTTTGGGCCCAGGGTGCGTTTAGCGCCGAGTCCTACTGGCTGGTTTCATGTTGGCAATGCCAGAACCGGTCTCTTTAATTATTTATTTGCCCGAAAAAACGGCGGCAAGTTTATTTTAAGAATAGAAGATACAGATAAGAAAAGATCAAACAAAAAGTATGAAGAAAGCATATTATCAGGTTTAAAATGGTTAGGGATTGAATGGGATGAAGGTCCGGAAAAAAATGGCCCCTTTGGCCCCTATTACCAGAGCCAAAGGACTGAAATTTATAAAAAATACTTAGAGCAGCTTTTAAGAGAAGGCGAGGCCTATTATTGTTTTTGTTCCCCAAAAGAATTAGAAGCCCAGCGAGCAGATATGGTTAGCCGGGGCCTTCCACCAAAATATTCTGGAAAATGCCGCGATTTACCAGAAAGTATTGTCAAACAGAATTTAGCGGATAAAAAACCGTCAGTAATAAGGATTAAAATGCCGAATAAGGTTGTTAAATTTAGGGACATTATTAGGGGGGAGGTTGAGTTTAATTTAGACCTTTTAGGTGATTCAGTAATAGCTAAAAGCTTGAACGAGCCATTATATAATTTTGCCGTGGTAATTGACGATTATTTAATGAAAATAACGCATGTAATTCGCGGAGAAGACCATATTTCTAATACCCCTAAGCAGATTGTTATGCAGGAGTTGTTAGGCCTTCCTAGGCCAAATTACGCGCATTTACCAATGATTTTAGGGCCAGATAGATCTAAATTAAGCAAAAGACACGGGGAAACGAGCTTGACTGAATATCAAAAAATGGGGTATTTGCCAGAAGCGATGAATAATTTTTTGGCATTTTTAGGCTGGCACCCATTAGGGGATAGGGAAATATACACTTTGGAAGAACTCATAGAAAGGTTTGATTTGGAGCGTGTTCAAAAAGGGGGAGCGGTTTTTAATATTAAAAGGCTAGATTGGTTTAATGCCCAACATTTAAAACTATTAAATACAGACCAATTATTTGATAGAATAGGGGAGTATCTAAAAAATTTTTCTTCAAATTCTCAAATTATTGAAAATTATTCTCCTGATTATATAAAAAAGGTGATAGAATTAGAATCTCCTCGGCTCACTAAACTGAGTGACTTTCTTGAATTTTCCGATTTCTTTTTTAAAGAGAAGATTGAATATCCAAAAGAATATTTAAAATGGAAGAATATAGAAGAAAAAGAAATAGTAATTGTTTTGAATGACTGCCTGAGCGTTTTGGAAAAAATTAAAGATAAAGAGTTTAATAGGATGAATCTTCAGATAAAGTTCTATAGTTTTATATCGGAACACGACGATTATAAACAAGATAAAGGGAAACTGCTTTGGCCATTAAGAGTCGCTTTGTCAGGTAAAAAGGCCTCGCCAAGCCCTTTTGAAATAGCGGAAATTTTAGGAAAAGAGGAAAGTATCAAAAGAGTAAAAGAGGCAATAAAATTGGCAAGTAGTTAGTATTTAGTGTTTATCAATCTATGGACAATTTTGAACAATTTATACAACTTATTTCGGGCATCATCAAAGATATCAGCTATTTTATTAGTGAAGCAATCACCGGAGGTTTTATATCAGGGCTTATATCCTATTTAGTGGGTTTTCTCAAAATGATTGCTCAATTTATAATTATTGCCTTAGAAGCATTAATTAAACTTCTGCAATTTTTTGTAAATCTATAAATAGGTGAAAAGTTAAAAGAGTCAAATGGCAGTCTGCCAACTGGCAGAGCGGATCTCTTGCGATGACAGGGAAAAATTGTTTCGTTTCATTGTTTCATTGTTGAAAATTTCAGCAATTTAGCAATGTGATTAGGGGAAGGGCATTGACAATGTTTTTTATTGAGTTAAAATAAATAGGAGATAACTTCGCATAATGTAGCTTTATCGAAATATGACAGATATAATAATATAATATATGAAGAAAAGCAATAAAACGATAATTGACCACTTACCCGAGTTTTTTGAGTATTTGGATATAGAAAAAGGCTTAAGCCATAATAGTCAGACAACTTATACTCGCCAGATTAATAAATTCAAGCAATGGTTGGAAAATAATAATCTTGAATCCTTAAAACCGCATGAATTTACTACAGATCATCTTTGGCAATACCGGGTCTTTTTATCAAAACAATATAATCCAAACACTAAACAACCGTTAAAAAAACGTTCTCTTAATTATTATCTTATCAGTTTAAGGAATTTGCTTAATTATTTCGCCGACAGAGATATAATTTCCCTGCCAGCGGAAAAGGTTAAATTAATTAAAGAAAAAGAAGACAAAAGCATTAAATTTCTTAGCTTGAAACAAATAGAAAAGCTCTTATCGAGCCCTGATATTTCTAATGAAATTGGATTAAGAGATAAAGCGATTTTAGAAGTTTTGTTTTCGACTGGTTTAAGGGTCGCTGAATTAGTGAGTTTAAATCGGGACCAAATAAAAGCAGATAATTTGGATAATGAGTTGGAAATAAATATTGTCGGCAAAGGAGGCAGAATCAGGCCTGTTTATTTATCTCCCAGAGCTTTAAAAGCCCTCAAGGAATATCTGGATGCTAGAAAAGATCAAGATAAAGCATTGTTTATTAGCTATAAAGGTCCAAAAAAGGATTCCCGGCGTTTAACCACCCGCTCAATAGAAAATATTGTTAAAAAATATATTATAAAATCAGGGGTTTCTATTCCCGCGACACCGCACACTCTCCGCCACAGTTTTGCCACAGATTTGTTGACCCAAGGGGTTGATTTAAGAATCGTTCAGGAATTTTTAGGCCATCAAAACATCGCCACGACCCAAATTTATACTCATCTAACTTCTAAAAAATTAAAAGATATTCACAAAAAATATCATAGTTTCGGAAAATGAAAACAAAAAGCGGCAGATACTTTTACTTCCCTGCCGCCTATTTTTTTTATTCCTCTTTTCCAACTTTTTCAACCGTTTCAACCCTTTGAAATTTTACAAATTTTTCTTCACAAAAGCCCCGCGCTTTATTATATTTTCTTGCTGCCAGCTTTTTTGCTTGGGCTTCTGACCAGGCTCTTTGCCAGATAACCCAAACGTCGCTTTCTTCAATGATTTCGATATAATAAAGGGGTATTTTTTTCTTTTTCTTACACTGTGGAATATCAAATAATTTTAGTTGTTCCTTCATTCTCCTTCCTCCTTTCTCCTTTCTGATAGGGCTATCCCCTGCCCTGAATTATCCAAAAAATATTTCAGATTTAATTTCTGATTCTGGAATGACGGGTATTAATCTATTAAAAGCGTTCTTAATGATCTTTTGAAGCTGTTTAGGAGATCCTATATTAGAAATATTTTCTAATCTTTTTATCGAAGGTAAATTAACTCTTCTTTTATAAGGATTTACCACTATTGTTTTAAATCCATTAATGAGATTTGGGCCTTTCCCGGAAATTTGATTTTTTATTCTTTGAACATTATATTCCAGAGGACAATCTTCAAGCAATTGATAGCTTTTAACCAATTCTTTACAAACATTAACAATAATTTTTTGGGACCTAATGATTTCTTTTTTAATAATTACTCCCCTTTTCATAACAGCAAAATAGATTTTCAAATCTTTTTCAATCTCTGTATCTAAATTTGCAGTAATTTCTTTTTGGCAAGTTGCTATTTGTTTCTGAATTTGTGTCCCAATATCTAAATCCATGGATTTAGATTTCAAGAATCTGAGTGTTTTTTGGGTAATATTTTTAAATTCCTTCAACTCAGCAATTTTGCCAAGGATAATTATCGTTTTATCACCAATCACGATTCTCTGGTTTCCATAATTTTCAAGAATATGAATAGTCTGTCTTAAAGCCGTATCTATATCACTAAATTTATGGAACTGCGTATATCCTTTCCAGGCGATAGTCACTGTCCCATCATCATTTACCCTAAACCATTTTGGAAAATTCTTCTTTGGGGAATCCTTCCTCTTTGTCATTTTCTCTTAATCAACTCCTTTCTTATTCATATCTAT
>JAQUKM010000006.1:17548-21177 GCA_028719125.1 Minisyncoccota bacterium | reverse complement strand
GAAGCATTTTTGCTGTTCTGCTTATTTACTGGCGTGGCTTATCTTTTTAATGATGTTTTAGACCAGCAAGAAGATAGGCGGCATCCGGAAAAATCAAAAAGGCCGATTGCTTCTGGCAGATTAAACCCGACAGTGGCGCTCTTTATCAGTTTAGTTTTGATAATTTTAGGTTTGTGGTTGAGTTTAGAGATTAATCTGAAATTTGCGGTTATCGCTGTTTCATATTTAATGGTAAATATGGCTTATACGCTCTGGCTGGAGCATGTAAGATATCTTTGTTCTCTTTTCGCCGGACTTAATTATGTCTTAAGAATGATGGGAGGCGGCGCAGTGGTTAATTTAACGCTGACTATTTGGCATCTTGTTTTTGCTTTTATTTTTGGCCTTTTTCATTCTTTTTATAAAAATACTTTTTCTGACGAAGGAGTAAAGCCCCGCGTTTCTTAGAAATGATTTTTAAGAATAATTTTTTTCATTTGAAGAATTTCTTTATAAAATTTTTTGCTACTGGTCTTGGTTTAGGTTATACCCCTTTAATCCCCGGCTTAGCCGGTGTCGGCTTAGGGGCTGCAGCCGCTTATTTGATTCATCCGTTGCCTTTTTGGCAAAAGGGAGTGATTACTTTAGTTCTTGTCATTATTTCCATTCCTTTAGCCACTGAAGCAGAAAAACTTTTTCAGAAAAAGGATTGTAAGAAAATCATTATTGATGAGGTCGTCGGGGTTTTAACAGCGACGATTTGGTTTTCTTACTTGCCTTTTAAAATGTTTTGGGCAATTTTTTTTATCTATAGTTTTTTTGACGCCGTGAAAGTTTTTCCCGCCAATGTCATTGAATATCTTTATGGGGGTTGGGGGGTTGTTTTTGACGATGTTGTTGCCGGCGGCTATACGGCAATCGCCGTTGCTTTGATTTTTCAAGTTTTAAAAATTATAATTGTTTAGCAAGCGCTTAACATAATGCTCCAGAATCAAATAAAAACTTTTTGCTTGATAATCGGCGATTTGATTGTTTTTTACCTTGCCTTGATTGCGGCAATAATAATCAGGCATGGATGGCCTTTTAATTACGCAATTTTTAAGCAATGTTTTGCGCCATTTTCTTTTATTTTCTTTATTTGGGTGATTTTGTTTTTAATCGGCCATCTTTACGAATTAAGATACACGGCTAGTCGGAGAAAGTTTTTTGAGATGGTTTTGAAACTATTCGCTATCGGCGCTGTTATCGCTGTTGTCTATTTTTATTTATTTGTCCCTTCGCTTGCTCCAAAAATAGCTTTGTTCTTGACCATTCTTTTTTCTTCGGTTTTATTCTTAATTTGGAGAGGGTTTTTCAACCGCTTAATTCAGGTTCCTCGGATTAAAGTTTGGCTTGTTTCTGATTCAGTTGAAGCCAAGGAAATAAAAATGTTTTTGAAAGAGCATCCGCAATTGGGCTATCAGATAGAGCAAATTCTGCCTTTTGAAAACATTGAAGAGAATCCAGAGAAAGCGATAGAAGAAATAAGGGGCAAGGGAATTGATATTTTGGTTATTGACTATTCTTTGCTTTCTGATTTATTCTCTCTTCTTTCAAAATTTCCAGATATTTATTACAGGGTAAAAATTATTAATTTGATTGATTTTTACGAGATGACCACCCAAACAATTCCTATTAATCTTCTGACTCCTCGGTGGTTTATAGATAATTATTACAATAAAAATTGGGAGTTATACGATACCTTGAAAAGAGGGAGCGATTTGGTTGGAGGGATTATATTGTTTATTGTGTCCTTGCCTTTATGGCCGATAATTTCTTTATTGATTAAAATAGATTCCTCGGGGCCGGTTTTATACAAATCTATTCGCAGCGGCTTAAAGGGCAGAGAATTTTATATTTATAAATTCAGAACAATGGTGGAGGAAGCGAGTTCAATCGGGCCGGCCTGGACATTGAAAGACGATCCGCGGATTACCCGCGTCGGCAGAATTCTGCGATTTTTGCATTTTGATGAAATTCCCCAGACTTTAAATATTATTAAGGGAGATGTTTCTTTTGTCGGGCCGCGGCCTGAAGAATTAAAATTAACAGAACTTTTTAGAAAAGAAATTCCTTTTTATCAGTTTCGGGCTTTAATCAAACCGGGGGTTATTGGCTGGGCGCAGATTAATTATCCTCATGGTTCTTCAGTGGAAGATGCCAAGGAAAAGTTAAAGTATGACTTCTATTATTTGAAAAATAGAAATATCTTTTTTGACATTATTATCGCCTTAAAGGCGTGGCGAATACCATTTGAGATACCAACTCATTAAGAAAACTCAAAACTCAAAGCTAAAAGCTCAAAACTCAAGGCTTAGAGCTCAAAACTCAAAACTCAAAATTGACAATTTCGTTGTCAGTTCAAAGGATCTTCGCCTTTGTTTAGGATAACGGCAGCAACTCTTGCTATTTTCAAAAAAATTTGCTATAATAGACCCAAGTGAGTGCGAGTTATCTTGATGCGGGATTTATATCTTTCGTCAAGATGACCCGACTATTTGTCGCTATTTCCGCCCTGTTTTACAGGGCGGAAATTTTTTTTAATTTTAATAAATTGATTTGGTCTTAATAAATTGATTGTCTAAAACTTGCTTCTTTATTTAATATGTTTTAAAATTTAATTGGGGTTTTGGGGGATGCGCACTCACTTAAGACAAATAGTTTTGGAGTATACCCTTCCAAAGCCCCACTTTAGTTTTTATATTTTTAATGAAGCAGTCAACTCCTTCCTGGATTAAAAAAAATGTTTCTTTGAAGAATTACAATACCTTTCGGATAAACACAAAGGTAAAGTATTTTACGATTGTTTCCAGGAAAGAACATCTGATTAAAACTTTAAAATGGGCCAAAGCAAATTCTTTGCCTTTTTTTATTTTAGGCAATGGTTCTAATGTTTTGTTTGCCGAAGAAGAATATCCGGGAGTAGTGGTTAAAATCAGAAATAACAGAATAAGAAAAATTTATCCAAAGACAATTATTGTCGGGGCGGGGATGATGCTGGAGGGATTATTAAAAAAATTTATTGATTTAGAATATAGCGGTTTAGAATGGGTGGCTGGAATTCCCGGGACAGTTGGCGGAGCAATTTTCGGAAATGCCGGTTCTTTTGGCAATGAAATGGCTGGCTGTGTAAAAAAAGTTAAAACAATTAATCCAGAAACTTATCAGGAAAAAATTTATTCATCTGAAGATTGTAAATTTAAATATAGGGAGAGTGTTTTTAAGCAAAATAAAGAGATTATTTGGGAGGCAGAAATTTTAACAAAAAAAGGAAAGAAAGAAGAAATTATTGGGAAAGCCAATGAGAACCGAAGATACAAAATCAATCGAGGTCTTTTTAAATATCCTTCAGCCGGCAGTATTTTCAAAAATATTTTTGCTAAAGAGGCGCCAATTAAGTATAGAAAAGGGGCGGTAATCAAAGGGGGGAAAATTTCTGCTGGTTGGTTTATTGAGCAGTGCGGCCTTAAAGGAAAAAAATGCGGCGGGGCGATGATTTCTTCTAGTCATGCCAATGTGATTATAAATGTAAACAAGGCGACAGCGAAAAATATTTTAGATTTAATAAATCTTTGCAAAGAAAAAGTTTATAAAAAATTTAAAATTAGGTT
>JAQUKM010000006.1:12649-17448 GCA_028719125.1 Minisyncoccota bacterium | reverse complement strand
AATTTTAAAAGCTTAGAAAGGGCTGCCAAGCGTTATGGAGATGCGGCTGATTTGACAGTGAATATAGGAAAAATCACTTCGCAGCAACAGACTGGGGAGATTTTTTTTGGGGAAGCAAAATTTGCCATTCCGGGAAAAGATATTGCTTATAAAGTAAAAGGGAATAGTATTGAAGATGTTACGAAAAAATTAAAAAATAATTTGAAGAATTTAATTGCCAAAGATAAAGATTCAAGAATAAGCCGTTTTAAAAAATTAGGTCGCTTCTCCAAAGAAAAGATTCATTGGTAGAAGAATATATCCGTGAATACATTGTTAAATGGCTACATTGTTAATTTGCTAACATTTTCAACAATGAAGCAATGTATTTTTTTTGAGTTTTGAGTTTTATTATTATGCCTCTATTAGATATTTTTTTTCCTGATGCGAGCAGCCGTTATCAAAAACAAAAATCAAAAATTATTGCTGAGATTAATGACAAAGAAAAAGAAGTTTTTGATTTAGCGCCGGAAGAATTTCCCAAAAAAATAAAATTCCTTAAAGAGCAAGTTCAGAAAAACAGTGATTTGGATTCTATTTTGCCGGAAGTTTTTGCTTTAGTTCGGGAAGCAAGCAGGCGCGCTTTAAAACAGCGCCATTTTGATGTTCAGCTTTTAGGGGGCATTGCTTTACACGAAGGAAAGATAATTGAAATGAAAACCGGCGAAGGGAAAACTTTAGCTGCTACCTTGCCCGCGGCTTTAAATGCCATTAGCGGCAAAGGGGTCCATATTGTGACGGTTAATGATTATTTGGCAAAAAGGGATACAGTCTGGATGGGGCAAATTTATGATTATTTAGGTTTGACTACTGGGTGTCTAAGCCAGGAGGAAAGTTATCTTTATGATTCGCAATATAAACTGGGGCAATTAGAAAAAAGAAAAGAAATTGACGAAAAAAGAGATGAGATTGGCGGGTTCAAGGTTTTTAAAGAATTTCTCCGGCCAGTTGATAAAAAAGAAGCCTATTCAGCAGATATCACCTATGGCACCAATAGCGAATTTGGGTTTGATTATTTGCGCGACCATTTAGTTTCCTCTTTAAACGAGAAAGTCCAAACAGGGCATCATTATGTGATTATTGACGAGGCAGACAGTGTTTTGATTGACGAGGCGAGGACACCGTTAATTATTTCTGTTCCTGACCACGAGGCGGCAAGATTGTATCAGGAATTTACACAAATAGTGCCCAAATTAAAAAGAGATTTGGATTTTACGATTGATGAAAAAGATAAAGCCGTTTCCTTAACAGAAGAAGGCCTTAATAAGCTTGAGAAAATTTTTGGTTTTAATATTTTTGACGAAAAAGGTCTCCTGTATGTTCACCATTTAGAAACGGCTTTGAAGGCAAATTATTTGTTTTTAAAAGACCGTGATTATATTGTTAAAGACGGAAAGGTTATTATTGTTGATGAGTTTACAGGGCGGTTATTGCCAGACCGGAGATATTCTGGCGGTTTGCATCAGGCGATTGAGGCGAAAGAAAGAGTGCCTATTCAGAAAGAGAGCCGGACAGTGGCGACGATTACTTTGCAAAATTACTTCCGTCTTTATGAAAAATTATCAGGAATGACCGGAACCGCTTTTACTTCGGCGGAAGAATTTAAAAAAGTTTATAATGCAGAAGTAATTGTGATTCCAACAAATAAACCAATGATTAGGAAAGATTTGCCTGATAGAATTTACGGCACTCAAGAGACAAAATTAAAAGCTGTTGCCCGGGAAGTTAAAGAAAGGCATCAAAATGGCCAGCCAATTTTAATCGGCACCCCTTCAGTGGAGAAAAATGAATTATTAAGTTTATATTTAAAAAGAGACGGAATCCCTCATAATATTTTGAATGCTAAAAATCATGAAAAAGAAGGAGAGATAATTGCTCAAGCCGGGAAGATTAAGGCGGTAACTGTGGCTACTAATATGGCTGGCCGGGGAGTGGATATTGTTTTAGGCGGCAATCCTCCGGATAATAAGGAGAGAGAAAGGGTTTTAGAGTTAGGAGGGCTTCATGTAATTGGCACTGAGCGCCATGAAGCGAGGAGGATAGATAATCAATTAAGGGGCAGATCTGGGCGGCAAGGCGATATCGGCTCTTCCCAGTTTTTTATTTCCTTAGAAGATGAGTTGATGCGTATTTTTGCTCCAAAATACTTATCTGGAATGATGAAGAAATTAGGTTGGCCCGAAGATCAACCTTTAGAGCACCCAATGGTGACTAAAGCGATAGAATCTGCCCAATCAAAGATAGAGGGATTTTATTTTGATATGAGAAAACATATATTAGAGTATGATGATGTGATTAATAAACAGCGGATTGCTTTTTATAGAATCAGGGATGGCGTTTTAGAAAAAGCGGCGAAAAAACAATTAAAAGGTTACATTGAAAATCTTTTTGAAGAGCTTAATGAGGAGTTTCCAGAAAGGAATTTCAAGGAAAAAGCAGCGGCTATTGGAGAAGAAAAATTATTGGATATTTTCAAGGCAGTTATTTTGGGGATTTTAGATTCTTTATGGATAGAGCATATTGAAAAAATGGAATTTTTGAGGGATTCCACTTCTCTTCGGGCTTACGGCGGAAAGGATTCTTTGGTAGAATATAAGAAAGAGAGTTATTTCTTTTACAAGGATTTGGAAGAAAGGTTTAAATCCTTGGTGGTGAATAATGTGAAGACTATTTTGTTGGCAGAGAAAACAATGTAACAATATAGCAATAGTTTGCTGTTCGTTGATGCTTATGTATAATGTCTCAACTCAAAATTTTTCCGGTCCTTTAGATCTTTTACTCCAATTAGTGGAAAAGAATAATTTGGAGATTACTGAAATTTCTTTGGGTCAGGTGACGCAAGGTTATCTTGCTTATCTAAGCCATCAAGAGCTTATAGCTCCGGAAGAGTTAGCGGATTTTTTAGTTATTGCCGCCACTCTTCTTTTGATAAAATCAAAAACGCTTTTGCCGGTTTTGACTCTAAAACCGGAAGAAGAGGAGGAAATTTTTGATCTGGAAAACCGCCTCCAACTGTATAAAAAATACAAGGAAAAAGGAAAGGAGATTCAGATATTATGGCAAGAGGGGAACAATCTTTTTACCCGGCCGGTTTTTAAAGAAGAGATGATTGTATTTTCGCCGCCCCCAAATTTTAGCGCCCTTAATTTGGCAGAATCTTTCAAGAAAATTTTACAAGGGTTAGAAGAATCGATTCCTTTAGAGGAAAAAAAGATTAGGAAAATAGTTAGTTTAAAAGAAAGAATCCAAGAATTGGCGGAGAAATTAACCCAAGGGAAAGATTATCGTTTTGAGGAATTAGCCAGCCAAAGTAAAGAAAAAAAAATGGATTTGATTGTAACATTTTTGGCAATTCTTTATTTAGCCAAAGAAAATTTGATAAAAATAAAACAGGATAAAAACTTCGGTTCATTATGGATATCAAGCCAAAAATAGAAAGCTTGCTTTTTGCTGCTGGCGAGCCGCTCTCTCCAGAAAAGTTGAGCAAACTAACTGGAGAAAACGAAGCAAAGGTAAAAGAGGCCCTAGGGATTTTGAGCGAAGAATTAAAAACCCAGGCAAGGGGCATAAGGATTATTTGTAATAATGGTCAGTGGTTGATGGTGACGGCTCCGGAAACGGCGCCTTTTGTTCAGAAATTAAAAAAAGAGGTTTTTGAAGGCGATTTGAGCAATGCCTCGCAGGAAACTTTAGCCATTATCGCTTATCGGGGGCCGGTGACCAGAACAGAAATAAACGAAATAAGAGGGGTTGAATCCAGTTATACCATCAATCAACTATTAGGAAGAGGGTTAATTGAGCGTTCCCGTCACCCCCAGAGAGCCAATACTTTTCTTTATCAAATTTCTTTTGCTCTGTTAGAGCATTTGGGAATTCATAATATTGAAGAATTGCCTCAATATGGAGAATTTAAGAAATAAAAATCCTTATCTTTTTTGGACACTTTTTGTTTTGAGTTTAAGTTTGATAATTTTCGGGGTGTTTTATAAGGAGAAAGAAGCAGAAATTTCAATGGATGAAGTTTTAAGAGTTACTATTCCTCCTCCTGATTTAGGGCCAACCTCCTATTTAGTGGGGGAGGTTAATTTCGGAAAAGTTCTTATTAAGAAAAATGGCGATTTTCATTTATTTCCCGCTTCGTTGACTAAATTAATGGCTGGAATTATTGTCTTGGAGAATTTTGATTTGGATGAAGAGATTGAAATTAGCAAACAGGCGGTTGAGATGGAGGGAGAAGAAGGGGGGTTGATTGCTGGTGAAAAGATTAAAGCAGGGGATTTATTAAAAATTCTTTTGATATCTTCTTCTAATGACGCGGCTAAAGCTTTTGAGCAATCTCTAGAAAAAAAGGGAAAAGTTTTTGCCGATTTGATGAATGAAAAAGCCAGAAAATTGGGGTTGTTTAACACTGCTTTTTTTGATGCAAGCGGACTTGATAGGCAAGGAAATTTTACCAGCATTGAAGATTTGTTTACATTAAGCAGGGAGATTTATAATCATTATCCTTATCTTGGCGAGGTAACACGCCAGCAAAATGTTGTTGTTTATTCCATAGATGGCCAAATTAGTCACGAGGTGGAAAACACCAATATTTTACTCAAAGAGATAGACAATCTTTGGGGCGGGAAAACTGGTTCCACACCGGAGGCAAAAGATTGCTTACTTACGATTTATGAATTTCCTTTTCCCGAGAAAGATGATAAAATGGTAATATCAATTATTGTTCTTAACTCTTCGGACAGGTTTGGAGACACCCTAAA
>JAQUKM010000006.1:9920-12549 GCA_028719125.1 Minisyncoccota bacterium | reverse complement strand
ATGCTGTTTATATTCCTTTTTTTGGAGAATTAAAATTGGGAATCTGGTATCCCTTATTTTTTGTTTTTATTTTAGTGGCGACTACTTTTTCCATGAATGAAACAGACGGTTTAGATGGATTGGCAGCTGGAGTTTCTTTAATCGGTTTTGCTTGTTTATTAGTAGTGGCTTTTTCCGAAGGGATGTATGATTTAGCAGCTTTTTTAAGTGTCCTTATTGGCACTTTGGTAGCTTTTCTTTGGTTTAATGTTTATCCGGCGCGTTTTTTTATGGGAGATACAGGGGCAATGGCTTTAGGAATTACGATGGGGGTAGTGGCAATGATAACCGATACTGCTTTATATCTTCCTTTTTTCTGTTTTATTTTGGTGGCGGAATCCTTATCCGTCATTATTCAAAAAATTTACCGCAAAATAAAAAAGAAAAAATTATTTCTTTCCACCCCTCTTCATCATCACTTTGAAGCCAAAGGTTGGCCCGAAACAAAAGTAACGATGCGGTTTTGGTTAATCTCTGGGGTGGTTGCTGTTTTTGGTCTTGCCCTTTACTTCCTTGATATTTTTTTAGTATAATATATGGAGAAACATTGTTCCATTGTTGAAAATTTTAACAATGTAGCAATGTAATTTTTATGGACTATCAAAAAAAATTAGCAGAGTTAATGATTTTAGCCGCTCAGCAGGGAGCTTCTGATTTGCATTTGAGCGTCGGCAAACATCCAACCGTCAGAATTGACGGGAATTTAGTTCCTCTTTCTAATGAAGCTATTTTGACGCCGGAAATGTCAGCGGGTTTAATTGGCGCTCTGTTGAGCGAAGAACAACAGGAAAAATTAATTACCGAAAAAGAAATTGATTTTGCTTTTTCATATGAGAATAAAATCCGTTTTAGGGTTAATGTTTATTTCCAGAAAGGATATCTTTCTGCCGCCCTGAGACTGATTCCAGTTCAAATTAGAACGATTGAAGAATTAAACCTGCCTCAAATACTTCATCAATTTTGCCAAGCCCAACAAGGATTTTTTCTGATAGTAGGACCGGCTGGACACGGGAAAACAACAACTTTAGCCGCTTTAGTTGACGAGGTCAATCATAAGAGAATGGAGCATATTATCACTATTGAAGACCCGATTGAGTACACTTTTACTCAGGATAGGGCTTTGATAGATCAAAGGGAAGTAGGCGAAGATACGGTAAGTTTTCATCGCGGTTTGCGTTCAGTTCTTCGGCAGGATCCGGATGTAATTATGATTGGGGAAATGCGCGACCCCGAGTCTATTTCCATCGCTTTGACTGCGGCCGAGACCGGGCATTTGGTGTTTTCAACTTTGCATACTAACTCTGCCAGCCAGACAATTGATAGGATTGTTGATAGTTTTCCCGGCGCTCAGCAGGGTCAAATTCGTTCTCAATTAGCAACCACTTTGATCGGCATAGTTTCCGAGAGATTGGTTCCTAGAATTTCTGGCGGCAGAATTCCTGCTTGCGAAGTAATGTTTGCCAATTCAGCTATTAAAAATTTGATCAGGGAAAAGAAAACCTACCAAATAGATTTGGTAATAGAAACGAGCGTTCAGGGTGGGATGATGTCTTTGAATCGTTCTTTGATAGAATTAGTCCGTAAAAGAGAAATTTCTTTGGAATCAGCGGAAAATTATTCTTTGAATCCGACAGAATTAAGGCAATTATTGGGATAATAATTAAATTTTGTCTATGAAATTCATCTATCGGGCAAAAGACAAACAAGGAAATATTAAAGGCGGCACAGTAGAAGCCCGTTCTTTGGATACGGCAATAAATATTCTTCAAGGTTATGATTTGATTGTTCTTGATATTACTCCTGAAAAAAAGGTAACCTTTTTAGACCAGATTTTTGGCAGACAGCCTCGGATTAAGAAAAAAGATTTAGCGGTTTTCCTTCGCCAGTTTGCTGTTTTGCTCCAATCTCAAGTCCCTTTGGCCGAGGCATTGAGGACCCTTTATCTTCAAGCAGCCACACCAGCAATCAAAGACTTGATTTTTGAATTAATTTCAGATTTAGATGCCGGGTTGCCTCTTTCAAAAGCAGTAGAAAAAAGGAGTGATATTTTTGGAGAATTTTACAGCCAAATGATTAAATCAGGAGAAATTTCAGGCCGCCTGGAAGAGGTTCTTGTTTATTTGGCTGATTATGCGGAACATGAAAATGATTTGCATAATAAACTTCTCTCTGCGTCAATCTATCCCGCTTTTTTGTTCGGCACCTTTCTGATAATCTCTGTCGTGATTACTGTTTCTTTGGCGCCGCAAATGGTGTCAATCTTTGAAGAATTCGGCGCCACTCCTCCTTTGGGAACAAAAATTTTAATTTCTATCGGCGGATTTTTCACTAATTGGGGAATTGTGGCCGCAGTTTTGATAGTAGGATTGATTTGGCTGTTAGTAAATTATTTCCGTTCGCCAGAAGGAAGAAGAATGGGGGGTATTTATATGCTCAAAATACCTATCTTGGGAAATATTTATAAAAAAATATTTATTAGCCGTTTTTGCGAAACCACAGGCACTTTAATTTCTGGCGGCATTCCAATTGTCACTGCTTTTGAAGTTGCCGGGGAGGCAACAGGAAATTATATTTATCAATCAATAGGATA
>JAQUKM010000006.1:1774-9820 GCA_028719125.1 Minisyncoccota bacterium | reverse complement strand
ATTATTGCTGTATTGGCGTCAATGATTTTAGTAGGTATGGGAGGCGCCAGAGCTAAATCAAGGGATGCAAGAAGAATTGCTGACTTGCACAACGTGATGAATGCTTTGGAACTTTATTATTCTTTAAACGGGAGTTACCCTACTGGTACTTACAATTCTGCCGCTTCGTGGGATACTTTTGCCGGTATTTTAACTGGGGCTGATATTGGTGTCAGTCGGATTCCCAGAGACCCATTAAATGATACAACATATTTTTATCGTTATAGCGGAATAGTAACAGATTATGTTTTAGGCGCTGCCTTAGAACAGGAAGATGCTTCTTTAAATGATGATATTGATGATGATGATATTGATAGCACCAAATTTAATATTAGCTGTAATGATCCTGTATACTGCATAATGCCCTAAAAAATTAATGCTCTCTTATTTGTATATCCTTTTCTTTTTTGTGTTAGGAACAATAATCGGCAGTTTTTTGAATGTTGTTATTGACAGAGCCGATACAAAAGAATCCCCTTTTAAAGGGGTTTCTTATTGTCCTTATTGCCGTAAACGTTTGGTTTGGTGGGAGTTGGTTCCAATTTTGAGCTTTATTTTTTTAAAAGGCAAATGCTCTTCCTGCAGGCATAAGCTTTCCTGGCAGTATCCAATAGTTGAAACAATCACGGGCTTGCTTTTTGCTTTTGTGGCTTTGCGTTTTTCCCGTTTTTCTTTTGCCGGCCCTTCTTTATATCTTAATATTAATTTTGAGAACATATTAATATTATTAAATTTCTTGTTTTTGCTTTACTGGGTCGCTGTTTTGATTGTTATTTCGGTTTATGATTTGAAAAGATACTTGATTTTAAATGAAGTTTTGATTCCGGCAATTATAATTAGTTTTGCTTGGAGAATAATACTGGGATTTTTAATAGAAAAACAATCTTTTTATTTTTTGCCTTATTTTACTCATTTTTTGGGAAGCCAGAGTTTTCTTTTCGGCTATTATTCTTACTTTTCTTCCTTGTTTATTGGAATTATTTTTTTCTCCGGCATTATTTCTCTTTTGGCTTGGGCAACAAAAGAAAAAGCGATGGGTTGGGGAGACGCGCTTTTGGCGTTTTTCATAGGAGTGATTTTGGGCTGGCCAGAATCGCTAATAGCTTTAATCATTGCTTTTTTGATTGGTGGCGGGGTTGCCTTGATTCTGCTGATTCTTAAAAAAAAGACAATGAAGGGTTATATACCTTTTGCGCCTTTCTTGTCTTTTGGGGCGCTGACAGTTATACTTTTTGGTGATATAATAATAGAGAATTACTTGGCATTCTTGTTGTAGAGTTGTATTCAGTATTCTGTATTCAGTATTCTGTATTCAGTATACAGTATAATAAATTAGATATGCAAAAATATGAAGCCGGTGGGGATAATAAAATCAAATCATTTACTGATTTAAATGCTTATAAAGAAACGCATAAATTAGTTCTTATGATTTATCAGATCACCAAAAGTTTCCCCAAAGAAGAAAGATTCGGTTTAGTTGACCAAATAAGAAGAGCTGCTATATCTATCACTTCAAATATTGCCGAGGGTTTCTCTAGAAATACTAATAAAGATAAATGTCAGTTTTATTCTTTATCATTAGGTTCTTTATCAGAATTGCAGAGCCAATTATTAATAGCTAAAGATTTAAAATATTTAAATCAACAAGCATTTAATTTAATAGCTCAACAATCAATAATTGTCAGAAAATTACTCTCTGGTCTTAAACGAATAAAATATCAAAATGAAACTTTTTAATACAGAATACAGAATACAGAATACAGAATACAGTTACTCTCGCGCCGCGAGAAAGGGGTTTACTCTCATTGAGATGTTGGTGACTTTGGGGATTATAACTCTTTTGTCAACAATGATTTTAGCTTATTCAAGGCAAAGCGAATCTGTGTCTGACTTGATTCGTGAAAGCAACCGAATAGCTTTTGAGATTCAAAAAACCAAAAATTCAGCAATGCTTACTCTGAAGAAAAATTCTGCTGAAGAAAGAAAAATTTGCGGTTGGGGGGTTTATATAGAAAAAGATAAGTTGCCTCAGGAAAGTTTTATAGTTTTTACAGATTTTTGTGGTTCAGGAACAGAGGATTTAGTTGGAAATGGCAAATATGATGAAGCTGGGGGAGAAAAGGTGGAGGCGATTAACCTTTTGAAAGGGATTGAAATATTTGAAACTAACATTTTTTCCGTTGTTTTTGTCCCTCCGGAACCAAAAATAAAATTTGACCCCAAATTATTTGGAAACGAGAGCGCTTTTATTAAAATTCGTTTGAAGAATAACCCGAGCCAGTATTTTGAAATTAAAATCTCTCCAGTAGGACAGGTTTATAAAGAACTCAAGAATCTGTAAAAAACAATAATCGTAAAACGTAAAACGTGAAAAATTATCAATTACTATCAATGAAACAAAAAAAGAGTTCCAAGATACAGGTTTCAAGTTGCAAGAATAAGGGTTTTACTCTGGTTGAGGCATTGATTGCAATATCTATTATGATTGTTGGAATTTTGTCTGGACTTGTTTTGGTAACAAGGACTCTCTATAACAGTGTAATCATCAGAGACAGATTGACTGCCAGTTTTTTGGCCCAAGAAAGTATGGAGTTGGTTAGGCAAATAAGAGATACAAATTTTTTGAAGATTTTATCAGGAGGTTCTTCTAATTGGCGGGAAGGTTTAAGCGCCGGCCGTTATATTATAGAAACAAACGTTGGGAATGAGAAATCCATTGGATTAATTCCGGTGGTGGAAGGAAAAGTTCCAAATTTGTTCTATGACGATAATTATAAAATTTATAATTACAATGATTTAGGGTCGCCGACATCATTTAATAGAGAAATACAAATTGAGGATATTCCTGACCAACCAAACGAAATTCGGGTGAAAGTTATAATGAAATGGAAAACAAAAGGAATAAACTTTGATTTAAAGGTTGAAGACCATCTGTTTAATTGGATAAATCTGTAAAAAAATAATAGTCGTAAAACGTAAAAAACTATTATTTACTATCAATGAAACAAAAAAAGAGTTCCAAGTTACAGGTTTCAAGTTGCAAGAATAAGGGTTTTACTCTGGTTGAGGTTTTGGTTTCAGTAGGACTCTTTGTGATGATAATTGTTGCTATCTCCCAAATATACATTGCTGTTTTGCGTTCAGAACAGACAGCCTATGCTTTATTAAACAGCGAAAATAATATTAGGGACAATTTAGAATTTATGGCCCGTTCTATAAGAATGGGAAGAAATTTTAATCTTAGTGAGGATGGAAAGATGCTTTCTTTTGATTACTATTCTGAAGGAGCTTGGCAAAATGCGGAATATCGTTTTAATAATAGCACAAAAAACTTAGACAAGAATTCTTTTCCTCTTTTTGACTCCTCGGTATTAGAAATTACCGATGGCCGTTTCTATCTTAAAGATAGTGGGAGGGATAGCCAGAAGACAATAATTATTGTCTTGGAAGCCACTACCAGAATCAAGCAGAAGGAATATATTTTTAATGTTGAAACTTCAGTAACGCCAAGAATTTTAATGGGCAGAGGGTCATAAATTAAAATATAATTTTTAATTTATGATTTAAAATTTTAATTTATGCTCTATAATTTGTTTTCTAAAAAATCTTCTGGTCAGGTTTTTTTACTAAGCGTTTTAATGTTAGCGGCAGTTATGGCTTCGGCTTTGTTTTTGGTGACTATTTTTACTAAAGACTTACGCCGTTCTGTGGAAACTTCGGAATCTATCAGGGCTTTCTACGCGGCAGATGCCGCAATGGAGTGGCAGATTTATAATTCCCTAAATTTAAACGAACAAATAGAGGATCCTCCTCAAATGGAAGATAAGGATAAAGTATACGCGGAATGGCAAAATGATTTTCAAAGCGCTCGGAGTATTAAGACAATTGGTTTTTCGCAGGGAGGTCAAGTAAGCCGGGGATTAGAAGTTTATTTTGGAAATATTAATGAATAATAAAGAAGAGGCAAAAATAAGGATTGAAAAATTAAAAAAAGAAATTAATAGATACCGTTACGCTTATCATGCCCTGAACAAGTCAATAATTTCGGATGAGGCCCTGGATTCACTAAAGAAAGAGTTATCTGATTTAGAAAAGCAGTATCCGGAATTTATTACTTCTGATTCGCCGACCCAAAGAGTGGAAGGCAAGCCATTAAAAAAATTTAAGAAAGTGGAGCATAAGGTCCCAATGCTTTCTTTGAACGACGCTTTTTCCGAGAAAGATGTTTCTGATTGGCACGAAAGAATTAAAAAATTGCTTCCCCCATCAGCCAAAATAGATTTTTATTGCGAACATAAGTTCGATGGCTTGGCTGTTGCTTTGGAGTATCAAGAAGGGATGTTAATAGTTGGCTCCACAAGGGGTGATGGAAAGATCGGGGAAGATATAACCCAAAACTTAAAAACCATTGAGGCCATTCCTCTGCGTTTAATTGACCCTCAGGATATAAGAGAAGGCTTATTAAAAATGGGGCTAAATGAAACAGCTGAGTTTTTTGACCAAAACTTTCCTCATCATTTAGAGGTAAGAGGAGAAGTGTTGTTAAGGAAAAAAGATTTTCAAAAAATAAATGAAGAGAGGAAGAAGCAGGGCTTGCCTCCATACGCCAACCCGCGAAATGTCGCCGCTGGTTCAGTTCGCCAATTAGACCCTAAAATTACCGCTTCCCGAAATTTAGATTTTTATGCTTATGAACTGGTTACAGATTTAGGTCAGACAACACATGAGCAAGAGCATTTAATATTAAAAATTTTAGGGTTTAAAACTCATGCAGAAAATCAAAGAGTGGAAAGTTTAGAAGAAATTTTTGCAATTCATAAAAAAATTCAAGAAAAGAGAAACATCTTGCCTTATGAAATTGATGGAGTGGTCATTATTGTGAATAATAATAAATATTTTGAAGAGTTAGGGGTGGTGGGCAAGGCGCCCCGAGGAGCCATCGCCTATAAATTTTCTCCGTCTGAAGCGACAACCCGGGTTAAAGATATTATTATTGGAGTGGGAAGAACAGGCAATCTTACACCAGTGGCTATTTTAGAACCGGTTCAAATAAAGGGGGTGACTATTACTCGGGCAACTCTTCACAATAAAGAAGAAATAAAACGATTAGGTTTGAAAATTGGAGATACAGTAATTGTTAGCCGAGCCGGTGATGTTATTCCTCAGATAACAAAAGTTTTGCCTCAACTGCGCGTGGGCAAAGAGAAAAATTTTGAAATGCCCAAAAAATGCCCTGTTTGCGGCGCTTTTACAGAACAAGATAAAGGAGGAATTATTATCCGTTGTCCAAATAAAAATTGCCCGGCTCGTTCTCAGGAAAATCTTTATCATTTTGTCGGGAAAGGCACTTTTGATATGAAGGGTGTTGGTCCAAAACTTGTAGACAGACTTTTGGATGAAGGATTGATTCAGGATGCCAGTGACTTGTTTGATTTAGAAGAAGGCGATATTGCCTCATTAGAAAGATATGGAGAAAAATCCAGCCAGAATATTATCGCCGCAATCCAATCGAGGAAAGAAATTTCATTTAATCGTTTTTTATTTGCTTTGGGTATTACTCACGTGGGCGAAGAAACAGCATTGGTGTTAGCAAAATATTTTCAGCAAA
Organism: Minisyncoccota bacterium; assembly: GCA_028719125.1. GTDB lineage: Bacteria > Patescibacteriota > Minisyncoccia > UBA6257 > UBA6257 > JAQTTC01. The sequence continues at coordinate 4,173 of JAQUKM010000006.1, read as the reverse complement.
AATTATTTGCTTTGACTCAAGCATCGAAATCCACAGAAAAAAGCAAAGTAATTTCTTCGCCTCTGTCATTGCGAGTCCAACCCTTTTTGCAAAAAGGGTTGGACGAAGCAATCTCTATTCAAGATTTAATTAAACTTACTTCAGAATTAACCCCGGAAGATTTTGAGAAAATCCCAATGATTGGGCCGGTAATAGGCAAGGCGATATCTGATTGGTTCAGGGATAAAAAAAACATAGCTTTTCTCAAAAAACTGGAGAAAAAAGGAATTAAATTGTTGCCGCTTAAGATTGCTGAAAAACAAGGTAATCTTAAAGGTTTAAATTTTGTGATTACCGGCGTTCTAGATTCAATGTCTCGGGAGGAGGCAAAAGCTAAAATTATAAGTCAAGGCGGCAAAGTTCAAGAAGCGGTTTCTTCAAAAACAAACTATGTGGTTAGAGGGAGAAATCCCGGCTCTAAATACGAAAAGGCAAAAGAACTTGGCATAAAAATAATTAGTGAAAAAGAATTCCTAAAAATGTTATAAAAATGTTATAATACAAAAAATATTATAATACAAAAATGTATAATATGGATTCAGAAGAAATCAATCATTTATTAGAATTGGCAAGAATAGAGTTATCTTCCCAAGAGAAAGAAAAAATTAGCAGAGATCTTGAGAAAATTTTAGATTATGTAAGACAATTACAGGAGGTGGATACTAGCGGAGTAGAGCCGATGACAGGAGGGACGATAATAGAAAATGTCTATCGGGAAGATGAAGTTAATGAACAAAGGCAATGCTCAAAAGATAAATTAAAAAATTCTGCTTTTGATACAAAGGGAGATTATTTTAAAATCCCGCCAGTGTTTTGAATACTTTGTATGCACCCTATCATTCGTATTAATTCGCATATTAGTATCGTTTTATATGATTAATGAACTTCATCAAAAATTAATTAATAAAGAAATTACCGCTGTTGAATTAGCCAATGGTTATTTAAGTAAAATACAAGAAAAAGATAAGGAGATTAACGCTTTTATATCTCTTGCGGATAAAGAGACAATTTTAAAGCAAGCCGAACAAGTAGATGAAAAAATAGAGAAGGGGAAAGAAATTAATATTTTAGAAGGAATTCCTTTCGCCGCTAAAGATAATATGTTGGCTTTAGGCACAAAAACCACTGCCGGTTCAAAAATTTTAGAAAATTATGAATCTATTTTTGACGCCACAGTTATTCAGAAATTAAGAAATCAAGGAGCGATTTTATTGGGCAAAACCAATATGGATGAATTTGCCATGGGTTCTTCCACAGAAAATTCAGCTTTTTTTACAACGAAAAATCCTTGCGATTTAGAAAGAGTACCCGGCGGTTCTTCTGGCGGTTCAGCTGCCGCTGTCAAAAGCGAGATGGCGCCGTTTGCCTTGGGCTCTGATACCGGCGGTTCTATTAGGCAGCCAGCCAGTTTTTGCGGAGTAGTCGGGTTCAAACCAAGTTATGGCGCTGTTTCCCGTTATGGTTTGGTTGCGATGGCTTCTTCCTTGGATGTTATTAGCCCCTTAACCCGGACAGCGGAAGACGCAGAAATAGTTTTTAAATCTATTGCCGGAAAAGACCCAATGGATTCAACGTCGCTAGATTTACCCCTGTTTTCAGAAGAAATACAGAATACACAATTCAGGATACAGAATACAGTTTTTGGCGTTCCCAAAGAATATTTTGGGCCGGGTTTAGATGAGACAGTAAAAAAGCATTTAGAAGAAACAATAAAAAAAATTGAATCTCAGGGAGCGCAAATTAAAGAAGTAAGCTTAAAAATGAGTCCCTATGCTCTGCCCTGCTATTATATAATTATGCCGGCAGAAGTCAGCGCAAATTTGGCCCGTTTTGATGGCATTCGCTATGGTTCAATCCTCAAGTCTCAGCCGTCCGTTGCCAATTTACGCGATATATATTTTAAAAGCAGGGGAAAGGGTTTTGGGGCTGAAGTAAGGAGAAGATTAGTATTAGGAACTTATGTTTTGTCCAGCGGCTACTATGACGCTTATTATAAAAAAGCTCAACAAGTGAGGAGATTGATTACCGAAGATTTTAATAAAGTGTTTCAGGAAGTTGATTTTCTTTTAACGCCTACCTCGCCAACTCTGCCCTTTAAAATAGGGGAGAAAGTTGATAACCTTTTAGCAATGTATCTTTCAGATATTTTTACTGTTGGCGCAAACATCAGTGGCGTTCCAGCAATTAGTTTACCTTGCGCCAAGTCAGAAAATAATCTGCCGATAGGGCTGCAAATTATCGGGCCTTATCTTTCAGATTATTCTTTGCTCAAAGCCGCTAAATCAATAGAAGATATAATTGGTTAATGGCGAATTCAATTTATATTTACTATAAATGATGGAATCAATTTATATTTATTA
>JAQUKM010000006.1:0-1674 GCA_028719125.1 Minisyncoccota bacterium | reverse complement strand
TATATTTACTTCAAAATTTTTGCTCTGATTCTTTGTGGTATTTTTTTAATTGGTATTATCTATTATTTCTCCAAACTTAAAATTTTTTCAAAATGGAAGGAAAAATGGCAAGATTGGTGGGGGATTATCCCGGGAATGGCTTCTTCAAGCAAAAACCGCAAAGAATGGCAAAAAATAAATGAACTTTTAATAGAACCTTATGAATCTTCTTGGAAACTAGCCGTTATTCAGGCTGAGGCAATAGTTAAAAAAACCTTGAATTTAATGGGTTATTCTGGCTCCGGAGCAATAAAAAAAACCGATGATGATTTTATTAATATTTTAGAAGAATTAAAGTTAAGGAACTTCCAAAATTTAGGAATTCTATATCAGATTCATCAAATCCGACAAAAAATTATTGAAGATAAAAATTTTCCTCTCAGCCAAAATAAAGCCAAAGAAATAGTAGGCACCTACAAAAAATTTTGGGAGGAGTTAACTGATATTTTGTAACAATTAGTGCCCCCGACAGGAATTGAACCTATATCTAGGGCTTAGGAGTCCCTTGTTCTGTCCGTTGAACTACGAGGGCTTTTTTATTTAATAATAAAAATTAGTGGCGCGGGCGACCGGATTTGAACCGGCGACCTCCTGCGTGACAGGCAGGCGTTCTAAACCAAGCTGAACTACACCCGCATCATAATGAAATGATAATAACAGGGAAGAGGGTTAAAACCTCTTGTGGCTATGACAGGAATCGAACCTGTTTATCCGCTTTATGAGGGCGGTGTTTTACCATTAAACTACATAGCCTCAAAAAGAAAAGTCAAAAATCAAAAGCTTGTTCTGAGTGAAGCTGAAGGACAAAAGTTAGCGGTTGCGGGGGTCGGAATTGCACCGACGTCTCGAGGTTATGGGCCTCGTGAGATACTACTTCTCCACCCCGCTGTATATTATTTATTATGCGTATTCTATTATAGAAGAAAAAAAGATTAAATGCAACCCCGAATAAATCGTTAAACTGTTGAATTGCTAAATTGTTAAATTTTTCAGCAATGCAACAATGCAGCGATGTAGTAATTCAATCACGGGATTGACAAACCAATTTTTTTCTATATAATAGAAATGCATAATTGTATTTTAGATACAGGTATTTTTGACGCTCCTTGATAATTGAATAGTTAATTACGTTCAATCTTTTCTGGTTATTCCAAGTTCACCTGCCCAAATTTTACAAAATAAAACTTGAGCAGGTTAAATTGAGGATTTGATCCTGGTCCAGGATGAACGCTAGCGGCGTGGTTAAGGCATACAAGTCGTACGGTCCAGCCATTTTGGCGTAAGCCAAAAGGGCTGGATAGTGGCAAACGGGTTAGTAATACCTTAAGAACCTGCCCCAATCACAGGCATAACCTTTTGAAAGAAAGGCTAATTCCTGATGGTCTGATATTAGTAAATGCTAGTATCAGTAAAGACTTTGGATAAAACTAAGGTCGGATTGGGATGGCTTTAGGTCCTATCAGCTTGTTGGTGAGGTAATGGCCCACCAAGGCGATGACGGGTAGGGGGTGTGAGAGCATGTTCCCCAACAAGGGCACTGAGACACGGGCCCTACTCCTACGGGAGGCAGTAGCCGAGAATCTTCGACAATGGGCGCAAGCCTGATCGAGCGACGCCGCGTGTGGGAAGAAGGAT
>JAQUKM010000005.1 GCA_028719125.1 Minisyncoccota bacterium | reverse complement strand
CCCGGTTTAATAAACCCAGGCAAGCCTACTTCCCATTGATAATATCTAAAGGTGGGAACAGGTATAGTCTGAGTCACCTCTTCTGTAGGCAACTTTTCTGCGTAATAACCTAACGTTGTTAAAACATTGTCTAAGACAACTGGGCAAGCCATAGCCACAGCTTGAGCAACCACTGCTCCTATTCCAAAAGGCAAAGCCGAAGCAGCAGTAGTCAATTGCTCGCAAATCCACTCAATGTTCATACCGCCAAAGATTAAATCCAAAAACTTATTTGCCACTAACCCAGAAATATTTTTAACCTCTTGGATGACTCCAGTAAATTTATCTTGTAAATTTTCCGGGATAAATAGGCCTTTATCTATAATATATGTAAGAGCTTCTTTTTCAGAGGCGGATAAATTACTTGAATTAATGGCTTGAAGAGAAAAATCCTTGTATTTATCTGGAATAGGGCCGCCTTCATTAATTATATTTATCAAATCTTTTCTTGTTTGGTCTGCTAATCCTGTTATTTCTGCCAAATCTTCTAAGGAATTAATCCCTATCTTAGACGCTTGAGCGGCAGCTTGTTGTTCAACAGAGCCGACAATGTAGACTGGATAAGCGCCACTACTGCTCCCCCCAGAGCAACTTGGAGTTAAAGGGCTAGTGCTTATCTCTTGGGCAGCAGATTCAACTGCGCATTTGCCATTACACTTTGGGCATGAAGTCCAACCATTAACATCGTCCCTAACACACTCTCCAGTTTCAGGACTGCATGAGTAACAGTGTTCTTTTTTTGGGTCGCAAGCAGCGTCTGCCTCAGTTGGCACCAATAACAAATTCCAAACGAATAAATTGATGATTAAAATAGAGAAAATAAAGCAAGATATTTTATTGTGAATTTTTTTTGTAAACATAGTTTTTAGTTTTATTTTTGCCAACCGGTTGAGCCAACTGGCGGCTTATTTTTTTTGTTGTTTAGAAGAAATCTTAGCTGTTTTTTCTATTGTTTTTTGAACTGGAGCTGGTGATTTATCAAAAATATAGCAAAGAATGACAGTAAAGGTTGATATAGGGAGCAAACTAGCAAGAGGTAAAAGGTCTAATAAATGGCCCGCAAATATCCAGGTGCCCCTGACTCCACCTATTATCGTGATCAGAAAAATAAAAGCAGTGAAAGGAAGACTAAATACCCAAACAAAGAGATTGACTCCAGGAATAAGACCTAAAATAATTTCTATTACATCCTTTATTATAGCAGGAATAAGCAAGAATAGGAAGATTATTAAGTCCATTCTTTTTGTTTTTTGTTTTTCCTCTCCTTCTCCTTTTTTGGATTCTACAGACTGAACTTGAATTTCTTGCTCTTCTAATCCATTAGTGTTTTTTATTTGTTTTTCTTCCATAAATTTTATTAGTCAGGTTTAATATCAGGATTCAATTCTTTTTTAGCCTCTTTAATGGCTATTAGTTGAGACGGATTAGAGGTAATGATTTGGTCTTCGGCGTAAGAAGCGATGATTTGGATAGCCGTGTGTTTGTCTTGAGCAAAAAACAGTCCGGTGCCAACCGAGGCCTGTAAAAGAATTGTTTTTTCCTGTTCAGTAAGATTTAAGGCCTTGCCTATCATCTCAATATTAGCTGGCGACTGGCGAAGCAAAAGAGCTAATGCCGAATTGGTAAGCAATGGCTTGCCATAGGGAGAGCTTACAACATCTTCAATGTCTTGAGTGATAAAACTAACCCCGAGATAATATTTTCTTGCTCTTTTTGCGAGCCCAAAAAGAAAGGAAGCGCTTTCTTCATGCGCTAATAGCCACCATCCTTCATCAATAACCACTATTCTTTTTTTCATATCTTTTTTTATCATTGTCCAGATGTAATTCAAAACAACATACATTGCAATAGGCCTTAATTCATCTGACATTTCCCTGACACCAAAAATTACAAGCCGGTTATTAATATCAATATTTGAAGGCTGATTGAGAAAACCAGCATAAGTTCCTTTTGTAAATTTATAAAGTTTTGCCGCCAAATTTTCTCCACCTTCGGTATTTTGGAGCACATTTTCCAAATCCTCCATTAATGGCGGAGTTTTCCTTTCTAACATATTTTCTGGAAATATGTCCCGGCTAGCATACGTTTCAACGAGAGCGTGGTCTAAAAGCAATTCTTCCTGGGGGGTCAATCCACCGAACATTAATTTAATTAACCCAATAAGGTTTAAAATATGGTTTCGGAATACTTCTTCATTTGTTTCTTCTTCTTCCTTTATTGGCGGCAGTTCAAAGGGGTTAATATTATCCTCAGAAGCAACGGCAATATTAAAATAACTGCCGCCAATGGACTCTGCTAAATACTGGTATTCATTTTCCGGATCGATAATTAAAATATTGGTGCCCATTAAAAGAGAGCGCAGAATTTCTAATTTGACCGCATAACTCTTGCCGGCGCCAGCTTGGGCAAAAACCACCATATTAGCGTTAGGCAAGCTAAAGCGATCAAAAATTACTAAACCATTATTATGAAGATTTACTCCATAAAGAACGCCTTTATTATCTGAAAGATCTAAAGAGGAAAATGGGAAAAGAGTTGCCGCTGGTTGAGAGTTCAAAGGAGCGGTTAGAAATAGTCTGTCAATGCCGAGGGGGAAAGAAGATTCCATTCCCTCAAATTCCCTAAAAATTGCCGGTTTGGCATAAATTAATTGCTGTTCCAGTAAATTTCTGATTTTACTCTCTATTTTTTGGAGATCATCCTTATTATTTGCCCAAAAAGTGATGTAAACGCCAACATCGAATAATCTTTCGCTGCCTTGCTGAATAGTATCTCGCAGCTCTTCAATATTATTTAAAGCCGCTTCTAACAAAGGATTTCTAACCTGTCCCCTTTCGGCTTCAAGATTAATTTGAGCTTGGACCTCCGCAGATTTTTTTCGGAGGTCTCTTAGAACTTTATTAATATCAAGAGGGTGGAAAAATATGGCAATATCAAAAGATTCATCCAGATTAATAATTGAGGAAAACCAATTGGAAGCTAAATAATCGGGGTAGGTAAGAATAAAAAGAGTGGCGCAATATTGCTCGCCTAATTTTAGAAAGTTGGTGTTAATTTCTAATCCAGCTGGAGCAATTAAATTTTGGAGAGTAGAAAAAGCTTCGCTATAAGCCGACTCTTTTGGCTGATTTTGTTTTTTTGCTGGGAGGAAAGGTAAACGCATTATTATTTTATTGGTTAAATTCTGAAGGGATAGTAACGGATTCTCTCTCAAAAGTTTCGGGATTATAAAGATTAAAAAACAATTCAATCAATTCTTTAGTTGTTAATGGTTGGGCCTCTAATCCCATACGAGTGAAGTTGTTAATAATATTATTTTGGCGGATCATTAGTTGTTGATAATATTGGTTGAAGTTTTCATTGGATAAAATTTGGGTGCTGGAAAAAGCTTGACGTTTTAAATTAAGCAGCCTTGTATAAGCTTCTGATATTTGGCTTAAGGCATTTTGGGGCTTAATAATTATCGGGTCATAAGGGATAACAACATAAAATCTTTTTTTCATAATGTTGTTTCCGGTAACCAATCCTTTGATAAAACCATAGTAGTCTTCGCCTTGTAGTTTTAATAAGCTATTTGTTTCCTGACTAATTTTTTCCTGGAGAAAATCTAAATATGATTCTATATTAACCCGACGAGAGTGAGCAACGACTTGCAGTTGGAAATCCAAATTATTTAGCAAATTACGCCAGTTTGTCAATATTGAAGATTGCTCCTGTTCTGATTTTAAATCTAAATTTATTCCGGAAACTGATAACACCGAGCGTAAAGACCCATTTTTTAAAATGATCACTCCCTTTTTAATTTGGTGGAGAGAAAGAATTGACTGGCTGCTAAAAGCTTCTTTTGGTTTTTGAGGCATTTTATTTATCAAAAATTTCTGTTAGTTGTTGAATGGTTTGAGAGTCTAGCGTTTTTTTGATGGTAGTTTCTGTTTCTGGCGTTGGTTCTGGAGAAGGCTTTTCAGGCGCCGCCCTAACAGATTGTTCTTTTTGCCAGAGATAATATTTAGGAAGCCAAAGATGGCGGATGGCAGGCATAAAAAAGCTATACACTGGCATATCATTTACTTTTCCAAAAGCAAGAAATAATCCAAGTGGAGCTAAGATAGCAAATAAGATAAACCAAAGCCATAGCTGTAAAACGCTAAACAAAATAATCAAAACTGCCGCAAAAGATAATAAAATCCACAGTTGATTAAAAGTAATCAACCCCATTAATTTTGTTTCCTCTTCTATAAATTTGGGCACTTGATAAGCCATAATTTATAAACCTTTATTTAAGCCTTGCCAAAAGGACTTTCTCCTTTGTATTTTTTGTATCTTATGGGCTCAGGCGTGATTTCTTCTTGCTTTTTCCCTTGTTCCATTTCTTTTAATTTAACATCAAGCACATATGGTTTTTTGGCTGTTGATTTTTGAGGGATTTTTTCTTCTTGGAATTTTTCTCCCCTGCCAGAGACGATTGTGGAGGCTTCTATCGGAGGGATAGATTTTACTTTTGGAGCTTCTTCCTCTTGCGCTTCAAGTTTTTCTCCGGCTTGCCTAGATTCAAACACTTGCTTCATCTCTTCTACGATTTTTGGCTGAGTGTCTTTTCTTGCCATTGCTTCTAAAAGCTTGTTGCGAATTTCTTCTTGTTGGCCAGGAGTAGTTTTTGGGGCAATAACTTTTTTTAATTCATTAATTTTGCTTATGGGTTTTTCCACTTTTATCTCAGTGGGTTCAGGAAAAGAGTATTCGGGGATGGTTTGCTGAGGGGACTCTTGGGGTTCTGGTTTTGGGAAAATACCCTCGGTTTGCATTTCGATTGGTTGTTTTTTCTCTTCACCTTGCTTTATTTCACCTTGCTTTATTTCGTCTACAATTGTTTCTGCTTTTATGGTTTGTTTTTCTTCTGTGATTTTCGGCTGTTCTTCTTTGGTCCCTTGGGGTGATGATATTTTTTCTGTGGGTACCAGCTGGGTATTGCTCCCTGCTATTGGCTCCCGTAGCTCCCGTTTTTTTCGCTTTAATTCGTCTTCAAATTGGTCAAAGATTTGTTTTTGTACTATTCCAACAATAATTCTTGATTGAGCAGGTGATACTCCAAGATAAGGCTCTACATTTTGAGCAAAATCAATCGGCGTCATTTCGCCTAAGAGTACATTTCCCACTATTTCCGTTAATCGCGTAGTTTGCTCAATATTTAAATTGGCCAAGGTGACTATATTCTTTGTAATTTCTGTCAGTTCTTCTGAGATAAGGAAATCCTGAATTTTTTTAGGCGCCTCAGCATACCTTTTTTCAAAATTATTTTTACTCATACATTGTTGCCATTATGCTTCTGGTGGTTGCCATACCCCGCCTTTTTTAACCCAACCCGAATGAGGGGGTGTTTCTGATCCTTTATTTTCTTGAGGCATTCCAACCCCGCTCGCCTCTCTCAATGTCAAAGAAGTGGGGATTGCTTCTCCATAGAATTTTTTCTTTGCTTCGGGATCTTTTTCAATAGCTTTAATAATTTTTCCTTCTTTTCCTCCCCATCCTTTTTCTGTCATATATTTAGGGGAAATGCCCTTCCACCATCCTGCCAATTGAGCGGGGGAGAGGGTTTTTACTGTTTCCTGAATAATTTTTTCAAAAGTTTCTTCTCCAATAGCCTTTTGTTCTTCTTCTGTTTTTCCTTCTTTAGCAGCAATAGCCTTCTTATCATCTACAGTGTTCTCTATAAAGTCACTAATCTGAGTTTTGTCTCTTATTTTATCAGGTTTAATTCTGCTTAAAGCCATTACCTTGTTTTTTATATCATCGCCAGTGTCAACTAATTCTCCCTCTTCTATTTTAAAGTAATGAGGGACAGCTTCAGCAATGGCTTTTTTATTAAACCTGACATCATCTTTATTACGCTTGATAAATTCTAGCGAGTTTTTGCCTAATTCACCCATATCAGCTAATTTATTAACCAAAGCGATTCTTTTTTCATAAGCTTCTTTTTCCAATTTTGAAGGAAGATTTACTTTTTCTAATTGTTTTAATGCTCCTAAGCTTACTTGCTCCAGTTCTTTTTCGTATTCTTTTACTCTCGCTGCCTTTGTTTTCTCTCCGGCAACCAGCATTTCCTGGCCAACTCCTCTAAGCAACGGGACGCTGGTTAAAGCCTGACCCGCTTTGGCATAAGTTGGGGATTCTACTATTCCTCCCTTTATTTTTCTCCCTAATAAAGCTCCGGCGCCAAGAACAAGTTTACTGCCTTGTGTTTGGACTGTTTTGGATATTGCGCCGCCGCTTTGAACCGAAAAAATTAGACCTCCAATCAAAAAGACAGAGAATAAGAAAATATGGATGCATGTGGTTATGGGACCTACTTTTTCTGCGGCTTCTGCGGCAGCATTAATAGTGCTGAAATCAATCTTGTTTACCGAGTTAAGAACGGTTATTCCCATATAGAGTGTAACCGAAAAAATAATAGGAAAAGTACTCCATTTGATAAATTGATTCCACCAGGCTTTCCAGAGGCCGGCTGTTGCTGGCAAAACCCAAGCAGCAAAAGCAAACGGAGCCACGCATAAAAGCATCAAAATAAGACCAGATCTGAAGATCATTGTGACAAAAATAGCAATTAATGTGATAATAGAAAATATACCTAAGAAAATAAGAACTATCATACAGAGTAGAAAATTCCCCCAACTGTAAGCCCATCCCTTTGTAGCGGCTTGGTCGGCTTCGTCAACAAGCGTGAAGGCATATTTTTCTCCGCTAGAGATTTTTTCTGTCTGATAAAGCGCTGTTATTGACGTAGCAAAATTATCATTATCCAATTTTGCCAGATTTAGAAAAGTATAGGTGACAAAATGGGAGATATCTAGCATTATACCCGGTATAACCAAACTAAAATTCACTAATAAAGCCACTGCGATAAGTTTTCCCAGTGTTTCCTGCCAGCGATATTTTTTAATACCCAAGATAGTGGCAATGGCAATAAAAACCAAAATTAAAACCAAAGCGAGATTGACATAATCCCTTAAAATTTCCCAGATATCTCTGACAGATTGATTATTTACAAATCCGCCATAAGTGGCTGGATTCAAAGCCCAAACAATCCAGCCAACGATGGCATTTATGATGCCGGCGATCATTTTTCCTGTTCCCTCGACAATACCTTTTTGAAAAAGGCATAATTGGTATTCAATCCAACCTGGTTCCCACAGTTTTTTAGATTCGCCTTCTAACGCGCCGCATATTACTTTAGGTGATGTTTCTAATACTTTTGCTTTGCTTTCTGTAAATTCTTTGGTGAGAATACCAACTGTTGTAGTTGTCCCTTCGCTTTCTGATTCGTATCCCAAATAGGTCATAGTCTCAGCAGTTCTGCATGTACCATAGCATACATTGTTTTTGCCTTCTTGTGTTTTTTGGTCTTTCCAATCATAAATTGACTCTATTATAGGGCCTCCATACTTGTCGTCTCCTTTATATTCGCAGCATTTATTGCACCACTCTTCTTTTATTTTGATTTCATCTTCACCAGTGTGCACTTCAGGAGGTTTCCCACAATATTCAGCATTTGCATCAAGCGGGATTTTTGCCTGAGCTTCCTTTGCTGTATTTAATAAGAGATTAGGGCTTATCAGTAAAGACAAAAGAATAATGCTTAAAACCCCGATTTTAAATAGTTTTTTTGTTTTCATAGTATTTTTTAAATTTATATTTATTTTTTATATATTTATTTTTTTATTTATAATTAAGAGCCTTGAACCATTAACTAATCTCAATTATACACTATAATTTTCCAATAATAAAGACAAAGAAATCCATTTGTCTATTGATAAATCCTGGGCCCTGGTGTTCAGGGGAATATCCAGTTGTTTGAAGGCCTCTTTAATGGTTTCTTTATTAATTTTAAGATTAGTAGATAAATTACTCATAAGTAATTTTCTTGGTTGTTTAAAACCGGCTTTGATCGTTTTAAAATAGGCCTTTTTTATTTTTTTATCTTTTTTATCGTGAGAATAAGGAGTTAATTTAATAATGGCAGAATCTACTTTGGGTATTGGAGAAAAAGCGGTTTTGGGAACGTAATAAATGATTTCTGGCTTGGCGTAAAATTGGACGGAAGCGGCTAAAAGATTCATTTTTGGTGGTTGATTGATTATTCTTTGGGCAACTTCTTTTTGAACCATTAAAACTACAGTTTCTGGTTTTTTGTCTAATTCTAAAGTGAGCTGGATGAGGTGGGAGGTGAGATAATAGGGAATGTTACCGACAACTTTGTATCCAGTATTCAGTATTTTGTGTTCAGTATTTTTGAGGAAGTCGCGGATATCTGCTTGGATGATTTTTAAATTTGGTTGATTTCTAAATTTATTTTGTAGAAACTGAACCAATTTTGGGTCTTTCTCCACAGTAATAACATTAGCTCCGGTCTTTACAAGAGCTTGAGTTAAAATTCCTTTCCCCGGCCCGATTTCTAGTACTAAATCTTTTTTACTAATTTTACCTTGCTGGATAATTTTATTGACAACATCCTTGTCTTTGAGAAAAACTTGGCCTAATTTTTTTTGTTTATTAAATGGCATAGACACTTTGACAAAATTAGCAATAATAGTAGAATATAATTGTCTGGCAGAAATTTAAAATTTAATACAAAAATAAAATGGACAAAAAATACAAAAATTTAATTCTTATTCTGGCAGTAATACTCACTATCGTCTTGGTTTTAATTATTGTTCTTTCCAAGAAAAAGGAAGAGACATCTTTAACTTATGGCGGCTGGGGGACAGATATCTATACTGGGTTTTATCGACCGCAGCAAGGAGGATGGTCAGAATTAATTATTAAAGACGAAGAAGGAAAGGAAAGTTTACAGAGGTCTATTTATTTAGGTGAGGCCACGATTGAAGGAATCCTCTCGTATGGAGTAGAGGTGGATGCTAATGTTTTGGATAATAAAGGGGCTATTCTTCAAATATGGTATGACGAGAATTCAGACGAGATTATTAAAATGGTTAGCAAAATGAAGCAGGGTAAAGAGGTTACTTGTGTTAGCGCGAATCTGATGGGGTTAATATTTCCCGCCTTCAAAGATTATTTGCCTTCAGTTTTTACACCTCTTAAATACAGTTCATTGAATGATTATACTTATGGGACTTATACAACCGAAAGCGGCAAGACAATTCGAGTGGCAAAATTTATTGATGAATATCAAACAGAGATTTGGGTAAGCAGCGAAGTACCTTTTGGGATAGTCAAGGGCGTTCACTTACCTACTAACACAACTGTGGTTAGGTTGCGTGACTTTGGTCTATCTGGAGCAACCCCTGTTATCTCTAAAACAGAAATGATGAGTTGTACTGCGGGCGCATTATAAATGCATTGCTAAATTACTTTATTATTCTTAAATTTTTCTTAAATTTTTGAAAAATTTCAGCGATTTAGCAATACAGCAATAAAACAATCAAGCGTCCTTTGAGATTGCTTTGTCATCTTGCCTCGCTAGCTGGCGAGGCAAGATTCCTCGCAATGACAATAAAACAATGTGGCAATTTTACAATGTAACAATGTAATCAGAGGGTTGACTTTTTAGAATGCTTTGTTAAAATACTGTGAGGCCTTTTGAGAGGCCTTTTAAATAGCATTGTTATTTCTAAATTAACATTTTTACTTGGAAAAAACAATTTAATAGAGGGATAGACGTTATTGAAGATTACTTATCTTTAATACCCAAAAAACAGCAATTGATACCCTTGCCTTTGGCTGAGGTAGTTATTGGCTTGTTTATATTTTCTCTTTTTTTGGGAAATTCTTATCTTTCTCCTCAAATAATGATGGTTCAGCAGCAGGGAGAAAGATTTTTGATAAAAGAAGGCGTGGATTCCGCATTTATTCAGGAAAATTTACTGGCTAAAACCGCCTATGCCTATGCAGAGAATATGAGCGTGGATGGAAATCAGATTATAGAAAATAGCATTAGCGCTGATAGCCAAGAAGATCCCCTAACTTATTTAACCGTCGTGGATAACAGCAATTTTTTGGCGGTTAATTCACCGGCTGAGCTTTTCTTGCCTACCGCTCAAAGAAATGCGCCTGTCGCTTATATTGTAAAAGAAGGTGATAGCCCCGGAAAAATCGCCACTAATTTTGATATTAGTTTAAATACAGTTTTATGGGCTAATAACCTGAACTCTAAATCTGTGATTCAACCCGGTGACGAACTTATTATTTTACCGGTTTCCGGAGTTAATCATAAGGTGAAGCAAGGAGAAACTTTATCCGCAATCGCTTCAAAATATAAGTCATCAATTGACGAGATTATTAGCTTTAATAATTTGAAGGACGAAAGCTCTATCCAAATAGGACAAGAACTTATTATTCCCGGCGGTGTTTTGGGTTCTGTTAGCGCTTCAGCAAGTCAAAAGAACTCCTCCAGCAGCGGCTTGAAAGCGATGGAAGAGGATACAAGTTCCTGGCCAAATGACAAGGATTTTTTTGCCTATCCTGTTTCTGGCGGGTGGAATAAAGGAGTGCTCCATTACTATAATGCGGTTGATATTATTAATTCTTGCGGTAGCCCTATTTACGCCGCTGCTGACGGATTAGTAATTGAAGCCAAAGGTTCAGGCGCTTATAATTTAGGTTACGGCAATATGGTAAAGATTCAGCATTATAACGCCACAAGAACGGTTTACGGTCATTTAAGCGAGGTTTTAGTTAAAGTCGGAGATAAAGTTTACCAAGGAGATTTAATTGGGCGAATGGGAGATACAGGAAATGCAAATGGTTGCCATCTGCATTTTGAAATTTGGGAAGCGCAGAATCCTTTTGCAAAGTGATTAATAATATTGATCCCAGGAGAAGTCAGTTTTATATTGTAAAGATTCAGCCACTTCATCAAACCCAATCATTTTTTTGTTTTTTAAATCAGCTATTGTACGGCTGATTTTTAAAATTCGATGATAAGCCCTAGGTGATAAAGAATATTTACCAACGGCTTTTTTTAGTAAATCTTTTCCATTTTTATCCACTGAGCAAAATTCTTCTATATCGCCTATTTCCATTTCGCCATTACTAAAAATAGGCAAGGAATCTTTTCTTTTTTGGCTTCGTTCGCTGAATCTCTGCCTTTGTATCTTTTGGGCAAAAGCTACTTTATTTCTGATTGAGCCAGAGTTTTCAAGAGATTTTTGGCTATTTAGTTCTTGAAATGATAAACGGGGCACTTCTATGATGATATCAATTCTATCCAAAAGAGGGCCAGAAATCTTTTTGCGATAGCGGATAATTTCACCAGGGCTACAACGGCATTCTTTTTTAGGGTCTCCAAAATAACCACAGGGGCAAGGATTCATGGCGCCGATAAAGATAAATTTGGCAGGATAAATTACTTTTCCGTGGACTCGAGAAACAGAGATCACCCCTTCTTCTAACGGCTGACGCAAGGCCTCGAGAACATCTCTTTTAAATTCGGGCAATTCGTCCAAGAAAAGAACTCCCCGGTGGGCTAAAGTAATCTCCCCGGGTGTTGGCCAAGTGCCTCCGCCAATTAAAGCGGCGGTAGAAGCAGTATGATGCGGCGCTTGAAAAGGACGTTGGACAATTAATGGTTGAGAGGTGGACAATAAACCACAAATGCTGTGGATTTTAGTTACTTCAAGACATTCTTCTTCGCTCATCTCGGGAAGAATTGATAAGATTGCTTTGGCTAAAATTGTTTTACCTGAACCAGGGGGACCTATCATTAAAACATTATGGCAACCGCTGGCGGCAATCATTAAAGCTCTTTTTGCTTTTTGCTGGCCTTTGATTTTAGAAAAATCGAGGCAATTAGAAGCAAAGGAATTTGAAAGATAATTAAATTTTTGATACGGCGAAATATCAATTTTATTTTCTAAGAAAAGAATTAATTCTTTTAAACTTTTAACGCCGATAACTTTCAGATTTTTTGCAGGAACTGCAGCCTCGGCAGCATTTTCTACCGGTACAAAAAGATATTCATATCCTTTTTCTTCTGCCCACATAGCGATAGCTAAAATTCCACGCACTGGTTTTACCAATCCTTCTAAAGTGAGCTCTCCGATAAAAATTTTTTTCTCTGGATTAAAAACTGAAATTTGTTTTGAAGCTAAAAGGTACCCCAAAGCAATAGATAGGTCATAATGAGAACCATATTTTTTAATATCAGTAGGCGCTAAATTAATCGTAATTTTACGGTTAGCCCTTAAAGGCGATTTAGCCCCAGTATTTTTGACAGCCGCAGAGACTCTTTGTTTGGCTTCTTTAATAGATGGGTCAGGCAAGCCAACAATATTAAAAGAATGAAGTCCGTTAGAAATGTCAGTTTCCACTTCTATTAAGATTACATCTAAACCAAAAATGGCAGCAGAGTATATTTTTGATAACATATTTTTTTATATCATTTTTTAGTGAGAAACAAAAAAGCGGTGGAATTTTGTTAAGTTTTTACCACCGCTTTTAGATATGAGAAAAGAGTTTTATGCTTTGTCAATGCATAAGAGGCAAGTTTCAGCCGCTGGATTAGCTTTAAGACGGCCTAATTCAATGGGTTTGTTGCAAATTTTACAATAGCCATAGGCATTATTTTCTATTTTTTTTAACGCCTCATTGACTTCTTTAAGGCGCAATTCTAAGGCATATTCAATTGCCAAAAGGTTTTCATAGGTTTCTACTTCTTTTGCGCTTTCATCAGGAGCAGAAGAACGTCCGCCCATGTCTGGAAACCGGGTGTCATAATCGTCAGGCAGCTTTTTATCCTTATCTGCAAATTTTAATAAGTCCTCTTTTAAGAGGGCTTTTTCCTTCTCTAATTTCTTTTTTAGTTCAGCGAGTATTTTCTTGTCCATAGGTTCTTTCTTTGTTTACTATATTAATGGTGTTTTTAAAAAAGTCAATTGACGATAATAAGAAAAATTGTTATGATTAAAACCAGATGATTTACAAATTGATGTTTTTGCGGCAGTAGTTCAGTGGTAGAACGTCTCCTTGCCAAGGAGAAGGTCGCCGGTTCAAGTCCGGTCTGCCGCTCCTCTTAGAAACATTTTACTAACGATAAAAAACCTTGCTAATTAGCAGGTTGTTTTTTGATTTCTTCTATTATTTTTTTGGTTTCCTTTATCATAATATTTTCTAAATCTCCAACATATTCTTTCAGAAAATTTTTCTTTTTCTCTTCGTCATTACTATTAAAAATAGCAGCCATCATTGATTTATGAGTGTCATCCAATCTTTGGTAAGCTTGTATTAACGAACGCTCCAAAATAGTGTCATATAATTTTGCAACAATTTCTTTAATCTCTAAAGGAAAATTATTTAAAAAATCTTGCTGCATTTGAATATTTTTATTTATTTTTTTATTTGGTTTAATAGAAGGAATGATTAATGAGAACCGACCTTTTGATAAGGTTAATTAGATTAATTGTTATTTTCCGCCAGAGCCGCCCGAAGACTTCTTGGTAAGATAATCAACCGCTTTTAATTCTGCGAGCATAAATAAAACTAAGAATAATAAAATTGCGTCCCCACCGGTTCCAAGGATTGTTTTTAATTTAGAGTCCTTTTCCCCTTCTTTTTTGCTTTTGCCCTCTGTTTTGATAAACTCTTTTGCTTTGTTAACAACGTCAGGGCCTCCCCCTCCTTCCTTTATTACTTTTTCCGTTACGTTAGTAAATTCTTCCCATTTTTTTTGCACCTCAGGGTCTTTCATTATTTCAGACACTTGGGAAAACAGCTTGGATATATCCTCTGGATTCTCTATCAATTTATCAATACCCAAAGATAAAGATACTTCTTCTAAATTTTTTACATCTGCTTCTTCTTGCTTCGCCTCTTCTTTTAGATTTTTTAGGAACTCTTCTTTTTGGTTGATTGATTTTTTTTCTATAGCCAGTATTCCCTTTATCGCTTCGGCTTTTATTTTTGGGTTTTTTATGCCATTTATAATAGAATCAATGTTGTCTTTGTAGGGGATTTCTTGGGAAGCCAAAATCTTAGCTACTTTTCCCAATGTTTTGTCTTGATTCCCCCAAAAACCCTCCTTTTGTTTGCTGACAATCTCTTTTATCGTTTGAATTTTTTGTGAATTTTCAGCCTTCCATTCTTTATAATTTGAAGCCATAGCTAGGGCAATTTTATCAATCTTTTGATTCATTCTGAGGTCATAAAACCACATTTCTGGTTGAAGTTTATCAATTTCTTGAAGAGTTTTTTGAATTCCTAAATAATTATCTTTATGACTTTGATCTAGCCAAGCATCAATTAATTCAAAATATTTTTCTGCTTTTGTTTTTTTAAAACTCTTACTATTTTCCGGCATTGCTTTGATTTTCTCCAATTCTTCATAGTATTTTTCTGTTATTTCTTTCAATTTCTCTTTTTCTATTTTTTCTTTTTTGGTCTTTTTAGCCTTTTTGGTTTCTGCCGGTTGTTTTTTAATCTCCTTTTCTTCTTTGTCTTCTGGAATTTCCTTCTTTTCTATCTCTTCTTTTCGTCCCTCTTTTTTTGGCTCTTCTTTGCTGACGTGCTCTGGCTCTGGCTCTGGTCCTGGCTCTGGTTCTGGTTCTGGTTCTGGTTCTGGTTCTGGCTCTGGTTCTGGTTCTGGTTCTGGTTCTGGTTCAACCCCGGGCTCTTCTGGCAATAATTCCTCTTCGCTTTCAGTTTTTTCTATCCTTTCTTTCACTAGATTTGATAATTCTTGATGTCTCTTTTCTATTTCTTCCAGTCTTTTATTAGCATCGGGGCTAATATACTCCCGGCTTTTTATCTTTTCATATTCTTCGTCTAATTGCCGTCTTTCCTTATTTATGTCTCTTGTTCTCGCTTCTCTTTTTTCTATTTTTTCTATTTCTTTTACCTCGGCTGACAATTTTTGATGTTCTTCTTCAATTTGAGCTTTTCTCTCTTTGTCATCAGGAGTTATATACTCTTTCTTTTCTAATTCCTCATATTGCTTTTCCAGCTCTTCTCTTTTTTTATCAATATTTGGTATTTGTTCAATCCCCATACCAATGTTTATTATTTTTTGGTTTTGATAATTTCATCTATGATGCCGTATTTTTTGGCTTCATCAGGCGTCAGCCAGAAATCTCTATCGGTTTCTTTGACTATTTTAGCAATTGGTTGGCCAGTATGTTTGGATAATATCTGGTTTAATTGTTTTTTAACCCGGAGAATCTGTCTGGCGGCAATCTCTATTTCTGTGGCTTGGCCGCCTGCTTCTCCCATTACTTGATGGAGGAGGATTTCAGCATTGGGCAAGGTAAATCGTTTTCCTTTTGTTCCGGCAGCCAAAAGAACGGCAGCTCCAGAAGCAGCCATCCCTAAACAAAGAGAAGAAACATCGCATTTGACATATTGCATTGTGTCATAAATGGCTAAGGTCGAAGTAACTGAACCGCCGGGTGAATTAATGTACAAAAGAATGTCTTTTTTGCTGTCCTCATGTTCCAAAAATAAAAACTGGGCAATAATGGTATTTGCCAAAGCGTCATCAATAGGCCCCCCTAAGAAAATAATTCTTTCTTTTAAAAGGCGGGAATAAATATCATAAACCCTCTCGCCAATATTGGTTTTCTCAATTACGGTCGGGATAAGGACCATATTATTTGAATCTTGATTTGTCATATCTTATTAAGATTTTCATTATTTGTAGTCTCTATTATATCAAGTTTTTAAATAATTGTAAAATGGCAACTGGTAAAATTAAAATAAAGTTGCTATAGTAAAATTTAATATGAAAGAGAAAAAAGAGAAGCAAGAGCTATCCATTGTCATCCCCGCTTTTCAAAAAGGGAAATGTATTAAAAGTACTATCAAATCTTTGATAGATTATTTTCCTCAGGCAGAAATTATTGTTGTTAATGATGGTAGTTTTGATAATACCAAGGAAATTCAAAGTATTTTTAAAGACAGAATTGCTTATTTGGAAAATGAAATAAATCGGGGTAAAGGATATAGTTTGCGTAAAGGATTTGCCCGCGCCCAAGGTGAATATATTATTTTTACCGATGCTGATTTGCCTTTTAGTGTTAAAGACATAGAAAAGATTTTTCAAAACTTAAAGCAAGGCAGTTTGATTACTATCGCTCATCGGGAAAAATTTTATAATGATAAATTTTATAAAAAATTACTAAGGCCCTTTCTTTATTTAATGCTTAAAATACTTTTTGGTTTCCAGTACTCTGATACCCAGTGCGGTCTCAAAGGTTTTGCCAAAGAAGTGGGGCAAAAGTTATTTGGAGCTACAATAGTCAATGGTTTTGCCATTGACATAGAAATTCTTTATTTAGCGAAAAAATTGGGTTATCCTGTGGATGAAATTCTAGTTCAGCAGGAAGTTCTTTCCCTATCTTCATCCAGCTTTAATTTAAAGGAAATGTTAAAAATGGTAGGGGACATTTTTGTTATAAAATTCCATACTTATGGACTATGAAATATCTTAAATGGCAGAAAATATTTGTTATTTTGATATTCATTTTTATTTATGGATTTTTAATCTCTTGTATTCCCTGGGACTTGGTTTTTTTGGATACAATGGTTGGCGGTGGAGATACAGGTTCTCATAATTATATTGCCTATTATTCCCGAGAAATTTTTCCGAAAATGAAATGGTGGTCGCCTGACTGGTATGCTGGTTTTCCGTTTTTATATTTTTATCCCCCGCTTCTTTATTACCTTACAACTCTTTTCGGCTTTGTTGTTCCTTTAAATATCGCCTTTAAATTAATTACTCTGGCTGGAACTTTTTTGCTTCCAATAGCAATTTTTCTATGTTTGTTATTTCTCGGTTTTAAGTTTCCCATTCCTTCGCTCGGCGCTCTTTTAAGTTTGGCTTATTTATTTTTAGAGAAATTTTCCATTTATGGAGGCAATATTCCCAGTAGTTTATCCGGTGAGTTTTCTTATTCCTTTGCTTTTGCTCTTTTCTTTGTATTTATAGGATTGCTTGTAAAAGGCATCCGAGAAAATAAATATTTGATTGGTAATGTATTACTTTTATCGTTGATGGTATTAATTCACCCTTTTTCGGTAATCGTCTCGGTTTTATTTAGTGGCTTTGTCTTTATAGAAGGAGTGATAAAAAAAGAAGCCAAAAGAATTTTTTTGTATTTAGCCAAGGTTTTTGGCTTAGCTTTTGGATTGACTGCTTTTTGGTCAGTGCCTTTTTTGGCGTTACTCTCATATACCTCAAAAATGAGCTGGACCAAAGCGCTTAACCTTGAAGAAATTTTTCCTTCTTCTTTGGTTATTTTCCAAACGATTGCCCTTATCGGCATAATTTACGCTTTGTTTAAAAAAGACAAGAGAATTATCCCCATCGTTTATATTATCGGCGCTTCACTAATACCATTTTTATTTCTGAATGACTCCAGTATTTGGAATGCCAGATTTTTGCCTTTCATTTTAATGGGAGAATTAATGATTGCTGCTTATGGACTGGGTTCTTTGCTTCAACAGACAAAAAAAATATTTCCCTTTATTTTCTTATCTGTTTTTTTAGCAGGTTTTATTTTTATGTATTTGCCAAATAATATCTCTTATATTTCTTTTTGGATGAAATGGAATTATGAAGGGTTGGAAAGCAAAGATGCCTGGCCTGAATTAAAAGCGTTAGTTGATTATTTAAAAGAATTACCTTATGGCAGGATAATGTGGGAGTATCGCGCTGAATATGATAAATTCGGTACCCCTAGGGTTTTAGAAAATTTGCCCATTTGGACGAATAAACCGACTTTTGAAGGATTATTAATAGAATCTTCCCTTTCCGGTTACTTCCATTTTATTAATCAGGCAGAAACAACAGAAACGCCGACAACTGCTATTGCCGGCTTGAAATATCCACCTTTTGATTTTGAAAAAGGAGTTAAACATTTACAATATTTTGGAGCGCAATATTTCCTAGCCTTCACAGATAATATTAAAAAATTAGCCGATGAATATCTCGTCAAGTTAAATGATGTTGGCGGTTTTAGTATTTATGAAGTGCCTCGTTCAAATTTGGTGGAAGTTTTGGAAGATTTTGCCTTTGAGCCAAAAACTAATCGCTGGTTAGATCAATCCATAGATTGGTACGAGCAGACAGATTTGTCAAAACCAATAGTTTTTTATCAGAATAAAAAAGAGCTTGAAGATATCGAAAATAATTTAAGGTTTTCGGACACAGGTTTAGCTGAAGAAGAGACAGTGATTGAGATAAAAGAAATTAAAAATGATTATTTATCTTTTTCTACCAATCAATTATATAGGCCTCATTTGATTAAATATACCTATTTCCCCGGCTGGCAAGCAAAAGGAGCCGCTGGCCCTTATCTAGTCAGCCCTAGCTTTATGATGATTATTCCTAATAAAAATGAGGTAACTTTAGAATATTCTTATAATTATTGGGACAAAGTAGGTTTTGGAATGTCTATTTTAAGTTTAGTGGTTTTGGTTTTAGTCAGTCGGGGCGCTTTGCTCCTCTAAGATTTGAAAAACCTTTTCATTGCGAATAATCCCTGAAGCAAATACTTTCAAATCATCTGGGTTAATTTTTTGCTTAACTTCATCTTCGGGGATTTGTTTTAATATCTCGTTGATTTTATTTTGGATTTCTTCTTCTGGAATTTCAATGTTTTCCAAAAGAGCGATCTCTCTTAAAATTAAAGAAGAAACAACTCGTTTTCTCGCTAATTCCCCAAATCCTCTTTTTAAATCTTCCTCGTCTTTTTTAATCTGTTCAAGATATTTTTCATAAGGCATCTGTATTCTTTCTAATTGGTCTTTTAGTTCTTCAATCATAATACCTATTTCATTTTGGATGAGTATCTCTGGGATTTCAATATTTGTTTTTTCAGCTATCTTTTCCAATACTTCTAGCCGCCATCTTTCGCTTTCTCTTTGCTGTTTTTCTAGAAGGAGGCCTTCCTTAATGCTTTTTTTAAGGGCTTCTAGGTTTTTAAATCTGCCAATATTTTGGGCAAAATCATCGTTTAAAGCAGGCAGTTCTTTGATTTTGATTTCCTTGAGCTGAACAGCAATATCTAACTTTTTATTCTGGAGATCTTTTTGAGGCCAATCTGAGGGAACTATTAACTCAAATTCTTTTTTTTCTCCCGGTTTTAAGCCAATTAAGCTATCTTCAAAACCGGGAATAAAATTCCCTTTCCCCAATACAAAAGAATGATTTTTATCCTCCCCATTATTAATTATTTTATCGCTTTCTTTTATTTGGTAATCAATAGTAACGATATCATCGATTTTTGCCGGCCGATTTACTGATTTTAAATTGGCTCGGGAACTTTGGAGCCAGGATAGGGCTTCTTCAATTTCTTCTTCCCTGACTTTTAGCTCTTTATTTTTTTTTGGCGTTTTCCCAGCAATCCCTTTATAGTCAGGCAATTTAAGAGCAGGAATAACCGCGACTTCGGCCTTAAACTCTACTTCTTGGTTAGGCACGATTTTGGTAATGTTAATACTGGGATACCCTATCGCTTGAATGTTTTTTTCTTTAATAATCTCCGGATATATTTTCTCAATGGCTAAGCTGGCCATTTTTTCATAAACCTTAAAAGGGTCAAGATAGTTTTCGGCGATTGTAAGAGGGGCTGTTCCTGGGCGATAGCCATTAATTTGTAAATTTTTATTTAGTTCCCTTAAAGCGTTTTCTTTAAAAGGCAAGAGGTCTTTTTGGTTGAGAGAAACAATGATTTCTTGTTTTGATTTTGGCAATGAATTAATTTGAATTTTCATTTCCCTTTTCTTTTTTAATTTTTGTCCTTTTGCTTGTTGTTTCTTCTGCTAATTTTTCTTCGGCTTCGGCAACGCCACCTTCTACTTTTTCTTCAGGCGATAGGGCTGAACGGATATCAATCTTCCAGCCGGTAAGTTTAGCTGCCAATCGCACATTTTGTCCGTTTTTGCCAATGGCTAGAGATAATTGTTCCGGAGGGACAAAAACCCGCACCTCTCTTTTTTCAGAAATAACTTCAGTTTCTGAAATTTTAGCCGGGCCTAAAGCGGCAGCAACATATTTTTCCGGTTCTTCAGAATAAGGAATAATATCTACTTTTTCTCCATTAAGCTCGTCAATAATTGTCGTCACCCTGGTACCTTTTTGACCGACACAAGCTCCTACTGGATCAATCCCTTCCTCCTTGGATTCCACAGCTATTTTTGTCCTACTACCCGGCTCTCGAGCAATAGATTTTATTTCCACGATACCTTCGGAAATTTCAGGCACTTCCATTTCAAATAATCCAGAAACAAACTTCGGATGAGAACGGGATAATAAAATTATTGGACCTCTTCCTTTTTCTTCCAGACGGAGAACATAAAATTTCTTTCTTTCCCCTACTCGGTAGTATTCTCTGGGAATTCCTTCGTTTGCGTAGAGCACGCCAAATGTTTTTCCTAAATCAACGTAGATATTTTGCCTTTCAATTCTTTGAATAACACCACTTACTATTTTTTCTTCTTTTTCTTTAAATTCTGAAATAATAGTTTCCTTTTCCAGCTCTTTCAGTTTTTGAAGGATTACTTGTTTAGCGGTTTGGGCGGCAATGCGGCTAAAATCACTTTTTACTTCCAAAGGAAAAATTAATTCTTCACCAACTTCACAATCTGGTTTTATTTTCTTGGCTTCTTCTAAAAGAATATGCCTCTCAGGGTTAAATTTTATTTTTCGTGATTCTTGCCCCCCTCCATCAGGATTATCCTTAATATCAATATTATCAATTTCATTTTTCTTATCTTCCTTTTTATCTTCTGCCTTGATGTTTTCTAACTCTTCATCAGAAACAATTGAAGATTCGTCAACAACAATTTTGGTTTGCCAAAATTTTAGAGACCCGTCTTCCGGATTAATTTTGGCATGAATCACTTGGCTTTTTTTACCATACTCTTTTTTATAGGCAGCGGCAAAAGCAATCTCTAAAGCTTCAAATACCCCTTCTTCTGTCAGCCCTTTTTCATCAGCAATTTGGCGTATCAATGGTCTTAATGTTTTTAAATTTAACATTTTATTATTTTTTTTCAAAATCTTATATTACCTACTATATTGTCTTATTAAGAGAGATCGCCTCACGCGATCTCCTCAGCAGCTAATACCATTATACATTTTTCTAATAAAAAGTCAATTTTAGCCAGTCAGCTGTTTGATAGATAAAATTTGTAATCTCCAAAGAAACATTCTAAAATAAAAATATGAAGGCAAAATCAATTGGTTATTTTGGTGAAGAAAAAGCAGCGCTTTATCTTCAGAATAATCATTATGAAATTATTCAAAGAAATTTTAGAAAAAAGTGGGGCGAAATTGATATTATCGCTAAAGATAAAAAAACCAAAGAGATAGTTTTTATAGAAGTAAAAGCAAGAAAAACCGATAATTTTAGTAATTTAATGCCAGAAGAGGCATTAACTATAAAAAAGATTCGTCGTTTAAAGCGAATCTTTTTAAGCTATCTCAACCAGTATGATTTAGAAGACAGTCCCTGGCGCTTTGACTTTATTGCCGTGGAAACTGAAAAAAATACGCAAGACCCAGTAATCAGGCATTATAAAGATATACTTTTAGAGTTTTAAGACTATTAAAGCAAAATTTAATCAAAATGTTTCACGCGCAACATTGTGTGAAACAAAGTGTGAAACAATATTAACAAA
>JAQUKM010000004.1:21886-24852 GCA_028719125.1 Minisyncoccota bacterium | reverse complement strand
AAAAAATAAAAATTAAAAATCATAATAAAGACACAATGGATAAAAAATTTTTATATGTTGCCGCTTTATTAATAGTTATTTTTTTAATTCTGTATGGTGCTAACATATCCCTGAAACCTCGAGAATCTTTTGATGCTGAAAAAATTAACGGCTTGATTATGCTTATTGAGTTTGAGGGCATTAATGGGATTTTGCAGTGGGAGAAAGTATTGGATAAAAATAATATTACTGCGTTGGTAAAAGCGCAGGAAAATGTTTTAAAAGAATACCCCGAGGTTTTTAAAAGGCTGGCAGATAAAGGTTATGAAATTGCCGGTGGTTATGACGAAGCGCCTTTCTGGGATATGCCCTATGAAGAGCAATATTCTTTAATGAAAGAGGCTGAAGATACGGTAGAGTGCATTACAGAAAAACCAATGAGAGTTTTTGGCAAGTCGTTATTTTGCTTATGACGAGAATACTTTAAAAGCCGCTGATGCTTTAGGTATCCAATATATTTTAGCCAGAGGAACGTTAGGCGAAGAGGCAGTTGTTTATGCCCCAGAAGAATACAAAGTAAAAATTATTTCTGTTTCTAACGTCCCTTTTGAAGAAATGGGAAAAGGTTCGCTGTGCGATTATAGCTTGTGGGCAAGAGGGGCGACGCCTGAAGATTTTGAAGAAGTTTTAAACTGGTGTTTAGATAACAATCCTAAAAATATGATTTTAGTTTCCCATGCGTATTTAGGCGGCACAAGACTGGCTTGGTGGCAAAAATACGAGCAAGTTCTAGGCTCTGATAAAGTAATTTGGCGCCGGACTTTTGATGAATGGCTAAAAAATTTAGAAGTTTTAGAAATGCCCTTCAGCGAAATTCCCCAAAATAGGGAGGTGCAGTATACTGTCCCTCAGCCGGCGAAAGCTATAGAGGATTACGAGCCGATTCCTGGTTTAGAGCAGTATTATGAGGAGTCGCCGATCAAGGAGACAATAGAATTAAAATGTTTTTAGAATAAATTAACTATGAAATTCAAAGTTGATAAATCAATCTGTGTTGGCTGTGGCGCTTGTATTGGGGTTTGTCCTAATAGGGCGATTAAAATAGAAAATGATGGAAAATCCTCTATTGATCAAAAAAAATGCAAGCAATGCGGCGAGTGTCAAAAGGTGTGCCCGATGAACGCCATTAAAGAAATTAAAAAAGCTTAATTAAATTAAGCTTTTTTAATTGCGATATTTAGATAGTCGGGGCATCCAGACTTGAACTGGAACTAAATCCTCCCAAAGGACTCGTGCTGCCATTACACTATGCCCCGTTATTTTTTTGTGTCTCCCTGGGAGGAGTCGAACCTCCATCAACGGCTTAGAAGGCCGCCACTCTATCCATTGAGCTACAGGGAGTGTTTTAATCTTATCATATTTTTGATTGAAATAAAAGATTTTTTTGTTTATAATTAATATTAATTAATATAATTAATTTAATGGATGGTGGCCATGGTGTAGTGGTTAGCACGGCAGTCTGTGGAACTGCCAGCGAGGGTTCAAATCCCTCTGGTCACCCAAATTCTAAATTAAAACCACCCTGAATTTTCAGGGTGGTTTTAATTTAGAATCGACCTTTAACTCCAAATCATTTATTTTTTATTCCGGTGAGCAATACGGTAGCGAGAATAAGAAAGGTAAGCGTCGCGGGTTTTGCATTCTGCTTTTGCTAAAGCCAATTGGCCCTTGGGATTAAACTTAAAGTAATACCAAATTAGAGAAGCCAGTATTAAGCTGATGGTAAATGAGAGGAGAGAATTTCTAGCCCCAGTTTTAACAGTGGCTGCTCCGGCAACTAAACCGTAGGTAATAGTAGCGCTATCAGTTATTTTGTTTTGATTATCAGCCGTTGCTTCAGCAGTATTAGTCTGGCTGAGATAGGCAGATGAATAAGCGTTAGTGGATGCCTCAAAAGTAATGGTTTTGCTAGTTCCTCGGTAAACGGTGCCTAAGGATAAACCTGTTGTTGTAATGGTGTCAGGTTGCGTAATTCCATCTACTTTTGTAGTTCCTGAGATATAGGCAAGGGCGCTAGGCAAAGGATCCTTAACCATAACATTATAGAGGTCTGTATTACTGCCAGCGCTTACAGTAAGATGAAACTCAATAATATCTCCTTGGACAATTTGAATTACTTTTGAGTAAATCCTACTACCACCAGAAAGATTACGGCCTAATTTAGTAAGGCTTAAATTGGTTCCGCTAGAAGTGGTATAAATTGTGACAGATTGAGATACTGATCCGCAATTATTGTGGCCATAACAAGTTAAAGTGTAAGTGGTGTTATTAGGCGGAGAAATAGTTTCAATACCGCTGGTTGATTTTGTGCCACTCCATCCATTTGAGGCGACACAATAATTGGTATAATTGGAAGTCCAGCGAAGATAAGTGCTTTCTCCTTGGTTGAGGCTGTATTTATCTAACCAGAGATTGATTGTTGGCGGATTGGCACATTGACTGCCGCTATAGATATAAACATTACAAGAAGTACTGGCGCTTCTTCCTTGAGAATCATAAACCGTTAAATATGCTGTATAGTTGCCAGTGCTAGAAAAAGATCTCCGATAATAAGAATTATAGCCAGAAGCTGCGCCAGACCAATAATATGAATAATTGCCTAAGCCGCCACTAACATTGCTATAGAAAGTTATGGTCTGGTCAGTTTGAGCTGAGACCGGAGAAGCATAGCAAGAAACAGAAAGAGGAGAAATTGCTTGTTCGCAGGCATCTAAACAGCTGGAAAAAGAAGTATATGGTCCATAATAATCTTGATAACATTGCCAGGTGCTTGTGTTACAAGAATATCTAGTTACAGGAGGTTGACAATTAGCTTCACAAGTACTCAAGGAAGTATATTGGCCAGAATTTGTTTGATAACATTGCCAGGTGTTAGTATTACAGGAATAACGAATAACCGGCGCTTGGCAATTGTTTTGGCAAGTACT
>JAQUKM010000004.1:13657-21786 GCA_028719125.1 Minisyncoccota bacterium | reverse complement strand
TTTGGTTTGATTTGCGGGTATAGTATAGCGGTAGTATGGAACCCTTCCAAGGTTCAGGCACGGGTTCGAGTCCCGTTACCCGCTCTCAAGTGTTCCAATGTTTTAATCCCAAAATTCATATAAATAATAATGAATAATAAAGGCAATACAAAGATTAGGATTTTTTCCGGCACCCGGCCAACCGGATTTCTCCATTTAGGAAATTATTTAGGCGGTTTAAAGGGTTATTTGGATCTCCAAAATAAACAAAATTATGATTGTATTTATGCGGTGGTTGATCTTCACGGAATTACTTCCCCTTATGATTCTAAAACCTATCAAGATAAAATTCGCGAAGTAGTTTTGGAATATTTAGCTTGCGGGTTAGATCCTAAAAAATGCCATCTTTTGATTCAATCTCAAGTGCCCCAACATGTGGAGTTGGCATATTTATTGGGCACGCTTTATCCAGTTTCTCGTTTAGAGCAGTTGCCTACTTATAAAGAGAAGAAAAAAGAACAACCCCACTATATGAATATGGGGCTTCTTTATTATCCCGTTTTGATGGCGGCTGACATCCTGCTTTATAAAACTCAATTTGTTCCAGTCGGAAAAGATCAGGGCCCGCATTTAGAAGTGACCAGAGAAATTGCCAGAATTTTTAATCGTCGGTTTGGTAAAACTTTCCCCGAGCCGCAGATATATTTAACCTCCTCTTCCTATATTCCTTCATTAACCGGCGAAGGGAAAATGTCAAAGTCAAAAGAGGGCAGTTATATCAATCTTGTTGATGACCTGAGGACTATTAAAATTAAATTGGCTAGAGTGCCAACAGATACAGGTAAAGGTAAAAAAGTGCCTCAAAAAGGAGGGGTTGCTGTTTTGCTTGCCTTAGTTGAGATATTTGAAGGGGAAGAGAAAAGAAAGGATTATGAAAAACTTTATTTAGAAAAAGGAATACAATATAAGTCGTTAAAAGAGGAATTAGCGATTGCGATTTATAAGGAATTAAAGCCAATTCAGAAAAAAAGAAAATATTTTGAAGAAAATCCTGAATTAGTTAATGAAATTTTAGAGCAAGGGAGAAAGCATGCCTCTAGAATTGCTAAGCAAACAATTTTGGAAGTAAAGCAAAAGATGGGAATCGTGTAAAATTTCTAATTTCTAATTTTTAATTGAGTTTTTTTATGGGTACTTTATCAGAGAAAGTTGAGCAAATTATTGAAGAAAGCCAAAATGATACTTCAGAAGTTATTCAGGTAGGAAATTTAAAAAAAAGATATACGAATATTACCGCTCTTAATGGTGTCTCTTTTTCTGTAAAAAGGGGAGAGGTTTTTGGCCTTTTAGGGCCGAATGGAGCGGGAAAAACAACAACCATTAATATTCTTTGTACTCTTTCTCAGCCGAGTTCGGGGGTGGCTTATGTTAATGGCTATGATGTGGTTCATGAATCAGCTGAGGTTAGAAATTCTATCGGTTTACTTTTTCAGGAAACGATTTTAGATAATCATTTAACAGCAGAAGAAAATCTTTATTTGCATGCTATGCTTTACGGTCTTTCCCGTAAAGAGTATTTTGAAAGAAAAAAAGATCTTTTAAAATTTTGCGAGCTTTGGAATAAAAGAAAAGCCAAAGTAGAAACATTTTCCGGAGGAATGAAAAGAAGGCTTGAGCTTGCGAGGGCTTTGATTCATCATCCGCAAGTTTTGTTTTTAGACGAACCGACCATTGGTTTAGACCCGCAAACGCGAAAGAAAATTTGGGATTATATTTTTTCTTTGAGAAAGAAAAAAAATATTACGATTTTCTTAACAACTCAATATCTTAGCGAAGCAGAAAATTGTGATCGTGTAGCCATTTTAGATAATGGCATAATCGTGGCTCTTGATAGGCCGGAGAATTTAAAAAGAATGATTGGCGAAGATATCATTTCTTTTAGGACAGAAAATAATCAAATTGCAGAACGGGAATTTCAGGAAAAATTCTCCAAATTTCCAATCAAACGAGTTGGTAAGGAATTAAGAGTCAAAGTGGATAATGGCGATAAATTTTTACCGATTTTAGTGAAAGCAATTAGCCCCCGAATTATCTCTATGGAATTAAGGAGGCCTACTTTAGAAGACGTTTTTCTGGAAATTACAGGCAGGAAAATTAGAGAAAATAATAAAGAAATAAATGAAGAAGAGGAAGAAGAAAAATTTGATCTATCTTCTTTGTTTTCAATTTTCGGCCCATCAAATAAAAAGAATGAATAAAAGAATAAAAACACTCTATGTAATTTGGTATCGGGAAGTGCTTATTTACTTACGCAATGGAGTAAAGTTTTTTACTTCAATTTTCCTGCCTATTCTGATTTTGGTGTTTTTTGGCACTGGTTTAAAAACGATGCTTCCATCTACTATTTTAAACTATGATTTTGTTCAGTTTTTCTTTCCAGGTGTTTTAGGTTTGAGTATTAGCGTTATGGCTGTTTCCTCAACAATGTCCATTGTTTGGGACAGAGAGTTTGGCTTTTTGAAAGAAATTTTAGTTTCGCCAATCAGCCGTTCTGATATTATTTTAGGAAAAATTTTGGGGGCGACAACAACAGCTTTGATTCAAGGAGCTTTAATCTTGCTGATTACGCCTTATCTGGGTATTAATTTCTCCAAATGGCTATTTATAGAAACTGTATTTGTTATTTTGTTAGTCAGCTATGGTATGGCTGCTTTAGGTGTTTTTCTGGTCTCTCGTCTTAAGAGGATGGAGAGTTTTTCTATTGTTTCTCAAATAATTATTGCTCCAATGGCTTTTCTCTCGGGCGCTTTTTTCCCCCTAAGCAATACACCGTCTTGGATGGTTAAAATAGCCCAATATAACCCCCTTGCTTATGGTATTGATGCTTTGCGCTGGGTTACTCTCTCTGAATCTTTGGCTCAAGAAGAGATATCTCTTTTAACGAACCATTCCTTGCTTGTGTGTATAATCGTTCTTTTGGCATTTAATTTTGTGATTACTTTTTTAAGCGTCCGAGTCTTTAATAAATCAATTTATTAGAAATAATAATTTTAAAATGTTAAGATAATGCATATTGCTTATGATTATTCAATGGTTTGGTCATTCTTTTTTTCGTTTGGAGACCAAGGGTAAAATTATAGCAATTGACCCTTATTCTGAGGAATCTACCGGTCTAAAACCCTCTCGCTTCAAAGCTGACATCCTTTTGATTAGCAATCAGCAAGAAGACCATAATAACAAAAGCGTGATTATGGGCGACCCGTTTGTTTTAGAGGGGCCTGGAGAGGTAGAAATTGAAGGAATTTTTATTGAAGGGTTTTTAAGCTTTCATGACAAAAAAAGAGGTGAAGCAAGGGGAGAAAATACAATTTTTCTTTTAGAGTCGGAGGATATAGTGGTTTGCCATTTAGGGAATTTAGGAGAGCCACAGTTAAAAGAAGAATCTTTGGAAAAAGTGGCGGATACTGATATTCTTTTAATCCCTGTTGGTGGGAATTACACAATTGATTGCGAAGAAGCAGTTTCTTTTATTAATCAGATTGAACCAAAAATAATCATCCCAATGCATTATGCTCTGCCCCATTTAAAAATTAAGCTTGACCCGCTTGAAAAATTTATCAAATCTATTGGGAAAAAGCCGGAAGTACTAGATAAATTAATAATTAGAAAAAATAATTTGCCGCAAGAAACAAAACTAATTGTTCTAAATAAACAATAAGAGGGTTAATTTATGAGAGAGAAAGAAGATAAAAAAGACAAGGGGGAAAATACCTTCCAATCAATTCAGCCGAGAGATATCGGAGAAGAGCTTCAGGAGTCGTATTTAGATTATGCAATGTCTATTATTATTTCCCGGGCTTTACCTGATGTTAGAGATGGCTTAAAACCTGTTCAAAGGAGGATTCTTTTTGCGATGAAGGAGTTAGGGTTAGGCTCTAATGCTAAAACCAGAAAATCAGCTACCGTGGTCGGAGAGGTTTTAGGAAAGTATCATCCTCATGGTGATGTAGCGGTTTATGACACTTTGGTAAGAATGGCTCAGGATTTTTCATTGCGCTATCCTTTAATCAAAGGTCAGGGGAATTTTGGATCAATTGATGGCGATCCGCCAGCGGCAATGAGATATACAGAAGTAAAATTGACCCCTTTAGCCGAAGAACTTTTGGAAGATTTGGATAAAGAAACAGTAGATTTTTCTCCCAATTATGATGGAACCAGACAAGAGCCCAATTATTTGCCGGCAAAAGTCCCTCAACTTATTTTAAACGGCGTAATGGGTATCGCTGTAGGAATGGCTACCAATATTCCCCCGCACAATATTCAGGAAGTGATTGACGCTCTCGTCTATTTGGTAGACCACAAGAATGCCTCAGTTGAAGATTTAATGAATTTTATTAAAGGACCTGATTTTCCGACTGGCGGCGTCATTTTTGGCAAGCAAAATATTTTGGAAGCTTACGCCAATGGAAAAGGAGCAATTATTTGCCGGGCCAAGGCGGAAATAATTGAAGATAAAGGCCAGAAAATCATTGTTCAGGAAATTCCTTATTTGGTGAATAAAGCAGAACTAATTGCTCATATTGCTCGGCTAGTTGAGGAGAAAAAAATAGAAGGAATCCGGGATTTAAGAGATGAATCTGACAAAGGAGGGCTGAGAATTGTTATTGAATTAAAAAATGAAGCTATTCCCAAGAGAGTTTTAAATCAATTGTTTAAATTTACAGATTTAGAAAAGAGTTTTCATTTGAATATGCTTGCTTTAACTGAGAACGGATTACAGCCCCAAGTTCTTTCAATTAAAGATATTCTAGAAGAATATGTCAGCCATCGGCAGCTTATTATTCGTCGGCGGACCGAATACTTGCTTAAAAAGGCGGAAGAAAGAGCTCATATTCTCGAAGGCCTCAGTAAGGCCCTAAATCATATAGATGAGATTATTAAATTAATAAAATCTTCAGAAAGCAGAGAAGACGCCCAAGAAAAATTGATGGCAAAATATCGCTTTAGCGCCATTCAGGCAAACGCTATTTTAGAAATGAAACTGCAAAACTTGGCAAAATTAGAGAGAAATAAAATAGATGAAGAATTAGCTGAAAAAAATAAGCTCATCAAGGAGTACAGTTTTGTCTTAAAAGAGCCTAAAAAAATTACCGAAATTATTAAAAAAGAACTTCGGGAATTAAAAGAAAAATATGGAGATGAAAGGCGCACCCAAGTGAAATCGCAGCTTCCAGAAGCAATCACCGAAGATGAGCTCATCCCTTCTCAAGAAACTTTAATTGCTTTTTCAAAAAACGGATATCTAAAGAGAATTAATCCGGGTTCTTTAAGGGGTCAAAAAAGAGGGGGGAAAGGTGTAATTGCTTATGAGGCGAAAAATGAAGAAGATATTCTGACCCATTTAATTTCTTGCAATACCAGGGATCAAGCTCTCTTTTTTACTGATCGTGGACGTTTGTTTAATCTACGGGTTTTTGAAATCGCTGAAGGCTCTCGTTTGTCCAAAGGAAAATCTATTCAAAATTATATCAGTTTAGCTCCGCAGGAAAATGTTGTTGTTTTGTTAAACTGCTCTCCGCAACCAAAAGAATTAGATTCCCGCTATTTATTTATGGCGACGGAAAAAGGAATTGTTAAAAAAAGTTTGCTCAAGGAGTACCAGAATATCCGCCGCGGAGGAATTATTGCTTTAAATCTTTCAAAGGACGATAAACTTATTGGCGCTGTTTTGGTTTCTAAAGGGGATGAAGTAATTCTAACTTCTAATAAAGGTCAATCGATTCGTTTCCCAGAAAGTGACACAAGGGCGATGGGACGTTCAGCCAGCGGGGTGATAGGAATGAAGGTTTCTGGCGACGATAGGGTAGTTAGTTTAGTTGCCGTAAAAAAGAATGAGCAAGATAAGAATCAACAGATTCTTGTGGTTAGTGAAAATGGATTTGGCAAGAGGACTAATTTAGGCGAATATCGCAGGCAAAAA
The DNA here is from genome assembly GCA_028719125.1 of Minisyncoccota bacterium. GTDB lineage: Bacteria > Patescibacteriota > Minisyncoccia > UBA6257 > UBA6257 > JAQTTC01. Next base: position 15,827 of record JAQUKM010000004.1, on the reverse strand, counting down.
AGAGGAGGGAGAGGCATTAAAACAATCAAAATTACAGAGAAAACAGGCAATCTTATAAAATCTTGCTTAGTACAAGACGAGGAGTTTTTGGTAGCGATTTCACAAAAAGGCCAAGCTATTAAAGCACCGCTTCAAAGCATTCCTATTTTGCGGCGCTCAACCCAAGGAGTGAGAATTATGAAATTAGATTTAGGAGATAAAATTGCCAGTATTACTCTTTTGTAAAAAATCTGTTATACTGTTTATAAAAGCGAAGCAATTTAATGATGTAACAATTTATTTTTAAGGCAATAATTTATTTTTATGGATTCTTTTCTTAATCCTGAGGAAATAGTAAAAACACTGCCTCTTAGAGAAGGAATGACTGTGGCTGATTTTGGCAGTGGGTCTGGACATTTTAGTTTGGCAATGGCAAAAGCGGTGAAACCTTCAGGAAAAGTAATTTCTTTGGATATCTGGAAGCCTTCTTTAGAAGCGCTGGAATTTAGAGCTAAAACAGAAGGGGTTTTTAATATTATTGAAACACGTTGGGCTAATTTAGAAGAAGAAAGAGGCAGTAATCTGCCTAATAATTCTTGTGATTTAGTTTTAATCGCTAATATTCTTTTTGAAATAGAAAATAAAGAAAATCTTATTTTAGAAGCCAAAAGAATTTTAAAACCAGAAGGGTATCTGGCGCTTATAGAGTGGTATCCTGATAAATTACCCGCTCAACAAAAATTATTTCCCTTAAACAAAGAGGACGCTTTGAATTTACTGGAAAAATTAAGTTTCCAATTAGAAAGAGAGTTGTCTTTAGGGATAACCCATTATGGGGTTTTGGCAAAATTACCAAAACAGAGGCAACAATAAAAACATAAATATGGCCTTAACTTCTCACCAGAAAAAAATTATTTTAATCGCGGTTGCTGCTGTCGCCTTGGTTATTTTCTTAGGAGTATTTTTCCGCAAACCTCGCCCAAAGCCGCTCACTTTAGAAATTTGGGGCCTCTCAGATGAATCAGCGGTTTTTGCTCCTTTAATTCAAGGTTTTCAAAAAATATATCCGCATATTTCAATTAATTACATCTCAAAAGACGAAGCTACGTATCACGAAGATCTTTTGAATTCTTTAGTCAATAATAAAGCCCCTGATATTTTAATGCTTCAGGATAATTGGTTGCCTTATTACCAAGATAAAATCTATCCTTTAGATTTAACCAAGGATAAATATTTTAATCTTTTGGACTTGGAACAAACTTATTCCCAGATAGCTCGGAACGAAACAATCAAAGGTAATTATTTATTGGGGCTGCCGCTTTATACAGACACGCTGGCGCTTTATTACAATAAAGATATTTTTGATTATTATAATGTAGTTCTGCCTCCTAGAACCTGGGAAGAAATATTGAATTTAATACCCACCTTAAGGCGGGTAAACCCTCGGAGTCAAATTACGCGGGCTGCAATTAGTTTGGGGTCGGCTTCTAATGTTGAGTGGGAAACTGATATTATTTCATCTTTAATGATGCAATATGGCACCGGGATTGTTGATGTCTCAAAGAAAGGAGCAATCTTTCATCTGGAAAGTGATAGAGGCGGCAAAAAGATTATTCCCGGCGAAGAATCCTTAAATTTTTATACCCAATTTGCTAATCCTCGGTCTCCCTACTATACTTGGAATGATAATTTTAATAACTCTGTAATTGCTTTTAGCCGGGGAGAAACTGTAATGATGATTGGTTATAATAAAGCAAAAAAAATTATTGAAGAATATGGACCAAATTTAAATTATAAAATTAGTTCCTTGCCCCAGTTTGCTGGCACTCCTTCTGTGGTAAATTATGGCTATACAATGACTTTAGCAGTTTTAAGGAGCTCTGGTCACCCTCAGGAATCCTGGAATTTTTTAAAGTTTCTTAGCCAAAAAAATAATGCCGAGCATTATTTTCTTCAAACTAAAAATCCGCCCGCCCGCTTGGATTTAATCCAAGCGTATTTAAATGATTTGGACAGCGGTATTTTTATCAGACAGATTTCCACAAGCCAAAATTGGTACCAATATGATTTTCAAGAGATTGAACAAATTTTTAAAGAAATGATTTCTGCGGTTACGCTTAAAGGAGAAGATTCTCTTAAAGCGATTAATGCAGCAAGAGACAGAATCAACTATTTTTGGAATCAGTGAAAA
>JAQUKM010000004.1:0-13557 GCA_028719125.1 Minisyncoccota bacterium | reverse complement strand
TGATTTTCAAGAGATTGAACAAATTTTTAAAGAAATGATTTCTGCGGTTACGCTTAAAGGAGAAGATTCTCTTAAAGCGATTAATGCAGCAAGAGACAGAATCAACTATTTTTGGAATCAGTGAAAATGTAAAACGTAAAGCAGGAAAGGGCGGATTGTATTAATAAGAAAAGGAATATGAAAAATTTTAAAATAAATGGCAAAATAATGAACAAGTGGGTTATTCTATCTTTGATTATTTGTTTTTGCTTCTGCCCTGTTTTAATTCAGGCCGCTGGTTTAGTGCCTTGTGGTGGAGAAACAGAGCCTGCTTGCAACCTTTGCCATTTATTAGTTCTGGTTCAAAATGTGTTGCATTTTGCTATAGAAATGGCTTTTTTAGTTGTGATTATTCTTATTGTTTATGGCGGTTTGCGTTGGATTTTCTCTTTGGGTAAAGAAGAAAATATCAAGGCTGGCCAAAGGATAATCACAAATGCTATAATTGGTATAGTGATTATTTTAGCCGCCTGGATTATTGTTAATACTGTATTCTGGTTTATTGCCATAATGGGCGGCGAGGATTATACTGGGACCTGGTATAATATTGAGTGTGAGGAATTAGAAGACTCAACCCCTACTAGCCGGACAGAATCTGGCTCAACAGCGCCTACTAGCCCAACAGAATCTGGCTCAACAGCGCCGAGTTCACCGAGTCTGCCTACTTTAAATGAACAAATAGAAATAAAGAAAAATGAGATAGAGCAAAAATATTCTGATATAGCTAGCTATGGGCAATGGGCATCATCTGATGGTTATTGCCGAGTGGCTGATTGTGAAGAATTGATGATAATGGCTGAATGTACTGTTTTCACAAATACGCAGGTAAAAGATGGTTTTTGTATCCCTACGAATTCCACAACACGAATTATCAAATCAGAGAAGTTAGGAAAGGGATGGTCATGCACCTTTAGAGATGACATAACCAAAAATCCAACCGGAAAAGCCTATGCTTTTTGCATACCCTCTTATATTCATTAATTTTTTAGGTCTATTAAAATTAACCATAGTTGTTAAATGAAAAAAACTATTCTTCCAAGTATTATCTTAATTTTTGTGATAGCAATGCCTGTTTTTGGAATTACAGTTTCCTTTGAAAACCCTTTAAAAGAGGTCAAAACAATTACTGATCTGGTCTCAGGAATATTGCTGTTCTTATACAATATTGCTATTATTGTGTGCGCTTTTATGATTGTTTATGCTGGCTTCCTTTATATTACTGCTGCCGGCAACCAGCAAAAACTTCAAACCGCTCAGAAAACTTTAACCTGGGCTTTAATAGGTTTAGCAGTTGTTTTGATAGCTAATTATGTACCTAGGATAATCAAGGATATTCTTTATGGGTCAGAAGATGGGTCAGAAGAATCAACTAGAGTAGAAGAAGAATATACTCCTGCGCCACCGGGTTTGCCGCCGACGGGTTTGCCGCCGACGGGTTTGCCGCCGACGGGTAATGGCGAAGAGACGGGTAATGGCGAAGAAGAGCAAGCAGCTTCAGGCACATACAAGGTGTGTGTCTTAAATACAGGTACTGGCGAAGCATTTTGCCAAGAGCAAATTTGGACTGGAATAAATCCCGGAAATGAATGCGACAATAAATCAGATTGCCAAAAGCTTGTTTACAAAACATGTAGCGAATCATTAAGTGTTGGAGCATCGCCATTATGTTGGCCGTCACTATGGCGCGGACCTTTAGAAAATAAACCGGTGAATGAGTGCGAAAATGACGTGGATTGTTATCCGCCAGCAAGCAGCGGTACTCATAAAATTTGTAGAAAACCAAAATTTGGCTCTCCCGGATGGGCGATAGGGTGGCTTCCATGGCAGGCAGATACATTATATTGTAAAGAGGAAGATTGGGAAGGTATTAATCCAGGGGATGAATGCTCGGTTTTAGATGAGCCCTGCCCTGAATAAGATTTGTCCCTGAGGGAGCAGGGGCTTTTTGAATATTTGCTTAGATTGAATACTAGTGGAAAATATTTTATAATAAATTATTCTATGGTGGGTGAATCAACCAATTGATAGTTTTCCTCTGATTTGTTATAATTTATTTATCCAAGTTTATTTTTAAAAATTTGGGTAAATAGAGGTCGATGAAAAATTAATAATAAAATAAATTAGAATGAAAAAATATATTTTACCTTTCTTGGCAATTGCTTTCTTAATGATTGCTCCTATCTCCTTTGGGCAAGAGCCGTTCCCCATTGGAGAAATTCCAGCAGCCACAGAGGTTGGTAGTATTTGGGATATACTTATAAACGCTTTGAACTGGTTCTTTAATATTGTTATTATTTTGGCGGCGATTATGATTGTTTATGCTGGATTTCGCTATGTAACTGCTGCTGGTAATCCTGATGCTACCAAGGCGGCAATGAATACTCTTGTTTATGCATTAATTGGGGTTGCTATCGCTTTATTAGCCAAAGGGTTGATTTATATTGTTAGTCAATTTATTATTGGGACAGGGATAAGCTTTTAGTAGATTTTCATTTAGATTGATCAAAAACTCCGTCTAAGACGGAGTTTTTGAATTTCAAAAAATTATACTTTATTAATTTTTTATTGTTTATTTTTATTGTTTATTTTGTTTTCGTTGGAGTGCGGACGGTGGGACTCGAACCCACAAACCTTTCGGCATAGGATCCTAAGTCCTATGTGTTTTCCAATTTCACCACGTCCGCAATACTAAATCTTGTTTTGAAACATTTCTCCAACATCCTAAAATTCATCCTAAGACTTGCTTTTTACTCTTCCTCGATTTTTAAGGTCTTCTTTTGGGTTTTGACTAATTTAGGCAGATAGATACTTAATAACCCATTTTTGACAATAGCCCTTGCCTTATCAGCATTTATTTCTTGGGGCAGAATGAGAGAACGGGAAAATGGTCCCCAGAAACATTCATTATAATACAGTTTCTCAATTTTACTTTCATCTTCCCGGTTTCTTTTTCCTCTTATCGTAATCATATCATTGGTGATAGAAATATCCAGATCGTTAATAGCTACGCCGCCGATTGCCGCTTGAAGCACCAAGTCATCTTTGGTTTCATAAAGATCAATCGCTAATTCACCTTCCTCTTCAGACGAAGGCCAGATAGTATTATTGTTTATTTTTTTAGAAACTATTTTTTCTTCCATAATAGTAATACATTGTTACATTGTTGAATTGTTGAATTGCTAAATTGTTTTGTTATCTCTAATTGGCTCCGCCAGTTGACGAGGTGGACTCGCTTGTCATGGCATATTAACGCCCGACGTTGATGCAACAACAATGGAGCAATGAAACACTTTAGCAATTTACTTTTTTTGAATTTCTGTTGTATATTTTATCGGCTTTTGAATTTTTTTTAAAATATCAAAAGCCCACAAGAGAAAAATACAAGTTGTAAATAAAACAAGACTGATAAGAAAGACCGCATTTCCACCTGTCTTTATAATAGCAAGATTAAAGAACCAATGCAACAGAATGCCCAGCCCCAATCCGATTCCCACGTACTCTTTCCTGCCTCTAACTAATTTCAAAGCCCAGAAAAAACCAATAATACCAGAACTTAGGGCATGTAACAGGTTGGCGCCGATAAAACGCAAGCTCATAAGCTGGAGAGTTGGGAGAAAAGTTATTCCCAAAGTAATTTCTTGATAGCTTACTAAAATATTTTCGATAGCGCTAAATCCTAAGGCAAGGACAATCAAATAAATCATTGCGTCAATGGCTTCATCAAAATACTTGTTTTTTTTAAGGATAAGGAAGGCGGTGAAGAACTTTGCCAGTTCTTCAATGATAGCAATCAGTAAATAAACAAACAGAGCAACAACAAAAGGGAGGGTTTGGGAGGTATCAATTTGAAGTAATGTAAAGAGATAATTTTCAAAAACCCAGACAAAGGGAGTAATGAGAGCGCCTAATAAAAAAAGAATAATAATCCAATGGAGTGGTTCTGGTTTTTTAATATCCTGCCATAAAAAGAATATAAGCCAAAGAACGATGGGCAAAAGGCCTATCAAACTTGCTAGAATAAAAGTTAAGGCCATGGAGAGACGATTAATAAATTATTCTTTTGATTCTTCTTTGGAGTGTATTGAGGCAGTTTTTGCCAAACAGCTTCAGTAACAAAGGGCATAAAAGGGTGAAGCATTTTTAGGCAATCCCCTAAAATTATATAAAGAATATACTGGGCTTGCTTTTTATCCTCGTCAGCTTTAATTCTTTTTTTCATTTCTTCAATGATTTGGTCGGCAAAAATATGCCAGAAATAATGATAAAGACTTTCCCCGGCCAAAGAGAATTGGTAATTATCTAAATATTTAGTAACCTTCTTCTCTGTTTTCCTCAGGCCGTTTAATATTTTTTTGTCTTTCGGGCTAAGCAGCGGTTTTTGTCCGTCAAAATCCTTCAAATTCATTGAAACAAATCGTGAAGCATTCCAAATTTTATTGGCAAAATTACGATACCCTCTGATTTTATCTTCAGAAATAACAATATCATTACCCGCTGTATTGCCTATGATTAAAGCCATTCTTAAAGCGTCAGCGCCATAGGTTTCAACAACAGCCAAAGGATCAATAACATTGCCCTTTGATTTTGACATTTTTTGTCGGTCTTTATCTCTGACCAAACCATGCAGATAGACAACCTTAAAAGGAATTTTCCCCGTGCAATAAATTCCAAAGATAATCATTCTGGCAACCCAAAAAAATAAGATATCCCAACCCGTTTCCATCACCTCAGTGGGATAAAATGTTTTAAAATCTTTTGACCTCGGCCCCTTAAAAGACATCAAGGTTGCGAACGGCCATTGCCCTGACGAGAACCAGGTGTCTAAAACATCAGTATCTTTTTGAATGTTTTTACTCTGACAATAAATGCATCTTTTAGGAATTTTTTCTGTCTCAATGAAAAATTTTTGGCAGTGCTGGCAATGATATCCGGGAATAGGGATGCCCCAGCGAATTTGTCGGGAAATATTCCAGTCCTTGATGTTATCCAGCCAATGAAAAAATACTTTTTCAAAACGAGAGGGAATGATTCTTATTTTTTTATTTTCTACCGCTTCAACAGCCAGGTCGCGTAAAGATTTATTCTTTCCCAGTATAGGCTTGGTCATCGCCACAAACCATTGGTCCATGAGCATTGGCTCAATGATGCTGTTGCATTTATAGCAGTGGCTTACTTGATGAATATACTCTTTTTTTTCTTTTTCTAAAGAACCATTGGCTTGTAAAATTTGCGTAGATTTTTTTCTTGCTTCAAAAACATTAAGGCCAGCGAAAGGGCCGGCTAATTCATTAAAATATCCATCAAAATTTAATGTCTCCCTTATTTCTAATTTATGCCTTTGCCCTATTTCAAAATCTAGGGCATCATGAGCTGGGGTAATTTTTAAAGCCCCGGTTCCAAAGTTAATATCAACTTCTTTGTCAGCGATGACGGGAATCTCCCTTTTTGTGATCGGCTCAATAACGACTTTACCAACAAATTTTTGATACCTTTTGTCTTTAGGATTAACGGCAATAGCGCTGTCGCCGGGAATAGTTTCTGGCCGCGTGGTGGCAACAGTAATCCATTTATTTTTTTGCTCCTTAATCTTGTATCTGACAAAATAAAGAATGCCTTTTTCTTCTTTATATTTAACTTCTAATTCAGAAAAAGCAGTTTTGTGTTTTGGACAATAGTTAACAATTCTTTTGCCGCGATAAAGTAATCCGTCTTGCCATAACTTTTTTAATGTTTCATAAACAATTTTCTGGATATCTTTATCCAGAGTAAATTTTTCCCGGGACCAATCACAAGAAGCTCCTAAAAGCTTCAATTGGTTCTTAACAATTTTTTTGTTTTTTTGGGTATAATCCCAAACAGCTTTATAAAATTCCTCCCGATTCATTTCTAATACAGATTTACCCTGTTTTTCCATTTCCTTTTCAAAAACTACCTGGGTTTCAAAACCGGCATGGTCAGTGCCTGGAAGCCAGAGCGCTCTTTTACCTTTCATTCTTTGGTAGCGAATCATTAAATCCTCAAGAGCGACAAAAACTCCGTGGCCGATATGTAACGGCGCATTGGCATTGGGCGGGGGCATAATAATGCAAAAAGGCTTTCTTTTTCTGCTGTTTGGCAGTTTGTCGGGGTTGAAAAAACCAGATTTTTCCCAAAGTCGATAAATTTTTTGTTCAATTTTTAGATGTTCGTAAGTTTTATTCACAATTTCAATTGAAAAAGATTTTATAATCTTAAATTCGCTTCGGCTTGAATTTTTTCCCAGGTCCAAAATTTTTTATGAGGATAGTTAAGATAATGAAAAAATCCTATCAATGCTATCATTATAGCATTATCAGTGGTGTATTCCAATAAAGGGGCGTAAAAATTAATATTATGGAGGTCTTTGCTTCGCAATTTTTCTTGAAATTTTTCTCTTAATCTTTGGTTGGCGGAAACTCCGCCGGCTAAAATTATTGATTTTGCTTTTAGGTTTTTGGCTGCCTTGATTGTTTTGATTATTAAAACATCAGTAATTGCCTCCTCTAATTCATAAGCTAGTATAGGTGTTAATTTCTTTTTTTGGCTTGAGAAATTTATTTCCTGAGTTAAATAAAGAAGAGCCGTTTTTAATCCGGAAAAAGAAAAATCATAATCTTGGGAATTAATCATTGGGCGGGGAAGGCGAAGTTTGTATTCAGTGTCCAGCATTTTGTATTTTGAGCCCTGTTTTTTATATTTAGACGCTTCTTTGGCAATAGCTGGTCCTCCAGGATAATCAAGACCTAAAATGCGAGCCCCTTTGTCAAAACACTCTCCAGCGGCGTCATCTCTTGTCTCTCCAATAATTTTATAATCCCCGAATTTTTTAATGTAAATTAATTGAGTGTGCCCGCCGGAAATTAAAAGACAAACAGCGGGGAAGATAATCTTAGCATTCTGCATACTGAGGGTTTTGGGTTTTGGATATTTTATTTCTGGTAATAGAAAACTGAAAAGATGGCCCTCTAAATGGTTAATGCCAATAATCGGTTTTTCCCAGAACCAAGCTAATGTTTTGGCAAAATTAACTCCGATTAATAGCGATAGAATCAAGCCAGGCCCTTTAGTAACTGTGATAAGGTCAATTTTTGAAACAGCATTTTCTTCGGAACCAAAAGTTTTTCGGAGCGCTTTTCTAAAAACAATCGGTATATTTTTAGTATGCTCTCTATTGGCAAGCATCGGCACCACTCCTCCATATTTTTGGTGTATTTTAATCTGACTAGAAATTGTATTATTGAGAGGTTTAATAAAAAAACCGGCTTTGGTTTTTTTAGCTTCTAAAATACCAATACTCGTTTCGTCGCAGGAAGTTTCTATTCCTAAAATAATCATCTAAAAATATAATAATATATAATATAATGAAATAAAATATAATAATATAATATATATAATATAATGAAAGGTGGCGCCAATGGGATTTGAACCCATGTTTTGGGATTGAAGGCCCCACGTCCTAACCAGACTAGACGATAGCGCCAGAACTCAATTATAATAACAGAAATAAAATTATCTCACAAGCACTGTTTTTACCGCTACTCTTTTTGAGGCGACTCCCACTGGCCAGCAGCTTTGAAGGATTAAAATAGATTCTTCGCTATTTGGAGGAAAAATAGTTTCAGTGGTTTCTGATCCCTTGGGCCAAGGAGTGAAAATTTTCTTATCTTGGACTTCAAAAACTAAGGGTTTTTGTTCCCAGAAAACATAAATTTGGTCTCCGGGATTCAATTCATTTAATAGAGAAAAAACTGACTTGTAATTTCCTTCTTCCCAGGGATATTGAGAACTATGGCCGATAATAATTGAATATCCCTCGCCTGGAACGCTGGACCCAGGGTAGAGAACAACGCCTTTTTTGAGTTCTTTATAAATCAAATCCAAATTAGGCTCAGTGACAGTTATAATCGGGGCTTTGATACTGAATTTTGGTAATTCTATGAGATTTGTTTCACTGGCTTCAGGAGGGATTGGTGGCTCTGCCGGCTGACGGATTAAATCTGGTGATTCAAATTTAGAAATGTTTCTATCTATAAGATTTTCTGCAGGAGCTTCACTCTCGGGCAAAGAGACTTTTGTTAAAAAACCTGGAAAGCGGAATAATTCTTTTTGGAAAAACTCGGTTATTTCAGAAATTTTATAATCTAGCCAGTTGGGAAAAGCGCTGCCGTTAATGATAAAAAATAAGACGATAAAAATTATCAGAAAAATCTGCAAAAAAAGTTTTAAATCTTTATTCATAAAAATCAACGAATTAAACGATAGAAATATGGAAATAAAGGCAAAAGGCAAAAATAAAAGTTAAAAGGTAAAAAGGGATGGGCTCGCAATGGCAAAACAATTTAGCAATTTAACAATGTAATTTAGGTAATTTAGGAAATCATCAACTGTCCAATAAAATTCTCTAAATGAAAGGTTATGAAAGAAGCGCCTAAAATGATGATGATAAAGCTTCTTAAAACTAATTCTGATAAGCTCGCTTCTATAGATTGTCGCTGGAGAAAAACACCAGCTAAAGTTATTAATCCCAAACAGATCATTAATCCGGCAATAATTTTGTCTACTAAACCTATTTGATCCCTTATAGTGTTATCTATTTGAGGCAATATGTTTTGTTGTTCCTTTAATGGGGCGCTAATTATTGGTTCCTTTGGCTGAAGCGCCAATTCATTCTTTTCCTCTCCCACAATTGTCTTAGAGGCAATTGTCTCCGGGGTAGTTTTTTCAGAGATTTCTTTGGAAGCAGAGATAGTTTCCCCAGCAGCAACTTCTTCAGTTGAAGTTGGCTTTGAAACAAAAAGTTTTATTGTCGTTGTTGTTGTCGGTTGCTTCTTTTCTTCTCTAATTTCCTGCGCTGTAGCAATTGGGACTGCGGCTTTGGATCTAGCAGAACCAAATAATTGGACGACCAAAATTTTATTAATTCCTTCGTTATTAAAATCTCCAGAGACAACAGCAATGCCCATTTCCTGATAATTCGGATTTATGATATTGTCTTTATGGGTTGGCGAGTTAAGCCAGCCTCTAACTACTTCTTCGCTATCCAAAAAATTCATTGCTAAATTTTCACCAGCATAATAATAATCATAACCAGCCTTTTCAATCCAATACCAAGGAGAAATGCCAGTGGGGCTGTAATGGCTGAAGTATGAATTTTTCAGCATATCCTCGGCTTTGTACTGAGCGGCTTGATTTAATACAGGATTTTCTTTTACCGGTGGCAATCCGAATTGTTGGCGGGCTTCATTGGTTAATTGAAAGATTTCTTGGGCGCTGACGTCGGCAAAAAGGGAGGATTGCTTGACTAAAATTAAGTTAAAGCTGAAGATTACCTTTGCTAGTAAAAACAAAAGAATAAATATGGAAATAGCCCGGTCGCTTAAAAGAACAGGGCGAAAATGATTTTCTTTAGTTGGTAAAAACCAGTTTTTTGTTTTTTGCAAAAGTTTCATAATTTTCTTTTTTTGCTTATTGTATTATATAATAAATGGGCTATATTTCCTAATCTATACTCTTAAAAACAGGCTTTGAAATTTTTAGATTTTAAATTATAATTTAAAAATTATAATTTTGAATTTTGACTTTCGCCTTCTGTATTCTTTATGATTATACCATATTTTGCCTCATTTGACAATAGAAAGAGGGAAGAGGCTTTTGAAGCTACTTTGTATTTAAATTAAAAACCCGTCCATTTGCTGAACGGGTTAATAGAATTACCAGTAAGCGAAATACAGAAACTCGTTACCATGGTCAATATAGATTGTTTCCGTATGGCTCCGGATTCCGCATGGATCTACGATCCAAACAGAAACTGTTTGACAACATTGCACTTGGATTGTTGCCCTTGGTTTAGTTTCAAAATCTATATATTGATTAGTCGACTGACCGTTTATATAGATAACTCCCCAAACCCAATCTCCAGCTTCAACTGTTAAAGTGCAAGTTTGAATTTGAATCGGCGGGCATGTTGGGCAACAGTCGTAACATCCAGTTAGGAACACCCCGGCTAGAATTAGAATGAAAACTAACAAGATCTTTTTCATCGACACCGAAATCACTCCTTTCTAATCTAAATTTCTAATTTTTTTATATTTAATTTTCAAAGATACTGCCTTAAGTATATACCATAAATGTGTGATTTGTCAAGTTCTATTGACAATAATTTTTAAAAGTGGTAATATTTAAAATGTTCTCCCTTTGAGGGAACAGTCCCCACCGAAATACTGCGATTTTAAAAATCGCAGTATTTTTTTGTAGCGCCTTATTAACATTGACGCCCGAAAACGTTGATATATATGATATAAGTGAGTGTAGGGTTGATTCCTGTTTTACCTTCCTATCTGGCAGGAAATTAATCCTGTTCTTCCTGACTAAAAGCGTATATATAAAAGACCCCATTGATTTAAAAATATATCAGATTAATCTGATATATTTTTAAATTGTGCTATTGTGCTATAATAAATAATAATTTTTTATGAAGAAAAGAGATATCTTTATTTTTATTTTTATTTTTGTTGTTTCTTGGTTGAATTGGGGATAGTTTTTATATGCCCTTAGATTACAAGAAAAGTGCAAAAAGTATGTATACTATACATTACCATTTTATCTTGACAAATCGTAAGAAAGGATATATAATTGGGGTGGTTTCGCTAACATGTGAACCTTGAAAAATTTTTAAGAAAGGAGATAAACTATAATGAAATTAGAAAGTTTAAAAAGGAAAGAAAAAAAGAATAGAGATCAAAGAGATCAAATAGAAAAGGAAAAAGATTTTGTAGTTTCAATTCAAAGAGATCATAGTAAAACTGGAATTCAGTCTCAGTGTTGTAAACCTGGACCATGTAGTCCCAAATGGTAGGCTGATGGGTAATGTATAAAAATGGAAAAGGGAGGAGGTTAAGAGTACCTCGCTCCCTTTTTAAAAAGGAGTGTTGATTATGAAAAGAAGTGAAGCGATAGGAAAAGATATTTGGCTTATTGAGGGATCAGCTAGGTGGGCGATTTATGATATTCAAAAAGGTACAATTATTCAGGTGACGAAGGAGGGAGGATTATTCTTGCTTAATCTACTTAAAAATGATGAAAATTTTCGCGTAAAGCGGGAAATTCTTTTAGAAAAAGACCCTCATCTTTTTAGAATTTTAAACTCAGAAGGTTGTCTCGATAGAATGTTTAGGAATTACTCAAGAATTCCGATTAATTATGGTCATAATTGTATGCTTTGGATTGAAGTCACTGATGTTTGCAATCAGTTTTGTTTGCACTGTTATACAAGTTCAAACAAAAGAGGCAGTTTTTTAGAGAAAAGAAAGCTAGAGGAAATTATTCATCAGGCTTCTGAGTTAGAATTTGAACAAGTCCAATTTACTGGAGGAGAGCCTTTACTTTATCCAAAGATATGGGAGATTATTGAATATGTGAGAAGATTTTATACCATCCATGTGGTGGAATTGTATACTAATTTGACCCTCTTGCAAGATGAGGACATTGAATTGCTAAAAAAATACCAAGTCAAAATTGCTACAACATTACTTGGAAGTTGTGCAGACATCCATGATTATTGTACCGGAGTTTCAGGTAGTTTTGACCTACTTTTACGAAATCTTCGCAAGATTCGGGATAAGGAGATAGAATTTCGAATAGGAGTTATACGTTTAGCTGAAAATCAAAATGATATGGAATCTATTGAAAGACTTATACGGCAAGAGAAATTTATTTCTCCAATAGAATCGTTCTCTCCCGATGATGTTCGCCTTGTGGGTCGTGGTAGTAAGTGCGTTGATTTAAGTTCAGATCAAACATGGCAACCCTATTTTCATATCAATCCAGAATATTTTCATATGGCCCACTATTGGAATACCTGTTGGGGTGGTGAATTAGCCATAACAAGTAAAGGAGAAGTGTTACCTTGTATCTTCGCTAGAAAGCAAGTTTTGGGAAATATTTATTCTCAAAATTTAAAGCAGATTATTAAAAGTCCGAAAACTCAACGGCTTTGGAAAATTACCTCCGATAAAATAGAAAAATGTAGAGATTGTGAATACCGTTATGCCTGTATGGATTGTAGGGTGCTCTCAGTTGAAGCAGGGCGTGGATTATTTGGAAAACCAACAAAGTGTAATTACGATCCTTATCATTAAGAAAGACCAACATCTATTTGTTATATTTGTTGGTCTTTTTCTTTTGAAGTTCTATAAATTGTTTTAGGTTTTGTTTCGGTTTTTTAAGATATTTTTTCCAAAAGGGGTACATATTTTTTTCTAACTTTTTTAATTTTGGATGGCCTACGTCAAACTCCCCTTCTTTAAAATATTTACCTCTTTTATTCAATCTAATTCTTAATTCATTATCAGTAGCTAATTCAATTATGGCATGCATTGTTTTCGTGTCAACTTTTTCATCCCAGGTTAGAATGTGCATAATCTCGTGGCAAAGATAGATAATTGAGTAATTTAACCAATCTTCCGGATGCCCCCAGACTATAATTTCAGGGTTAAGAGCCATGCCATTTTTTAGTTTTGGATGAGTAACATATACAGATATTTTCTTTTTTGGTAAAAGAATTCTAATAATTTTTTCTAACTCAATTAAGGCTTTTTCTCCTTTTTTATTCCATTCTTCCTCAAGCCAGTCGCGATATTTTTGAGTTTCCTTAATCAATCTTTTTACTTGCGGGGTGTTTAACCATTCTTCAAGCAATTTTTCAGAATTTGTAGCTAAAACTTTAAGAGATTTTTTTCTTAAAAGAGGCCATTCGGCAAATCCGGCCAAGAAATAACATTCTTGAGGATATTTGTTCCATTTATCCAATGTAAATCTAGACCACCCTCTAAAAGGTTCGTCATGTTGATTTTGATTAAAGGCATGAAGGAAAATATATTTTTTCTCAATTAAAAACTCTAATTTCATTATTTCTATCTTACAACCTAAATCTAATTTTGTAAACTAATTTCTTTTTTATTTTTAAATCTTGACAAAACTAAAGAAAGGGTATATAAGTGGGGGTAGTTTTACTAAAGTGTGTATCTTGAAAATTTAATAAATAAAAAAAGAAAGAAGGTGAAAGAAATGAAAACCACAACCACAACTCCTCCCTGTCGGATTAATAAGTTCTCTGTCAGTGATAGGACCTGGGCTTATTATGATGTCAAAGCTTCTCGGTCTGTTAATTCTTCCTGTGAATCGTCCTCAGTTAAAGTCACTTGCTCCCCTTATCCAGATTGCAATTGGCAAAAACCCTTGGTAGGAGATCTGGTTCGGAGACATTTATTGTTGATAAAGCAGGATTTTATACCTATACCTTAGAAGCTTCTGGTATTGGGGGAACAAAAACCAAAACAGAAACCCTTGAGGTTCTTCACCTTCCTATCTGGCAAGAAATTAATCCTGTTCTTCCTGACTAAAAGCGTATATATAAAAGACCCCATTGATTTAAAAATATATCAGATTAATCTGATATATTTTTAAATTGTGCTATTGTGCTATAATAAATAATAATTTTTT
>JAQUKM010000003.1:4654-35496 GCA_028719125.1 Minisyncoccota bacterium | reverse complement strand
TGAAACAATGTAACTTATGCGTATTTCCTATTCCAGTTTGGAAAATTTTAAACAGTGTCCATTAAAGTATAAATTTTCACAAATCGATAAAATAAAAGAGCCTAAAAGCAAGGAGGCTGTTTTTGGTACTTATATTCATAAAGTTTTAAAGTGGTTTTACCAAAAAGATCCTTGCTTCCCTACCCTAGACGTCTTGCTTGATTATTATAAAGACCATTGGTTAAAAAAATCCGAGGGATTTGAATGGGAAAATCCTGATGAAGAAAATTCTTATTTTAAGGAAGGGCTGAGAATTCTTGAAGGGTATTACAAGGAAAATATGCCGCAGAAGACTTCTGTTTTGGATTTGGAGACGAAATTTGAAGTTACTCTTGATGAAAACCCAGAAAAGCAAGACGGGAAACATATCCTCACGGGAGTTATAGACCGAATTGATAAACTGCCAGATGGAACGATAGAAATTATAGATTACAAAACAGGAAAACGCGTTGCTTCGCAAAAAGATGTTGACTCAAACGATCAGTTGTCGCTTTATGCCATTGGGCTTAAAAATCGCTGGCCAAGAATTAAAACAGAGAATTTATTTTTAAGCCTTTATTTTTTAAAATTTAATGAGAAGATTAAAACTCAAAGAACAGAACAGGATTTAGAAAAAAGCAAAGAAAAAATCATAAAATTAGTTCATCAGATAGAAAAAAGCAGTTTTGAACCTCGACCTTCAGCTTTATGCGGCTGGTGCGGCTATCGCAATATTTGCCCGGTTTGGAAACATCTTTATAAGAAGGAAACGGAAAATAATATCAACGAAATTGACATCAAGAACAAAATAGATGAATATTTTGAGCTTAAGGAGAAAAAGGAAAAATTGGAAGAAGAATTGAAAAACTTGGAAAGCCTTATAGATGTTTACTGTCAGCAGAAAGGTCTAAAACGTGTTTTTGGAGAAAATGGCTATTTCTCCCGGACTACTTATAGCAAGGTTTCCTACAATATTAAAAAGGTTAAAGCGGTTTTAGAACCATTGAATAAATGGGAAGAAATATTAGGCATTGATTCTAAAAAACTCAATAAAGTTTTAAAAGAAATTCCCCAAGAATTAAGAGATAAAATAAAAGAGGCAGAGAAAGTGGAGAAAGAATATAAATATCTTTCAGCAAACAATAAAAGTAAAAAAGAAATAGAGGAGGAATGGGAATAAAAAAACCAAATATATTTCCTGAAATCATCCATTCGTATTTATCTATTATCTAATCGCACCTTGTATTATAGACATATCCATTTGCTTCTGCTTCTTCTTTTGATTTAAAGTAGATTTTATTTTCTTCTTTTAGGGTATTAGCCAAGCTGCAATCTACGGGATAATAATATTTTCCTCTAGAGCTAGCCACATAGGGGAATTCTTCTAAAGATTCGCTTTTCGTTTTAACTTCAGCCAATCCTGTTTCTAGATCAAGAACTAATTCTTTCTCTATAATCATTGGGGGACGAGAGAGGATGTTGGCGCCGATGATAATCCCCAGAGAAAAAGACAAAATGATTATTAAAAAAGCGCAACTAACTAACCAGAAATATTTTTTGACAAAAATAATAATTTTTGTTAATATTTCAAATCGGTGGGGCATAAAGTTTAAAGTTTAGTGTTTAGTGTTTGAAAAGCTATGGCTCATACAAAATCAGGGGGTTCAACAAAATTAGGCAGAGATTCTCATGCTAAAAGATTAGGCATTAAGAAATTTGACGGTCAGAAAGTAGAAACTGGCAATGTTTTAATTAGACAAAGAGGAACTAAATGGCAGCCAGGGGCAAATACTCGTCTTGGCGCTGATGACACTATTTTCTCGCTTAAAGATGGTATTGTAAAGTACACCACAAAAAGGAAAAAAAGTTTTACCGGCAGAATCAAAAAAATTAGTGTCGTTAATGTTATTTCGGAAAAAGCAGATAAAACAAATTAATTTTTGAAATCGGCTGATGAGACGATTTTAATTTTCAATATTGTTTCAATGTCTTTATCTAGTGTTAATTTGACTTCGTAATCCCCTTCTTCCTTTAAGGGGTTTTTTAATTGGATTTGGTTTTCCTTTATTTCAATACCTTTCTGCTTTAGTTCCTCCATAATTTTTTTGCTGTTAACTGAATCATAGGCTTTTTTGCCTTTTTGCGCAAATTTAAGAGGGATTTCTAAAACAAAATTTTTAAGCCCTTCCGCTAATTTGAGATCCTTCTCCCTCTGTTTTTGCCTTTCTATTGCCTTGTGTTTTTGTTCTTGAGAAACTTTTTCTACAATTTTTTTATCAGCTCGAGAAGCCATCTTCTTGGGAAAAAGATAATTTAAAGCATAGCCGTCAGCGACATTTTTTATCTCTCCTTTTTTGCCAAGAGAGGGGATGTCCTGTAAAAGATAGATTTTCATTTCATTAATTTTGTTAATTCAGAAATAGCTGTTAGTAATTGTTTATCTCTCTCTAAATCTATTTTAGCATAAGCGCCAAAATCTTCTTCATTTTCTACCTTAATATCCGGCTCTAAACCGTTGTCTTGAATAATTGTTCCATTAGGAGTCAGCCAACGGGAGATGGTTAATTTTAAGCTATTGTTATCCTTTAGAGAAATTAATTCTTGAACTGATCCTTTGCCGAATGTCTTGGTTCCAATTAATTTAACACCTCTATTGTCTCTCAAGGCGCCGGCTAATATTTCCGACGCTGAAGCCGTGCCCTCATTTACAAGAACCACAGTGGGGATATTCTTTAATAATGATTGTTTTAAGCTGACCCGAAAAACTTTTATTTCCCCGTTGCCAAAATCCTCCTTAAGGACGATATCGCCGTTAGATAAAAACCAGCCGCTAATATCAACCACTGAATCTAAGTATCCTCCAGGATTATTGCGCAAGTCAAGAATAAGGCCGTCAGGTTTGGCCAGAGATATTTCCAAGGCCACTTTATAAAAATCAATGGTTACCGGGAGGTTGAAGTTATAAATTTTTAGATAGGCAATATTATTTTCAAGTTTTTCCCACGAAACCGAGGGAATAAGAATTTTCTCTCTTTTTAATTCTATCGTTTTTGCTTCATTCCAGGTAGAGCGATAGATGGTAAGCTTAACTGTTGTGCCGGGTTCGCCACGGATTAATTGCGAGGCCTCAGTGGCTGATAAATTCATTGTTTCAGTATCCTCAATCATTAAAATTATGTCATTTGGCTTGAGTCCCGCTCTTTCTGCCGGGGTATTCGGAAGAGGAGAAACTACCACCAGATAGCCGTCTTTTTTTGCTATTTCCATGCCGACACCAGAAAACTCTCCTGATAATTCTTCAGAAAGTTCTTGGGTTTGCTCAGTAGTTAAAAACTCCGAATAAGGATCGCCCAACGAATTAATCAATCCTTTAGTGGCTCCAATAATCATTTTCTGAGGATCTAAATTTTGCCGGTCAACATACTTTTCCAAAACAACTTTCCAAGATTCCCAAAAAACACTCATATCAGAAGCCGGCACTGCAGGTGGTGCCTCTTTATTGATTACCTTCTCAAAGGGAGAGGGCAGATTAACTTGCCATCCCCAATTAGTTCCTTGGATAAATCCTAAGACCCAAACACTGATAAATAAAGCCACGCTTAATATTATCAGGGCAATCTCTTTAAAATTTTTTTTCATTTTGTCTTTTTAGAAAATTAATAAATTTATGAGGCAAAGTTGCTATTTTTCCAGGACCGGCAAAAATAATAACATCGCCTTTTTTAAGAAACAGGAGAAGTTTCTCAAAAAGTTCTGATGAATTGTTAGCAAGGTATAATTGGTTTTTCTTTAGGGATTTAGTTTTTAAAACTTCTTGATATATTTTTTCACTTTTTACTCCAGGAATGGGTTTTTCATTAGCCGGATCTATCGGCAATAAAAATAAAATATCGCAATTTTCTACAGCCGGCGCATAACATTTATAGAGGAAAGAAATTCGGGAATAACGATGGGGCTCTAAAATCAGAATAATCCTTCTTTTAGGAAAAACCCGATGGGCCATTTTTAAAGTGCTTTTGATTTCGGTAGGATGATGAGCATAATCATCAACAATCGCTATTTTTTTATTATAAATAATAGAGAACCTTCTTTTGACGCCGGAAAAATTTTTAAGATGCTTTAAAGAGTCCTTAAAAGAAACACCGATAAAGTATGAAGCGTTGATTGCGCCGAGAGCATTATAAATATTTTCTTTTTCTGGAATTGAAATATTCAATTTACCTTGATAATTTTCTTTGAAAAATAAATCAGATTTGCTATTTCGTCCATCGTAATGAATGTTTTTTGCGGTTAAATCGGCCTTTTTATCAATACCAAAACTCAAAATATTTTTTTTGCTTTTTCCCCCGAGTTTTCTTAAAAAATTGTCATCATTATTCAAAATAACAAATTGGGTAGAGTTGTGTTCGGCAAAATCTCTAAAAGCTTTTTTTAAGAGAGAAAATTTAGTCTGATAAGGGCCATTTACTGATAAATGGTCAGTATCTACATTAGTAATTAAGGATAAAAAAGCTGGTGTTTTTAAAAAAGATTTATCATGTTCATCTGTCTCAATAACCGCATATTCTCCTCTCCCCCATTTACTGCCGAGGGGCCAATCTTTGTTTTTCGCGCCTAAATAAACTGTTGGCTCCAAGCCTGATTTTTCCAAAATATAGGCGACCATTGCAGTAGTGGTGGTTTTACCATGAGTGCCGGCGATAGCAATTATTTTTTTCTCAGTCAAAATCTTTATTAAAAAATCAAAACGGTTAAATAAAGGAATATGTTTTTTTCGCGCTTGTAAAAGTTCAGTGTTATCTTTGGAAATTGCCGAGGAGTAAATAACGGCTTGAGGTTTTTTGATATTACCTACTCCGTGGCCAATATATATTTTTACCCCCTGTTTTTCCAAATCTTTTCTCGCGGGAAAATCGTTTTTATCAGAACCTGATACAGAATATCCTTTACTTAAAAGAAGATTGGCTAAAGCTGTCATCCCGGATCCGCCAATCCCAATTAAATGAAGATACTCTTTTTTAGTGGTCATTTAGGCCATTATATATCCTTAAAACCATTGCTGTCAATCCTTGTTTTGGTTTATTAGATGTAATATAATGAATTAAAATGAATTAAATTGCTCAATTATTACATTGTTACATTGTTGAAAATTTTAACAATTTAACAATGTAACAATGTAATAATGAAAACCAATGAGACATCGAATCTTTATTGCTTCGCCTTTGCCAGACAATGTTAAAAAAGTTTTATTGGACTATCAGCAGGAAAAGCTTTCAAACCCTTGTTTTCGCAAAGTGCCACAAGAAGCTCTGCATTTAACTTTAATTTTTATCGGTTATGTTTCAGACAGCGACCTATTAAAGATTATCGAGGTCTCTAAAAACTCAATAAATTCATCTTCTCCAGCAAAAGTTCAGTTGAATAGAATTGGCGGAGGTCCAAATCCTCATTCCCCTCGCCTAATTTGGGCTGAAGGCAAGGCATCCAATGAGTTAAACAAATTACATAAAACTTTAGAGCAAGGGCTAATAAATCAGGGGATAAATTTCAAAACAGAAAATCGTTTGTTTAAGCCGCATATTACTTTAGCCAGAATTAAACAGGATAATAATTTTACTTTACCTCCTTTAGGAGAAATCGAGATAAAAATAAATGAATCTTTTATAATCAATCAAATTTCTATCATTAGAAGTAAATTAATGCCTCACGGTCCCAAATATACCACAATAAAAAGTTTTGACTTTTGATTTTATTATTATGTTCATCCTTGACGTTGCGCCTTTAACTCATATTCCTATGGGTCAGCCGCAAATTTTTTCTTATTTTTCAAAAACAGACCTCAAAAGAGGCTGTTTAGTTGAAATTCCTTTAAATCAGAGAAAGATAATGGCAGTTGTTTTAAAATCGGAAAATATTTCGTTGAGAAAAGTCTCTTTGAAAAAAGCTGATTTTGTGCTTAAACCTGTCAATAAAGTAATTGCTTCTTATCCCATAGTGCCCCCGTTATTTTTTGTTTTGGCAGATTTTATCAGCCATTATTATTTTTCTTCCATTACTTTGTCATTAAAAGCTATCCTCCCTTCTAGAATTAAATCCTTAGTTAGGTATCTTGAGGGTTTAGACAAAGACAAATTTCCTGAATACTTTAAGGTCACAAAACCTCTGGGGCCAAAAGAAGTTGTTTCAAGAACCAAAAACCTGAATTTTACCAATGATTTTTCCTTGCTTGTAAATGAAATTAAAAATCACCTGATTAGAAAACAACAAGTATTAATTTTAACACCCACTATTTTTCATCAAAATTATTATAAAGATAAATTTCTAACTTTATTGGATGAAAAAATTTATACTGCTTCGCCAGACCTTAAGGTTAAAGAATTCAATTCTTTATGGTCAAAAATTAATGCTAAAGACGCCTTATTGGTTATTGGGAGACGTTCTTCTGTTTTTTTACCTTGGCAGGATTTAGGATTAATTATTGTTATTGATGGAAATAATCCTTCTCATAAATCCTGGGACCAAAAACCTTATTACAACGCCGGGACTTTAGCTAACTATCTTTCTTTATATTATTATGCCGACATTACCTATTATCAAAATTATTAACCCAAGAAGCCGAGATAAAAACAAATCGGGTCAAACTAAAAAACCGTTTCAGGCGGTGGCTGAGGAATCTTTGAAAGAGCTTCAAGAAGCCGTCAATAAGAATAAAAAAACGGTTATTTTTATTAATCGACGCGGTTTGGCAGGAAGCATTATTTGTCAAGAATGCGGCTTCGTGCCAAAATGCCCTCATTGCGATATTCCTTTATGTTTTCACTTGCCTTCAACTCTAATTTGCCATCATTGCGCTTATCAAATACCAGTGCCCCGCATTTGCCCTAATTGTGGGGGGTACCGGTTAAAACCTTTGGGCATAGGGATGGAAAGAATTGGCCAAGAGATTAAAAAATTTATCAATCCCCTGCCTTCTTTTGCCTTGATAGAAGGAGAAATGCCGGATGATAAAGAACTGGATATTTTTGATAAATTTAAAATGGGTGAGATAAAAATCTTAATTGGCACTGAAGCTTTATTGAGGCCTCAGTTAGAGCAAGCTGATTTAGTTGTTGCCGCTTCTATTGATCCCCTGCTTTTTCTGCCGGATTATAACAGCGAGGAAAGAGTTTTCTTTTATCTTTTAAGATTAAGAAAAATAGCAAAGGAAAAACTAATTATTCAGACATTAATTCCTGAAAATAAATTATTTAAGTATTTAATTGAGCGCCGGGAAGAAAAGTTTTTTGAAGAAGAGTTAAAATGGCGGGAAGATTATCTTTGGCCGCCATTTGCTCAACTAATAAAATTAACTTTTTTCCACCCAAACAAGGATAAAGGAGATAAAGAAATAACAGCCATTAGAAATAAACTTGACAAGGCGATTTTGAAATTAGCGCCTCAAAATTTAAAGAAGAATTTTAGCATCCTGGGACCGGCTCCTGCCTTTATTTTCAAAGAAAAGGGGGTTTATAAGTGGAATATTCTGATAAAATACAAATATTTTGAAAGCAAGATTCAGCGAAACAGGAACCCTCTGTTGGGCCTTAATTTTTTTGCCCCTCTCTTGACAAAAAATGAATTAAATTTAAGGAATAAGATATTAAGAGCGGTTTCTTTCAGCAATCGCTGGCGTATTGATATTGACCCAAAAGACACACTATAACTGTATTCAGTATTTTATGAGAGTTCAACTCCCATACATTCTCTTGCCTTGATTTAGAGGAGGTAATATAATAGTTTTATAAATTGTTTCATTGCTGATTTGTAATATGGAATTAATTACTAATAAAGACAATCCAATTCTTCGCCAAAAAAGTCTTCCAGTTCAAAAAATTGACGCTGGCATCAGAAATTTAGTCAGTCAAATGATAGAAACGATGAAACTAAATAATGGTGTTGGCTTGGCGGCAATTCAAACAGAAAATTCTTTAAGGATTGTGGTTTGCGAAGTTAATGACAAAATTTACGCGCTCATTAATCCAGAAATTATAAAAACATCCTCGGAAACTGAAGTTTTTGAAGAAGGCTGTTTAAGCATACCTAATTTATTTGGAGACGTGGAAAGACCGGAAAAAGTAACTGTTAAAGCGACAAATTTAGACGGAAAAAAGATTAAAATTAAGGCCTTTGGTTTATTATCAAGGGTGCTTCAGCATGAAATAGACCATCTTGATGGTATTCTTTTCATTGATAAAGCCAAAAATCTGAGGGAAGAAAAACAAGGACCTAGAATTTAGAATCTGGAATTTTGACTTTTCATAATAAATAGTATGCCTTTCGTATTTTTTGGTTCTTCAGACTTCGCAAAAATAGTTCTTGAAAAACTTCTTTGGACGCAGATGAGGCCTATTTTAATAATTACCAATCCTCCTAAACCAAAAGGTAGAAAACAAATTCTTTCTCCCAGCCCCGTGCATCTTTTAGCTCAGGACGACAATATTCCCGTTTTGACACCAGAAAGATTAGACGACCCAAAATTTATAGCTGAATTTAAAAATGTAAAGCCCGAGTTTGCTATTCTAACCGCTTATGGAAAAATTATTCCTCCAGAATTGCTTATTATACCGCCAAAAGGATTTATCAATCTTCATCCTTCGCTTTTGCCGAAGTGGCGGGGCGCCACGCCGATTCAATCTGCTATTCTAAATGGAGACGAAGAAACCGGCGTTTCTTTATTCTTAATGGATGAAGAATTAGACCATGGCCCAATTATACAGAATGCAGAATACAGAATACAGAATGCAAGAATTACTTACTCTGAATTGTCAAAAGAATTGGCTCTTCTGGGCGCTGAATTAATAATAAAAACTATCCCTCAATTTTTAGAAGGAAAAATATCCCCGGTTCCTCAAAATCACTCCTTAGCCACTTATTGTCAAAAAATACTACCCGAGGATGAAAAAATCCACTGGGATAAAACTAATATTGAAATAGATAGGAAGGTGCGCGCTCTAAATCCTCAGCCTGGCGTTTTTACTAAAGCTGTCACTGGACGGGGCGATGAAATAATATTAAAAATAATTAAAGGCTATCCAGAAGAAGATTTCTTTGAAGGTTTGCCGGGAAAAGTTTTTAGTTATCAGGATAAGATGGCAGTCAAATGTGGCAAAGGATTTTATGCTATTGAAGAAATAAAGCCGGCTTCTAAGCGAGTAATGGCCAGCGAGGATTTTTTGAGGGGCAATAAATGGATATTAAATCAAATTTTACAATGATACCAACGTCAAAAAAATCTTTTTTAATAGTAATTTTAACAGTTTTTCTGATTTCCGCTTTTGGGCTGGCAGCAAGCTTGGAATTAAAAGAACCAAAGATTATCAAAAACTCTAGTTACCCGGATGCTGACATTAAGAATCTGACATTTGATATTCCCCAACATATTAATTTAACTGATTTCTATAAAACTTTTGGTCAGCGGCTTCAAGGAGATGAAAGAGTTAAAATTATTAGTCGTGAGGAATGGGGAGCTGATAATCAATACGCTGATTTAGATTTCATCAATAGATTTTGTCAGGATAATTTCTGTTATCCAGAAGAGTATGATGCCGAAGATAGTTTTTCCCAACAAGAATATTGGACAGCAAAAGAATTGAGATTAAATTATAATGAGAATTTTCAATCAATTGATAGTTTTTTCCTTCAAAGCGAGGTTAAAGAAAATAATTTGAGGTATTATTATCTGCCGGTTGAAGAAATTATTATCCATCATACTGGTGGAAAATTTACTTTAAATTACGAAGATTCCAGGCAAGAATTGCAAAGGATTTATTTAATGCATACGGTTCAAAGAAAATGGCGGGACATTGGCTATCACTATTTAATTGATGGCGCTGGCCGAATTTATGAAGGTAATTTAGGAGGAAAATATGCGATTGGCACCCATTCTTATGGCCATAATAACGCCACGATTTCTATTGCTTTAATGGGCGATTTCCGGCCTGGCCATGATGAATTTAACGCTTCAATGCAAAAAGCTTTGGTGGATTTAGTTCAATACTTAGCTAGGGAGTATCAATTTGATTTTTCAAAAAAACAGTTTTATTTACGAAAACCAAACTTAGCTGGCCGCGAATGGACAGAAAATTTTATCAAAGGCCATCAGGAAATAGATCTTAAAAAAGAGCCCACTGAATGCCCCGGTGTCAGCCCTCAGTTTTTAAGAAATTTAATCTATCCTTCTTTATTTGAAGATAATCCTCTGATTACTCTTTAAATACATCTGCCTCGTATTCATACATCTTTAAATCTTTGTTTTTCCATTCATCCGGCGCCAAGCCTGCTTTTTGGCATAAACGAGAAAGAAAAAGTTCTGGGTCCTTTAATTCTTCCCAGACCTGAGGCAAAAAGGTGGCTTGAAAAGCGCCCTTTTTTATTAATAATCCTGGTTTATTTTTTTCTAAATAATTTAATAAATCTTCCTCTTTTTTGAAATCAGGCAGTTTTTTTAAT
Organism: Minisyncoccota bacterium; assembly: GCA_028719125.1. Taxonomy (GTDB): domain Bacteria; phylum Patescibacteriota; class Minisyncoccia; order UBA6257; family UBA6257; genus JAQTTC01. The sequence goes on along the minus strand of JAQUKM010000003.1, from coordinate 24,990 downwards.
GGCTCAATTATTGAAATTTCTATTTTAACATCTTTCAATTCCTCCTTTGAAAGAGGAGGAAAACGGGGGTCATATAAAGCGCTGGCCAAGGTGTTTTCAACTACCCCTTCAAAAATCGGTTTTGTTTCTTCTAAACTGCCGATACACCCCCTTAAAGATTGATTTTTCCATAAAGTGACAAAAACCCCCTTTCTTTCTTTTAAGGAATTTTCTAACTCATCTTCTTCTATCATAAGAATTTCTTTATTTTGAAAATATTTTTCAAGAGTTCTTCGTGATAATTGTAAAAGATATTCTTTATTTTTTTGGTTCATAATAAGCAATACTGGCATATCCCACCACCTCGTCGGTTTGCTCTAGAATTCTTTTAGGCGAGCAAATACCGCTGACTGTCTCCCCTGAATTCATCGCGCATAAAAGTTTGGGTTGCCATTTTTTTTGTTGGGCAATATGTAATAAAATTTCAATCGATTTTTTGCCGCAGGCCTCGCCGTATTTATTAAGCCTGGGGATGTCATTGGAAAGAATGGCGTCAATAGTTACTTTATCTACCATTTTAGCTTCAGAATAAGGTAAATAATGGCTCAAGTCTGAACTGGCGATGATTAAAGTTTCTTCTTCAATTAAAGGCATTAATATTTTTGCTGCTTTTTGAGCTTCAATTTCACCGGTTAATAAAGGGAATATTTGAAAGTCTTTTAGAACCATTTGCAAAAAAGGCAGCTGGACTTCCAAACAATGTTCTGGCTGGTGGATTTCAATTGACTCAATGATTTCTTCTTTATTTTTTATTGAAGGGAAATCATTTTTTGATAAAACTTTTATTTTCCCCAAAGGCGTTTCCCAATAATCTTCCCCAGCCGCTACTAATCCCTTGAAAGCAAAGTGATGGCTGGGTCCCAAAAGGATTACTCTATCAAAAGAACTATGCCTTAATGTTTTTAAACCGTAACCAGTAATAGGTCCCGAATAAACATAGCCGGCATGGGGAAGAATTAATGCCTTAACATTAGTTTTTTGTTTACCCACAACCGCTTTATCTAAAAATCCCTCAATTGTTTTTTTGAGTTCTTCTGGGTCATCTGGATAGAAGGTACCGGCGACAATGGGCGGGCGAATTAGTATATTACTGGTATTGTTTGTTTGCATTGAGGGCATTGGTTTTTATTAATTAATACACTATTTATCATTTCAATCCCCTGCCTCGTAATTAATTTAGCATTGCAATTTGGACAATAAGTACTGTCATAATTGCTGTCAGGTATATTGCCAGTGTAAATATAATTTAAACCTGCGTTTTTGCCGATTTGATAAGCCCTAATTAAACTTTCTTTCGGAGTAGGAGGAGTGCCTGTCATTTTATAGCTCGGGTAAAAAGCGGATATGTGCCAAGGAATATCAGAAGAAATATCTTTTAAAAATTCAGCTATTTGTTTTAATTCTTTATCCGAATCATTGATTCCCGGAATAATCAAAGTTGTGACTTCTATCCAAATTTTCTTTTGCCAAATTTTTCTAATGTTTTGTTTCACCGTCTCTAGGCGGCCCTTACAAATCTTTTTATAAAAATCATCAGAAAAGCTTTTCAAATCTATATTGATAGCGTCTAAATAAGGACTGATTAAATCAAGCGTTTTTTCACTCATAAAACCATTAGAAACCCAGACATTCTTAATCCCCTCTTCTTTAGCTAACTTCATTATTTCATAAGCGTATTCAACCCAAATAGTGGGCTCATTATACGTATAAGCAATCATTGGAATTTGAGAATCTAAACAATGTTTAACTGCTATTTCAGGCAGCCAGCTTTCGTGTTGCAGCTCATAACTTGTTTCTCGTATTTTATCCAGTGTTTTTGGCAACTGGGAAATTTCCCAATTTTGGCAAAAATCACAGCCAAAATTACACCCGATTGTCCCTAAAGAAAAAGCTTGTTGCCCGGGTAAAAAATGAAAAAGGGGTTTTTTTTCAACAGGGTCCACATTTACGCTAATGGGCTTGCCGTAAACTAATAAATAAAGGTCGCCGTCTTTATTTTGGCGGACGCCGCAAATACCGGTTTTTTCATCACTAATTAAGCATTGATGGGAGCAAGCAAGACAACGCGCTTTATTATCTATTAATTTTTCATAAAGAGTAGCTTTTTTCATAATAATAAGGTCAAAATTCAACCACAGTATACAGTATACAGAATACAGTATACAGCATACAGTATACAGTAAGATATTATACCACAAAAAGTTAATAAGGAAGATACTCTTGATTAATTTACACTAATCTGTCATTATTATAGCAAATTCACAAGAACCTTTAAAATTTTAATTTAAATAGGGGGGGGTGTTATGAAATGAGTATCTTTAGCAAAATTCGCGGGCAACCTAAAAAAGTTCAAAAGAAAAAGGCGACACGCCAAACATTATTTTATAGAATTTATGTATATCCAGAGACCGCGGAAAAAATAGAGGAGTTGAAAGAAATATTAAAGGACGGATTAAATCCTTATGAGGGAAGCAAGAAACAGCAAGCAGAAATCTTTAGAAAACTCATAGGATTGGCATATTATGATATAAAAAATGATATCCAGAGCAGCAATAAGATTAAAAAACATAGAAAAGTTGTAATAATGAAGAGTAATAGCAGGGGGAGAAAAAAGCAAAAGCAAATAAAAAAAGAAATATGGTTAAAAGGGGCGGTTTAATTGCCCCTTTTTATTTTTGACTTTTGAATCTTAATTTTCTGAATTTTATTGATTTTTCTGGCTCTGAATAAAGATGGCGTCCGATACGCTGTCTTATGAGGATTAAATTTCCTCGCCCAATTTTTCATTAATTTTTAATTTTAGGATTCCAATAAGCCCTGATTATTTTTCTTTTTCCCTTATAAGTCCAATGATGAATAACAGGAAAATTATGATAGCTCCAAAGACTAATAGCTCTTTCTTTACCGATATAAAACCCAATATGGGAATGTTGCCCTTTTTTTGCCCAAATTAAAACGCTTCCCCGAGGTATTTTAGAAGAAACGTAAATTTTTTCCCAACCGGATTCTCTTAAATCTTTTTCCGTACCTTTTACAGTCAGATGAAGCTCTTTAATAAAATTAAAAAGTTTCAAAATAGAACTGACAAAATAAGCGCAGGAAACAGAGCCATTATAGAGGATATCTTCTTTTCTGCCATTTACTAAACAATAAGCATTGGCCCATATTTTTGCTCCACAAGCATTTTCTATCATTGATAAATAGTTATCTTTCGTCAATAATTTTAGAGACATTTTTTGTTTTTTTGCCATCTTTATATATACATTACCCGAATAGCAAAATCATAATAATTTATAATAAATATTTCTATTCCTCTTTGCCAATAAAAATTAAAACGACACCTGTTAAAAGTAAAACAGGGCCCAGGCAACCTAAGAATATCTTTACAAAAAGCGGCCACCACCAAACAATCAATCCATAAATTCCCAGGGCAATGCATAAAATCCCTAATATTATCAAAAGTAATTTTTTCATCTTTAATATTTTTTAATCAATTTTAACTTCTCGACCTTTAATATAATAATTTTTAATTTTGTAATTTTTTAATTCTTAAACCTTAATTCTTTTAAACTTCAATAAATATTATACCAGTTTTTTAGGAAATTAGTAACGAGAATTGGGCTTAGAACCAATCAATAAGATATTAAAATATTCTTTTTTATTGTTATGAGGCACCAATTTTAAGTCTTTTATTTTAAACCCCGATTTTATTATTAATGTCTTTAATTCAGACATCGTAAAAGCATGAAAAAATCTTTGAGTTAAGATTTTCTCCTTATTATCCTTCCAAGGAATAAATAAATCTCCTTTTTCTAACCGAGAATCTTCAAACCGGGAATTTAAATACTCTAAATTCTTTCCATGATAAAAATCCCAGACAGTTATTATTAAAACACCGCTGATTTTAAGCACTCTTTTAAATTCTAATATAAGCTTTTGGCGCAAATTTTCTGAAGGGACATGGTGTAAAACAGCGATAGAAACAACATAGTCAAAAAAATCATTTGGATAAGGCAATTTCAAATCGGAGTCAATAAGGGTAAACTTGCCTTTGGGGACTTGCTTTTTAGCTAAATTAATTAAATTCTTTGAAATATCAGCTCCGTAATAGTTGATATTTTTGTCCTGAATTAAAGAATAAAATCTTCCATTGCCACAGCCAAAATCCAAGACATTTTGATTTTGATCTTGGGAAAATAAATCTTTTAAATCTTCAATTTCTGGCCATAGAATCTGGCGACTTTGGTGAAAACAAGGAGCGATTAAATCGTAAGCTTTTTTTGTCTCTTCTATTAGAGAATAAGCTTGTTTTATGTCCATAAATAGAAAAATAGGCCTTTTTATTATTTATTATTATACGTTATAATTAATAAGAAATCTAACATAAAAATACAAATGAAGGAAGAAGAATTAGCCCGATTAATAATATTAAGAGCGATTGAGCAGAACATCTCTTCAGAGCGAGAGCTAATTGATATTGAGAGGGATATTAATAGAAAATGTCATAAATACTTTGTTCCTTTTTATAAATTGCTGGAGGTTTATAAAAGTTTAGTAAAACAAAAGAATATTTCGCCTAACAAGACATTGGAGTCAATACTTAAAAAAGCTCGGATTCGCTCTTTGTCAGGCATTGTGGCAATTACGGTAATTACCAAACCCTATCCTTGCCCAGGAAATTGCCTCTATTGCCCAAATGTCGATAATATGCCCAAGAGTTATTTGCCCGATGAGCCAGCCTGCAGACGCGCGTTATTAAATAATTTTGATCCCTATAAGCAAATTCAAACCAGAATTCAAACGTTAAAGGCAAATGGTCATCCTACAGATAAAATAGAATTGATTATTTTAGGCGGCACCTGGTCCTATTATCCGAAACAATATCAAAAATGGTTTACTAAACGTTGTTTTGATGGCGCTAATAATAAAACTTCACCCACTCTTCTTGCCAGCCAAAAAATTAATGAATCAGCCAATAACCGAATCATTGGACTCACTTTAGAAACGAGACCTGATTATATTACCCCAGAGGGAATAAAAAGAATGAGAATTTTAGGAGCGACGAGAATAGAATTAGGCGTTCAAAGCTTGGACAATGATATCTTAAAATTTAACAATCGAGGGCATAATGTTGAAGAAACTATCAAAGCGACAAAACTATTGAAAAATGCTGGATTTAAAATCACCTATCATCTGATGCTTAATTTGCCTGGTTCGGATATTAAAAAAGATGAAAAAATGTTTGAGACATTATTCTCTAATCCTGATTTTCAACCAGACCAGTTAAAAATTTATCCTTGTTCTGTTTTAAAAGAGGCGCCTCTTTATAAATTATTTTTAGATAAAAAATACCAACCTTATACCGAAGAAGAATTAATAAGGTTGTTAATAAAGATAAAAGAGAAAGTTCCTCCTTATGTGCGTATCGTTAGGGTTAGCCGCGATATTCCTAGTAATGACATTGTTGCTGGAAATAAAGTTTCTAATTTAAGACAAATTATTTTTGAAAGAATGAAAAAACAAAATACATCTTGCCAGTGCCTCCGCTGTCGCGAACCGCATGATCTTCCAATCAATTTTAAAAATGTGAAATCAAGACGTCGGGAATATGATACCAATGGGGGCAAAGAAATTTTTCTTTCTTACGAGGATATCGTAAATAATAAAGTTTTAGCCTTTCTTAGATTGAGGCTCCCTAATGAATGGAGTTTGCCTAATCTTAACAAAAGCGCTTTGGTACGTGAACTGCATAGTTATGGCATTGTGGCTCCTCTTAAACAAGATGACCGGTCAAATGTTCAGCATAAAGGTTTGGGCCATAAATTAATGTCAGAATGCGAAAAAATTGTCAAAAAAGAGACAAATTACAATAAAATTGCAGTAATCAGCGGCGTTGGCGTGAGGTCTTATTATCGCAAACTAGGGTATCGTTTGAGTAGTACTTATATGATTAAAAAATTAGAATAACCCGAGCCAAAAGATTAATTTTAAGAAAACTCACAGCCGCAGTATTTTTGAGAGTAAAGATTGTATATTTTGACTAATTCTTGTTCTTTTTTGTGGGCCTTGTAAGGGTCTAAATTTAAAATTGCATAATTAAGGCCATTTTTTTTGGCTAATTTTTTGCCGTAATTATTTATAAAAGCAGTATCTTTAAAGCGGTTGACGCTAAGGGTGGTGGTGAATTCATTAAAATTGTTATTTTTTGCGAATTCTGCGGTTTTATCCAAGCGAAAACGAAAGCAAGCCAAGCATCTTTCCTCGTTTTCTGCATAAGATTCTAAAGAATTAGGTAATGATTTTTCAAGATAGTTCAACCACTTGTTGCGCTCATAATCGCCTACCTTTAATTCCAGGTTATAAATTTTAGCTATTTTTTCCGCTTGCTTTAACCTTTTTTGGTATTCTTGTTGGGGATAGATATTTGGATTATAAAAATACAAAGTAAGATTTTTTACTTTTTTGTCTTCTAGTAAATATTCAATTATGGGTAAGGCGCAGGGAGCGCAGCAAGTATGAAGGAGCATAAATTAAAAATTATCTCTTAAATAGTAGATTAAATTCATTATAAACCTGAGATTATGTATTGTGGCTAGACGGAGATAAAGCGGTTCTTTGGCTGAATATAGATGATGAAGATAAGCTCGGGAAAAATTTTGGCAGGTATAACAATCACAATTTCTGTCTATTGGTTTATTGTCTTTTTCAAAAGCGCTGTTAGAGATATGAATATTACTATCTTCGGTAAAAAGAGAGCCATGTCTTGCCATTCTTGTCGGGCCAACACAATCAAACATATCCACTCCTCTTTTAACGACTTCGATAATATCCTTTTGAGAAGATCCTAGTCCCATCGTATAGCGAGCCTTGTCTTCTGGCAATAAATCCTTGAGATAATCTAAAATTTCCAAAGTGCGAGGCATGTTATAGCCGATTGTTTCCCCACCCAAAGCGATGCCGTCAAAATCAAGACTCGCTATATATTTTGCTGAATCCTTTCTTAAATCTTCAAAGATTCCTCCTTGGACAATGCCAAAAATTAAAGGCGGATTTTTCCCTTTTTCTAAATAAAATTTACTTAATTCCCGATGTTTTTTTAATGATCTCAAGGCCCATTTATGGGTTCTTTGCATTGCCTTTTTGGCATACTCTTTATCCTCATTATCAGGGCTACATTCATCAAAGGCCATAATGATATCAGCGCCTAATTTATGCTGAATTTCTATTGATTTTTCAGGGGTCAGAAAATGCTTAGAGCCATTGATTGGCGAGGAAAATTCTATGCCATCTTCTCGAATTTGAACCATTTTTCTGCCATTTTTGGTTCTATTTCTGCTTAAACTCCAGGCCTGAAACCCTCCAGAATCGCTTAGAATGGGCTTAGGCCAGCCCATAAAAGAATGAATGCCCCCCAACTCGAAAATGAGGTTTTCGCCCGGTTGTAGGGTTAAATGGAGCGTATTTACTAAAAGAATTTCAATGCCAATCTTGCCTAAATCATCAGGACCAATCGCTTTAACTGCGGCCTGAGTCCCGGGAGGCATAAATATGGGGGTCTTGAAATCTCCGTGATTTGTAGCAATCTCCCCCAAACGACCTCTGCTAGTTTTAGATTTTTTAAGAATTTTGAACATTTATTTATCTCAAAACTCAAATGTCAAATGTTAAAACCAGTTATTGGTTATGGTTTTGAGTTATGAGTTATTAGTTTTGAGTTAAATTATGAACATTGCGTCGCCAAAAGAGAAAAATCTATACTTCCTGGCGATGGCTTCTTCGTAAGCTTTTAAAATTAAATCCCTTGTGGCGAAGGCGGAAACTAACATTAATAAAGTTGATTTTGGCAAATGAAAATTAGTAATTAAAGCATCAACAAATTTAAATTTATATCCTGGGTAAATAAATAGATTTGTCCACTCTTGTTTTGGCTCTATTTTAGAATTGTGAGCGCAAGTTTCTAAAACCCGAACCACTGTCGTCCCCACCGCGATAATTCTTTTCCCTTCTTTTTTTGCCTGGTTTAATCTGCTGGCAGTTTTTTGGTTTAATTCAAAAAATTCTGAATACATTTGATGATCTTCTATATTTTGAACTTTTACCGGCAGAAAGGTTCCCAAACCAACATAAAGAGTTATAAATTCCAGTTGTATTTTCTTCTCCTTTATTTTATTTAATAAATTCTGAGTGAAATGGAATCCAGCAGTTGGCGCCGCTACTGAACCAAGCTTCTTAGCATAAACCGTTTGGTATTCTTTAAAAGAACGGCGGTTTAGTTTAGTGATATATGGCGGTAAAGGAACTTGCCCCAAAGATAAAATCTCTCTTTTTAATTCTTCGCCTTGCTGGTTAAAACAAATAATTCTTTCATAATTTAATTTTTTTTCTATTGTTCCGCTCAGATTGCTGGTAAATTTGATTTTTTGACCTTCCTTTAATCCTGGTTTACCTATAATCACCCATCGTTGGGGCCAAGAAACAAAATCAAAGACCTGTTTGTTTTCTGGCCTGATTAAAAGAATTTCTGCCTTATGTTGAGTGTTAGCCTTTTTGCCATACAAACGCCCTGGCACCACTTTACTATCATTAAAAACCAAAACATCATTATCTGATAAATAATCAATAATATTATAAAAATGCTTATGCTCTATTACCCTTGTTTTTCTGTTTAATATTAAAAGACGCGAGTGGTCTCGCGGCTCTATTGGTTCCTGGGCAATTAATTCTTTTGGCAAATGATAATCAAAAAGCGAAATATTCATTTATTTTCCTGATTTATTTTATCTTATTTTTATAAGTTTGTAAATACAAATTTATTATTTAGAATTAAAAAAGGGCGCCTAATATTTATTGACTTTTTGCGCCCTATTAGTCAAATAACCAATCTATAAACTTTTCGCATTTAAAAATTATTTTTTCGATTGCTAACTCAAGTTTTTCTTCAATTTTAAATAAAAACTTTTCAGATTTAGTCCCTTTAAGCTTGCAAACTAAGCAGTCAAAAGGGATAAACCAAATAAAAACCAAAAACAATAACACCACGGAGTAAATAAAAACAACCAATTCTCTTAAGACTAAGACAATCCGTAGCTTTTCCTTTACTGCTAACATCACTAAAAATCCTCCTTGGTATAAATTATTTAATGATAATTAAATATATGTCAAGCAACTATTTTAAAAATAACATAACTATGATAAAATGTCAACTATTTTCCCTAGTTTTCCTAGCCTTGTTCTCTTAACCACCTTTCCGTGTCTAATGAAGCCATTGCGCCCCAGCCGGCAGCAGTAATTGCCTGCCTGTATTTGGAATCGCAAACATCACCGGCCGCGAATACCCCTTCAACAGAGGTTTTTGTATTGTCTGTAACTTTAATGAAACCATTTTCATCTAATTCTACCTGGTCTTTAAAAATATCTGTTGCCGGCCTAAAACCAATAGCCAGAAACAAACCATCAATGTCTAACAATCTTCTCTTTTTGGTATTAATATTTTCAATGACTACGCCAGTTAAAAACTCATCTCCTTTTATTTCTACTACAGCTGTATTCCAAATGATTTCTATTTTAGGGTCGTTTAAAACTTCTTCCTGCAATCTCTTGGCCGCCTTGAATTGATCTCGGCGATGAATAATAAAAACCCTTTTGGCATATTTAGTTAAAGTGACCGCATTTTCCATAGCGCTATCGCCGCCGCCGACAACAGCCACGACTTTGTCCTTAAAGAAAAATCCGTCGCAAACTGCGCAAACAGAAATACCTCGGCCAATTAATTCTTTTTCTTTTTCCAAGCCGAGCCAATTATGAGTCGCTCCTGTGGCAATAATTACTGCTTTGGATAAATACTCAGCTCCTTCATCTGTTTTAGCAATAAATTGTTTTTTTTTAAAATCTACTGAAGCAACATTTTCCTCCAAAATCTCTATTCCAAATTTTTTGGTTTGAGCCGTCATTTTTTGTAAAAGCTCTAAGCCACTTGGCTGCTCAGGAAAGCCGGGAAAGTCATCAATTACCGCGCTCAACATCAACTGTCCATCAGGCGGCGAACCGGTAAATAATGTTGTTTTGAGTTTTGCCCGGCCAGCATAAATACCTGCAGTTAAACCTGCGGGACCGCCTCCAATAATAATAACGTCTTGGATGCCCATATTCCTCTTATTTTAACAGTTTTAGAGTTAAAATAGCAAATCTTTTCCTAAAAAAGGCCTGGAAATTAAATTAATAAGAAGGATAGTTTACTAAAGGCAAACTATCCTTCTTTTGGTGACCCAGCCTTTTGTGTTCAAAAGGCTGGGAGCCCCACCGTTTGACGATCGCAAGATCGTCAAATTGTATCATAGCACATTGAAAGTCAATGTCAACACCCTGCTCATCGTTTATCTTTCTACTGCCCCTTAGATCCCTTCCTCTATGGTTTCCTCAGGCAAAATGATTTCACCCTCACCTTCGCCTTCTAAAATAGTTGTTTCTTCTAACGTAGTGGTAGTAGTTACTTCAGGCTGGACCGGGGCTTTAGTGGTAGAATTAATAATCACAAAAAGGATGATTATTAACACTATTATACCGATAATTAACCAAGTTTTATTCTTCATATTAGTTATTGCAAATAATAAAAATTATTATTTTTTATACCCTATTCTCCCAAACTAAATAAATTTATTTATGGGAGAAGGGTTGAATCCGACCTTTTTATTTATTATTTATTATCTATGGTATAGTTTAAACTACATTTAATTTAGAGTCAAGAAAAATATTCCGCCTTTTTATTCGTGGGCAATGCAGGATTCGAACCTACGACCTCGTCGATGTGAACGACGCGCTCTAACCAACTGAGCTAATTGCCCGCATAATAAAGACGGGATATTTTTATTTATTTTATTTCTATTGTTGCTCCGGCTGCTTCTAGTTTTTGTTTAATCTCTTCAGCTTCTTTTGTAGAAATTCCCTCTTTCAACTCTTTCGGCGTGGCATCTACTAAATCTTTTGCTTCTTTTAGGCCTAAGCCCAAAAGATCTTTGACTTCTTTAATAATTTGCACCTTTGCTTGACCTGGATCTTTCAAAATTACTGTTACGGTATCTTTTTTATCACTAGCGCTCTCTTCCTCTCTAGTGGCGCCACCATTAGTAGCCGCTATCATTTGCGGAGCAGCGTGAACATTAAATTTATCTTCTAAGGCTTTCACTAAATCAACAAGCTCCATAACGCTCAATTCCTCTATCTTCTTAATTATATCCTGTAATTTTTCAGAAATTTGTTTCTCTTCTTTTTTTTCTTCTTCTGGCATAATAATAAAAGTTGTTAAATTTGTTAAACCTGCCTAAATTTTGGCAGGTGTTGTTTTAATTCCTCCCAAAACAATGACTAATTTTTGAATATTCCCATTTAGGGCGTATAGTAATCGTTGTGTTGGAGAAGACATTGAACCAACTATTCGACCAAAAAGGATATCTTGAGATGATATTTTTGCCAATTGAGCTACTTCTTCTGGGTTTAAAAATTTATTTTCTGCTATACCTCCTAATATCTGGAATTTTTCATTTTTTTTAGAAAAACTCCAGAGGATTTTGGCAGTTTTAAGGGGGTCCTCAAAAGCAAAACTTACCATTAAAGAGCCGTTTTTGTCATAAACAATTTTTTCTTTATATCCTGATTTTGAAAAAGCAACTTGAGCTAAATTCTTTTTTACGGCTTGAGCAGTAGAGCTATTTCTCCTTAACTCCTCTCTTAATTCACCTATTTCTGAAACTTTGAGCCCTAAAAAACTGGCTAGATAGACTGCTTTAGCTTTTTGAATTTCAGCCGTTAAGTCTTCTACAATCTGGATTTTTTTTTCTTTAGAAATCATTTTGTATTCTTATAACTTCCCTTATAAATTCCCTATTAAAAATCTGTGGTTTCCCACAGACAAAAGATAATACATAAAGAAGAGATATCTTGAAGGGAGAATTCTCCTCGTCAGGGTTTACTTGCCTAATCTCAATTTGGGACTTTAAGGCAAACCTGATGTCTTGGGAAACTGTATTTAGTATACAGAATTTATTTTTTTTGTCAACTCCGTAATTACATTTAATTACATTGTTTCATTGCTAAATTGTTAAAATTCTTAACTAGACTTAAATAGAAATGAAATAATGTATCAATGTAGCAAGATAGCAAGTTTGAGGCAAGCCCGCCTTGAATCGCAATGCGAGGTAAGCAATGGCAGGGTAGATTTAAAATGGGAAGGGAACTATCACTTTCTTCTTGTTTTTGCATCTTGCTTACCTCCTGATATACTTATTTTTTTCTAGAATTCCTTCAGAATTCTTTTACAAGTTTCTTGTGTTGTCTCGGCAAATTCCCTGCTTGATCGGTACAAACAGAGATTGATTTTCCTGATTACTTCATCTGAAACTATTTGTTGGCTTTCTGCCTTTATTGACGTTGAATATCTCTTTATCTCTTGCTCAAAATAATCTTGCCCTTTAATTCTTAGTTCAGCAATTGATTTGATATATTCTATCAATTGCTTGTTTTTACTATTTTTCAAAATGCTTTTTAATGTTTCTTTTGCTCTGCTTATTTCTTGAGCATAAGAAGCAACATTTTTTTGAGGTTCAAGAGATTCAAGTCTAGAAACTGCCATTTTATACACTAACCACACCTCCTTTAATCATGCCTCTGCCATTGCTTTGAACGGTAATTATAATATAGAATAAAAATATGTCAAATTTTAAGGGAAGCATAGAACAATTTATAAAAGATAAAAAAGTACTAGTTGTCGGTTTAGGCTCTTTAGGCGGCGGGGTGGCTACCTGTCGATGGTTAATAAAACACGGCGCGAAGCTAACAATAACTGATTTAAGAAATGAAAAAGAATTAAAAAATTCTCTTTTAAAGTTAAAACCCTACCTTGATAAAATAAAACTAGCATTAGGCCGCCACCAGAAAAATGATTTTAGAAGCCATGATATTATTGTTCTTAATCCGGGGGTTAAAATTATAAATAATCCCTATTTTGAGACAGCGCAAAATGAAAATAAAGTTATTGAGAACGAAATGACTTTATTTTTTAAATTTAGTCACCGAAGCCCTATTATTGCTGTCACCGGCACCAGGGGCAAAACAACGGTTGCTAATTGGGTTGGCCATTTTTTAAAAACCCAGTATCCTCAAACCGTTATCGGCGGCAATAATCCGGATAATCCTGTTTTGTCTTTTCTTGATAAAACAAGTGAACATACTCCAGTAGTTTTAGAAATTTCTAGTTTTCAGCTGGAACTCTTAAAAGGAAAATATCAAGCGCCAAAGATAGCTGTCATTACTAATTTATTTCCAGATCACCTTAACCGGCATAGAGATATGAAAGATTATGCCAAAATAAAAGCCAATATTTTTCACAATCAGACCAAAGACGACTTTTTAATATTGAATTATGATGATAAATGGACTAATTTTTTTCTTTCTTTAGGACCAAAAAGCCAAGTTTATTTTGCTTCTTTGCATCGTCTAGCTAAAAACAAGAATGGAGTCTTTTTTGAACAAGGTGGTATCTATTTTCAGGAAAATAAAGAAAAATACCTTGTTTTGAAGGCAAATAATTTTTTAAACCAATGGGGAGAGCATAATTTGAAAAATTTGATGTTTGCTCTCTTGGCGGCAAAATTATTTGGATTGAGCTTTAATAAAATCAAAAAAACTATCCCTCATTTACCGCATCTTCAATTTCGCCAGGAGATAATCTGCAAGACCTCAAATAAGACAATCATCAATGATAGTAATGCCACGAGTCCCGAAGCAACAATAGCTGCTTTAAAAAGATTTTCCAGACAGAAAAATGATAAAAAAATTAATAATTTGATATTAATTATTGGCGGAACCGATAAAAATTTAAGATTCGATGGGTTGGCCCAACAAATCAAAAAAACTGTTTTACCACAAAATTTAGTGATTCTAAACGGTTCAGCCAGCAAAAAATTAATCCAAGAATTAATTCAAATAAAATATTCAAATAATTATTTTGTTTTTGAATCATTAGGAGAATGTTTTTCTTATGGCTTAACTCAGATAAAGAAAAACAAGAAAAATATTATTCTTTTTTCTCCGGGAGCCGCCAGTTTTGAGAAGTTTCAGAATGAATTTGACCGGGGGGAAAAATTTAATCAAGCGGTTAGCTTCTTTTCAAACAATCTTTCTCGATAAGAATTGGCAAAGCGATGCGCCTCTTCTCTGACTTTTAAAAGCAAACTTTTATTGGTGGCTATCAACTCTTTTAATGATTTTTTCATTCCTCTGGGAAAAACCAATTTATCATTTTGGTATTTTGAGATTCCTACCAAAGGAATTTGGATTTTTAATTCTCTAAACAAATTTTCTACTGTTCTTACCTGAGGCAGTCCACCATCGATTAAAACAAGGTTAGGAAAAGGCCATTCTGAATGCTTAAAACGTCTAGATAAAACCTCCCGCAGGCAATCTAGGTCGTCTCTGCCCTTTGCTTTTCTAATTTTAAACAGACGGTAAAATTTTTTATCCGGCTTGCCATTTAAAAAACTGACCATTGCTCCAACTGTTTCTTGGCCGGAAAAATGAGAAATGTCATAACCCTCTGTTTTTATAAACGGATGCCCCGCAATTTTTTCTTCCCCCTCAATTAGAGCCACATCTTCAAGGTGTTGAAGGGCAAAAATTTTATCTGGATTTTCTTTTTTTAATTTTTTAATCAGTTCTTTTTTTTCTCCTTTTAACAAAAGAATGATATTTTGAATATTTTTTTGGTATTCTTCTTTAGAAATAATACCCAAACAAGCTCCGGGGCATAATCCTATCTGGTAATCAAAACAAGGCCGGCCAGAATTAGTCTGACAGGTGCTGTAAGGAAAAATTCTTCTGATAATCCTTAAAGCGGTTTTGACTAATGATAAACTTTTATAAGGGCCGAAAATTTCGGTGTCTTCAGGTGAAATTTTTTCTAATTCTTTTGCTCTTACCAGAAACGGAGCAGAAAAATCTTTTTTGGGAATAATAATATAGATAAAAGAACGGTTATCTTTTTCCCGAATGTTGTATTTCGGCCAATATTTTTTTATCAGGTTCGCTTCCAAAATAATAGCTTCCAAAAGATTATTTAGAGGAATAAATTTCAAAAAATATGCCTGATTAACCATTTCTTCTAAACGAGGTTCCATTCGGTTTTGAAAATAAGACAGAACTCTTTTATTCAAAAAAGTAGCCCGGCCAACATATAAAACTTCTTTTTTCTTGGTTAAAAATAAATAAACTCCCGGCCTTGAAGGAATCTGTTTTAAAAACTTGTTCTTTTTGTCTAAAATTACTACTTTTTCTTGGCTCATTTGAGGGTTCTTATAGATATTGTTTTAAAAACTGACCGGTATAAGATTTGTCTTTTTTGGTAATATCTTCAACTAAACCAGCGAAAACTATTTTTCCTCCTTTTTCTCCTCCTTCAGGCCCCAAATCAATAATATAATCGCAGTATTTTATAACATGCATATTATGTTCAATCACAATCACTGAATTTCCATAATCTACCAATTCATCAATCACTTTCAAAAATAATTTTATATCATCAAAATGTAAACCAGTTGTTGGTTCATCCATCAAATAAAGCACTCTTCGGCCTAAAGGTCTTAAAAGATAACGGGCCAATTTTATCCTTTGGGCTTCTCCGCCGGAAAGAGTTGTCGCGCTTTGCCCTAATTGGATATAGCCAAGTCCAACCCGGCTTAATAATTCTAGCATTTCTTGAATTTGGGGAATATTAGAAAAAAACTCTAAAGCTTCATCCACTGTCATCTCAAGAACTTCAGAAATATTTTTACCCTGATATTTAATTTCTAAAGTTTCTTTATTGTATCTTTTTCCATGGCAAACTTCGCACTCCACCAAAACTGGCGGAAGAAAATGCATATCAATTAAATTACAACCAGCCCCTTGGCAAGCTTCACAACGACCGCCCTCAATGTTAAAAGAGAAACGAGAGGCCTTATAGCCCCGAATCCGGCTTTCTTCTAAAACCGCAAAGAAATCTCTAATAGGTGTAAAAACTCCTGTATAAGTGGCAGGATTGGATCGAGGGGTGCGGCCAATGGGTGATTGGTCAACCAACACAACTTTATCAATATATTCACTTCCTAAAATTTTATTTACTCCTTTCAAGGGACCGGAAAAACAATTTTTAATACGAATCAAATTCTGGTAAAGAACATTGTTTAAAAATGTAGATTTACCAGAGCCAGAAACGCCGGTTAAACACACGAATTTTCTTAAAGGTATCTCCGCAGTTAAATTTTTTAAATTATTAGCCGTAGCGCCAATAATTTTTAGGCTTTCCGAAAAAGATATTCTCCTGTGTTTTGGGACAGGAATTTCCCGTTCTTTGTTAAGATATTCCAAAGTCAAAGATTGACCGGTTGGTTTTTTTAACAAGGATGCTGTTGGACCGATAGCGACTACTTCGCCGCCTTTTTTGCCAGATAAAGGGCCTAAATCAACCAAAAAATCAGAGGATCTAATCGTTCTTTCGTCATGCTCGACGACAATAACAGTATTTTTCCGCTCTTTTAATTCATTTAAAATTCTTAAAAGCTTCTCAGTGTCTCTTTCATGGAGGCCAATAGTTGGTTCATCTAAAACGTATAACGTAGAAGAGAGGTGAGAACCAATTTGGCTGGCTAATCTTATTCTTTGAGCTTCTCCGCCAGATAAAGTCTCTGCTTCCCGACATAAAGAAAGATAATCCAAGCCAACTTCTAATAAGAATGTTAGACGGTCAATAATTTCTTTTAAAACATTTTCGGCAATAGATTTTTCTCTTTTAGTAATTTTGCTTTCGTAGCTAATAAAAAAATCATAAGCTTCTTCTGTATTCATTTGGGAAATATCATCAATATTTTTATTATCTATATAGACCGAAAGAGCTTCTGGCTTTAATCTTTTCCCATGACAGACAGGACAGATGGTTTTGGTAAATAAATCGCTTTTGCCCAAACCATGACAGGCAGGACAAGCGCCATAAGGACTGTTAAAAGAGAAGAGACGCGGTTCAATTTCGGGAAAAGAAAAATTATCTTTCGGGCAAGACCAGCGACTGCTTAGAAGCAATTCTTCTCCTGAAGGAAGAACAGCAAGCAATAAACCATTAGCAAAGTTTAAAGCGTTTTCTATCGCTTCTGTCAAGCGGCTTCTGTCTCCGGCATCTAACTCATCCATTAAAATTTCAATCGTATGGTTTTTATACCGGGGCAAATTAATTCCATTATGGAGGGAGTAAATTTTGCCGTCAATTCTGGCCAATTCATAACCTTTTAGAAGAAAATCATAGAGTAATTGATAATGTTCTCCTTTCCTTCCTCTGACCACCGGCGAAAAAATTTTCACTTGATTTTTCCCAAGATGCTTAGTTTTTTCCTGTATCGCCTCAACCATCTCATCAATAGTTAATTTTTGAATTTTACTTTGGCAGATTAAACACCTGACTTCTCCCAATCGGGCAAATAAAACCCGCAAATAATCGTAGATTTCTGTCAAAGTGCCAACAGTAGAGCGAGGATTATGAGATAAGGCCCTCTGATTAATAGCAATAGCCGGAGATAAACCGATGATTTCATCAACATCCGGCCTATCCTTCTGCCCTAAAAATTGCCGGATATAAGGAGACAGGGACTCCAGATATCTCCTCTGTCCTTCCGCAAAAATAGTATCAAAAGCTAAAGAAGATTTTCCAGAACCAGAGACGCCGGTGAAAACAATCAATTCATTTTTAGGGATTTCTAAACTAATATTTTTCAAATTATGGACCCGAGCCCCTTTAATAATAATTTTTTCAATAATTTTTTCCTGCATATTCATATTTTTGATTATTCAAAATCAATTAAATCCTCAACTTTCTTTTTTATTGTTCTGGGAGTAATGTTGTGTTTTTTATTGTATTCCGTTTGAATTTTCCTTCTTCTATTCACTTCTTCAATTGCGCTTTTCATTGAGGGCGTAATTTCATTGGCGTATAAGATAACTTTGCCTAAAACGTTTCGCGCCGCTCTGCCCATTGTCTGAATTAAAGATGTTTCGCTTCTTAAGAACCCTTCTCGGTCAGCATCTAAAATAGCCACCAAGGTCACCTCTGGTAAATCCAGCCCTTCTCTTAGAAGATTTACCCCAACCAAAACATTAATTTCTCCTTCCCGAAATGATTTTAATATTTTAGTTCTTTCAATAGTTTTTGTTTCTGAATGCATATAATTAACCTTGAAGCCATTTTTCAGCAAATAATCGGTTAAATCTTCAGCCATTTTTTTAGTCAAAACATTCACAATGGCTCTCTCTTTTCTTTCAACAATTTTATCTAATTCTTTCATTAAATCCTCTACTTGCGTTTGCTTCTTCTTTTCATCAAAAACAGACTTCACCTCAATTGCCGGATCAACGATTCCGGTTGGCCGGACAATCTGTTCAACAATTTGACTAGACATTTCTTTTTCTTCCTGAGAAGGAGTGGCTGAGGTAAAAATTATTTGGTCAACTCTTTCCAAAAATTCATTAAAGGTTAAAGGTCGGTTATCTAAAGCTGAAGGCAAACGCCAGCCGTACTCTATTAAAACTTTTTTTCGGGCTTGGTCACCTTCATACATCCCCCTAATTTGAGGGAGTGCAATATGAGATTCGTCTATAATAGTTAAAAAATCTTTCCTTGGAAAGTAGGGATTTGAAAAATAAGATAACAAAGTATCAGGCGGTTCACCGGCTAATTTACCGGTTAAATATCTTGAATAATTTTCTATACCATGGCAATAGCCGACAGTTTTTAACATTTCTAAATCATATCTTGTGCGGCGTTTTAATCTTTCGGCCTCTAATTCTCGGCCTTGTTTTTCAAAAAATTTTACCCTTTCTTCCAATTCTATTTTTATTTCTTTAATAGCCTGCTCTCGTTGAGGAGTGGAGCTGACAAAATGTTTTGGAGGAAAAATGATGAGATCTTTTAATTCTTCTATTGTCCTTTTTGAAGTAGCCTCTAATAAGGCGATACGAACAATTTCTTGGTTATTAATTTTAATAAAATAAACTGCTTCCCCTGAAGCTGGTAAAATTTCAAAATTATCTCCCCGTACCCGAAACATCCCTCTTTTTAATTCTCCATTAGTTCTCTCAAACTGAACTCTTACTAATTGCCTAATAAAGTCTCCTCGCGTAATCAATTTTCCTTTCTCTAAGTAAATGGCGCTTTCTAAATAATTGAGAGGAATTCCCAAATTATAAATGCAGGAAACAGAAGCGACAATAATAACATCTCTCCGGCTTAATAAAGCTGAAGTGGCTTTATGGCGGAACCGATCTATTTCTTCGTTAATTAAAGCCTCTTTGCCAATATAAGTATCAGTAATTGGCAAATAAGCTTCTGGTTGGTAATAATCATAATAAGAAACGAAATAATTAACGGAGTTCTCTGGAAAAAAATTCTTATATTCCCGATAAAGTTGAGCAGCTAAAGTTTTATTTGGGGCAATTACCAAAACTGGTTTCTCAAAATTACTGATGACATTCGCAATCGTAAAAGTTTTTCCGCTTCCGGTAATTCCCAAAAGGGTTTGACAACGATGACCCTTTTTAATTCCCTGAACTAACTTCTCTATTGCCTGTTTTTGATCGCCAACCGCCTGAAATTGAGAATAGAGTTTAAAAATTCCCATAAAGATTAATATCCCCCTTTTTTAATCACAAGAGGGATGATATATTTTATTAAGTTAGAAATATCCTAACTCTTGTTCTTCTTTTTGTAAAGACAAAGAAAATAAAAAGGAGGGGTTAACCTCCTTTTTTTAATTCAACTCCAATTTTAATTCAACTCCAACGCATTTTAGATCCTTTAGCAGCCAACGCTTTAACTAAAAAATCTATAACCATATTCCACATACGTTTTAACTTTTCCATATCTCTTATTTCTCCTTTTTTTTCCTTTTTTCTAAACAATTGGACTAATTCAATTATTATGCCGGCAATTAAGAGCAAAAAAGAACAATGTTAAGTTAGGAACAAAAAAAGCAAAAGAGTTAATATCACTATCAAGATAATAGCCGTTATTTTCTCTTTCCTTTCTGCTTTTTGTTGAGTCGCTAAGTCTTCTATAGAAATCCAAAGTAATATTTTTCTTTGCTTAAGGCATTTTAGATAGCCTAAATGAATCAATTCAGGATATAACATTTTTACCTCCTTTCTTTAAATTAATTATTTATTATCAAAGAGCAATTTTTTACTTAATCAGTAATATACAACATTATAGTTTTAAAGTCAATAGATTA
>JAQUKM010000003.1:0-4554 GCA_028719125.1 Minisyncoccota bacterium | reverse complement strand
ATGAATCAATTCAGGATATAACATTTTTACCTCCTTTCTTTAAATTAATTATTTATTATCAAAGAGCAATTTTTTACTTAATCAGTAATATACAACATTATAGTTTTAAAGTCAATAGATTAAAAAAATGGCTTCTAAAAGCCATTTTTCTATTAAGAATAATTTTGTAATGAGAACCGATTTTTAGGCATAAAAAAATGCTGCCGCCTTTGGCAAGCCAAAAACGACAGCAATGGTGTTATTTATAGGCCTTGCGGCTTAGAAATAACACCATAATCAGTATAGCAAATGGAAAAAATTTGTCAACCCCTCTCTTCTATATCTCTTAGATACTTGATTTTAACTTAAAATTAATGAATAATAGGCATGACGACTAGAAATTTTTAATTCTTAATCAATAAACCAAAAATGCAAACAAATAAAGCAAAGAAAAATGTAATTTTACAACTTAATATTATTGTCAAAAGATTTATTATTGCTGATTTAATTTTATTTAGCGGCTGGGGGCTTATTTCTCCTTTAATGTCTATTTTTATCGTCCAAAAAATTAATGGCGATCTGATAAATGTTGGGGTTACCGTAGCTATTTATTGGTTTATTAGGTCTATCATTGAGCTTCCTTTATCAAATAAATTAGATGAGATCCGCGGCGAAAAGGATGACTTCTACGCTTTAATTGTCGGTTTATTTATAGTGGCTATTTCAGCTTTTACTTTAGCGACGGTTAAAACTATTAACCAATTATATCTGGTTCAAGCTCTCCAGGGATTTGGTTTTGCAATGTATTACTCTTCTTGGTCAGGGATTTTTTCAAGGTATTTGGATAAAAACCGTATTGCTTTTTCTTGGTCAGCTGACCACATAGCAGTTGGCATTGCCTCTGCTTTCGGAGGTATTTTTGGCGGTTTGATTGCCACCATTTTCGGCTTTGAGTACATTTTTATTATGGGAGGAATCTTATCATTAGTTGCCGCTTTTGTTTTAATTTCTGTGCCAAAAATAATTTTTCCTAAGTCTACTGTCAATAAAGGAAACCCTATATTAGATCATTCAGCCAAATCAATTACCTAACAATTACATTTCTCTTATTTCTCCGGTTTTAATATCCTGATTATTTTTCATTTCGTGTATTAGTTCTTCATTACTCTTGCCTTTTAGATACCCCTCTAAAAGCCACAAAGGGTCTCCGTGGGAAACAATGAGAACATTTCTATTTTCAAATTTGTTTTCAATTTCATTTAAAACAGCAATCATTCTCTGGCGGCATTGATCCCAGCTCTCTCCTTGAGGCGCGGGTTTTCCAAATTTCTGTAGTATATCGTTATTATAATAAGCCCAAGCCTCTTTTTTGCTTTTGCCGCCAAAAACACCCCAATTAATATCTCTTAATCTTTGGTCGTAAATAACTTTTTTCAAGTCATAACCAATTATCCCGGCAACAATTTCAACAGTCTGCCTCACCCTTAAAACTTCAGAAGCAAAAATTAAATCAATATTCTTTTGTTTAAGTTTTTCACCAGCTAAATGAGCTTCTTTAATCCCCTCTTCTAGCAGAATACAAGGAGGATTATCATCTGGATAAAGATAAGTAATGTCTTTTTTTTCTGTTTGATGGATTGTTTTTCCGTGTCTTAATAAAAAATATTTATTTTTAAGGGATAATTTCATTTATTTCCTTTATTTTATCATAAATTTTTATGGCCTGAATTAAATCTTCTTTATTATCTATTTCACACGCTGATAGTCCCTGAGTAAAAATAACTTTCATTGCTTTTGGAAAACTTTGAAGAACCCTGGTTAATGAATTAGTATACCATTCAGTTCGATTTTCTATTTTTTTGCATTCATCTTTGAACTCTTTTAAAAACCGGCCGTTTAATTTAATAATACTATTATAAATTGCTGTTCCTTTAATTTTTTTACTGATACATTTTACATAACCTCGTTTTATTAAAACTTTATTATCTTCTGCTTCCATTTTTCCAATATTATCAGCGATTAAAACATTTTTATAATTTGTAATTAATACGTTCCTGAGCAACCTAACATCAAAAATAATATCTCCATCTAAAACAATAACTGAATCTTTTTTTTCATCAATTTCTTGTAAAGCTAAGGATAAACTATAAGTATTATCTGTCTTATCAAAAATATCATTGCAAATAACTTTTATCAATTGATTATGCTTTGATTTTTTAAGATGCTCTCTAATCATTTCTTTTTTATAACCAGCTACAATTAATATCTCTTTTACTTGACATTTTTCTAAACACCTTAACTGGTAATCTAAAATTGTTTCACCATTTAACTCTACTAAACATTTAGGCCGATTATCAGTTATCGGTCTTAATCTCCTTGAAGAACCAGCCGCTAATATAATTGCCTTGGTTGACATTTGAATATTATTTTACCAGCTACTGCCGCCTCCGCCGCCAAACCCGCCGCCAGAACTACCTTCGCTACCAAAACCAGAACTGCCGCCGCTAGCAGCAGAACCAGCGCCTAAAAAGCTGGATTGGATGCCGGAATTTAAATTAGCAATTTGGCTGGCTAAATAAACAGAGTTGATGCCTGTTCCTTGTTCCCCCTCGTACCATTGGGGAACTGCGGCATTGATATTTTCAAATAATTTTGCCCATTGTTTTTCTACCCCAAATAAAATAGCATAGGGCAAATAGTCAGCGAATTTTTCTGGATGGGCTTCTGGGGAAAAATGAAATTTTACCCGGTCTCGCTCCACTGTCTTCAAAAATAACTCAAACCCTTCTAATTTTTCCTTGGTTTCCATCCCTTTTTGGGTCAAACTGGGCATAATTTTGGTAAAGACAGCAAAAATCATCATAATCGCGAAAAAGCCAATCAAGAGAATAAAAAAATCAAAGCCAAATCTTCCTGTTTCCGTCAATCCTATAATGACAAAAAAACCAACTAATAAAAAGCAAATAGAAGTTATAATTTGCCAGGTTTTCATTTTTTTAACAAGAGCAAAAGGATTCTCACTAAACAATTTCTTGTCTACCAACATATTGCCCAAAGAAATCTTGGCTTCTTCTAATCCTTTTCTTAATTTATTTTGTGTTGAAGCTGAAATAGTGTGTTTAAGACTAGAAAGGTTAACTTCCTCTTTCCCCTCAAATATAGAATCTAAAAGATATTTTTCGTATCCATTTAATTTATCTTCAGGGTTCTCTTTATGAGTTTTTATAAAATTCCAGTCCCTTGATTTAAAAATTAATTTCTTTTCTGTTTCTTCTTTGATTATAAAATAACCTCTTCGAGCCAAATCTATCAAGGTGGCTGTCGCCATCTTTCCTAAATCAATAGATCCTTCGGTCATAATAATATGCGCTTCTGCGGGACAAATATTTGCTGGAGCCTCATACTCAGCCATAATTGATCTCATCGCCCTTGGATTACGGCCATTACGCCACCACAAATAAAAGAGACAAATAAATACTACTATAGGGAAAAAGAATAAGATATACCGCAAAACAAATAGGAATTTTGTAAATAAGGTGTTTGCACTCTTGGTAATATATTGTTTTTCTATTTCTTGAACAAATCCCTTGGGCCAACCCACAACTATTGTCAATCCTTCTTTGGGATTGAGATTATAAGACTCAATGGATATAATAATCTCTTCTGAGCCTGAAAAAGATTTATTTATCTGGCAATTTTGGTCTTTGGAATTTAAAACTCCGGTATAACAAGCGGCTTGAAAATTTTCTAACGGCAAACCGACAAAAAAATTATTATTTAAAACAATAATTGCCCGCGTATGTTTGATTGACACCGCCCATTCATTACCAGTAACATTCCAAAATAACTCATCATAATTATCAAAATAATTTAAGGCTCCCTGGATAATATAAGTAATGACATATGTTTTTGGGCCGCTGACTAATTTATTTGCTGAGCCGATTTTAACAACAAAATTATTATTTTCCTCACCTAAACTATATTCAAGGCTGTTTCCTTTTTCGTCTTCAACTGATACAAGCTGATAATTCAAAACTAAAGTCTTATCTTCCAGCTGATAGCGGAAAGGAACATAGCGAATAATGCCATGTTTTTGATTCAATCCAAAATCATAATTGATTGTTTCTTCAATCTTGACGCTTGAATCTTGGTTTATAGTGATAACTGCTTGAAAATCCTGAATTATTTCTTGGCTATCAGCTAAAACAATATGATTACTACCAAACCAGAATCCGCTTAAAATAATCAATAATGCTAATAAACAATGTCTTTTCTTAATCATTCTTTTTTATTAATGGTTAATGGTTATCTGTTATTCCGCTGCTTATTATCTGATCTACGACTAAATCAAGATTAAAAGTTTCTCTTTCCTTTTCGCATTCCGCTCTTCGAGGCTCATCATAATTTGGACACTGGGGGTACCGAGCGACAAAACTGATAATCACAAGATTATTATTAATAACCGTGGCATAATTGTATTCTGTATAAATTGAGCCAGCCGCCCCTTCGCTCATTGCTTTGACGCAATAAACCCTGTCATTGATTAGATTCTTTGACATTCTTTCAGGAAAACTG
>JAQUKM010000002.1:17950-53900 GCA_028719125.1 Minisyncoccota bacterium | reverse complement strand
ATAAGGATAGAGAATAAATTGTTTTAACTAAATGGGGAATTTATTTGTTGTTGCCACTCCGATTGGCAACTTGGAGGATGTTTCTTTACGAACGCTTCGGATTTTAAAAGAAGTGGATTTAATTTTATGCGAAGACACAAGAGTGACTAAGAAGTTATTATCCCATTATAATATTAAAACGCCGGTAATCAGCTATCATCAACATTCGCAAATTAAAAAGATGAAGCAGATTCTACTAATGCTTCAAGAGGGGAAAAATTTGGCTTTGGTTTCTGACTCTGGAACTCCGGGCATTTCTGATCCCGGCAATAAATTGATTAGTTTTTTGATTCAGAAGAGTGATTCTTTAAAAGATTTTAAAATTATTCCTATACCGGGATGCTCAGCCCTCTTGGCTCTTAGCAGCGTTTCTGGTTTACCAATGGATAAATTTGTTTTTTTGGGATTTCCGCCAAACAAAAACAAAAGGAACCGATTCTTTGAAGAATTGCTTTATCAATTAAATAATTTTAAACACCCGGTTATTTTTTATGAATCGCCTCATCGGATTATCAAAACATTAGAGGAGGTTTATAGCCGGGTTCAAGGTTTTGATCTAGATTATCAAGTGGTAATTGGTCGGGAATTAACAAAAAAATTTGAAACAATTTATTGGGGAACATTAGAAGAGATGATTGATAAGATAAAATATGATAGAATAAAAGGAGAGTTTACAGTGATAATTTATCAAAGCCAATAAGTATTTATGGATAAAGTAGTAATCGGAGACGATTTGGGAAAAAAACTGGGCCAAGAGCTAAAGATGCCGTTTATTTCTTTTGAAGATAGGATTTTTAATGATGGTGAAGTTCAGCCTCGACTAGCAAAAGAAGAAAAAACAAAAGAAGCTATTTTAATTATTCAGAAAAAACAAAAAGAGAATATAAACAGCTATCTTGTAAAATATCTTTTATTGCTTAGGAAAATAAGAGACCTTAGTCAGAAGACGATCGCTATTATGCCTTATTTGCCTTACAGTCGGCAGGACTCTGTTTTTCGCGAAGGAGAGCCACTTTCTTCTCTTTATTTGGCGGAATTAATAGAGAAAAATACGGATGTTTTCCTTACCTGTAATATGCATGAGCACAGAAAGAAGATTAGAGATTTATTTAAAATTCCAGCTTATAATGTTTTTCTTTTTGAAGAGATGGCAGAGAAATTTAAAGAATTTTCTCCTTCTAATACGATTGTTATCGGTCCCGACAGAGAAGCCGAAGCTTTTGTTGACAATTTCTGCAGGAATTTTCCGGCTTCTAAGCTGATTTTTGAAAAACACAGAAATAAAGAGACAGGGAAGGTGAATTTTATTTATCCAGAAAATACAGGAGACATTTTGAAAGGTAAGGAGGTAATTATTGTTGATGATATTGTTTCCACAGGCGGAACCATTTTAGAAACAGCTAAAATAATAAAACAGTTTCAAATAAAAACAATTAATTTCGCTTTTGTCCACTCTATTTTTGGCGACGAAGTGATTGACCGATTGGCTATAATTGGCCCTAAAAAAATTATATTTACCAATACTTTAGAAAATCTTCACTATGCCGTTGATATCATTAAACCCCTGGCTAGATACTTTCTAGAACATAATTTAGGCGGATTCATTGATTTCTATGAAAAATAAAAATAGGAAAAATAGGAAAAATAGTAAGAATAGTAAGAAAAATAATCCACGAAAAAATAATTCCAAAATAAACAGTACTTTCTTGCTGAAAGTAAAATATTTGGATATTCAAACCGGTTATCCCTGGATTGCGGTTATCCACGAGGAAGATGGCGAAACTTTTGGTATTAGGCCGGGTGATGAAGTGGCTTTAAAATGGAAAAATAAGCAAACGGAGATAGCGGTAGATACGACAAGGAGTATGGTTAATAAGGGTGAAATAGGACTTTTTCGGGATATTACCAATAAATATAAAATTAGAGAAAGGGAGCTTTTAGAGTTAAAACTTGCTGGACAACCAGCTTCTATTAAAACAATTCATAAAAAATTAGATGGGGAAAGGATAACCTATAAGGAAATTTGCTCTTTGGTTTCTGACATTGCTAAATTTAGAATCAACGATTTAGAATTAGCTTTTTTTATCGCCTCGGCTTTTGATGAGAAAAACTTTTCCCGGGAAGAAATTTATTATTTGACCAAGGCAATCAGTGAGACTGGGGAAATGTTGAAATTCGGAAATTTAGTGGCAGATAAACATTCAATAGGGGGGATTCCGGGAAACAGGGTTACACCAATAGTAATTCCCATTGTCGCTAGCTATGGAGTAATTATCCCCAAAACTTCTTCCCGAGCAATCACTTCTGCTGCTGGTACTGCTGATACAATGGAGGTTTTAGCCCCAGTTGGGTTTAACGCAAAGGAGATTAAAAAAATAGTCAAGGAAACAAACGCTTGTTTGATTTGGGGTGGTGCTTTAAGATTAGCGCCGGCTGATGATAGGTTTGTGGAGATTACCCGTCGTTTAGGAAGAGAACCTTATTCAAAGATGGTAGTCAGCATTATGTCTAAACAAGTAGCCACAGGAGTCAATCGTTTAATAATTGATATGCCGGTCGGTCCGACAGCAAAGATTCATAATGAAAAAGATGTCCGTTTTGTTAAAAATTTATTTTTTTATTTAGCTCGACGCTTTCAAATGAAAATAAAGATTATTACAACAAAAGCAATGGGCCCAATCGGCCGGGGCATTGGCCCTTCTTTAGAGGCGAGAGATGTAATGAGGGTATTGCAGCAAAAGGAAGAAAGGCCAAAAGATTTGGAAGAGAAAGCCGTTCTACTCGCCGGCCAATTATTAGAATTAGTGGGGAGAGCTAAAAAAAATAAAGGTCAAAAAATAGCTTTAGATTCTTTAAAGTCAGGCAAAGCTTTAGAGAAAATGCGGGAGATTATAAAAGCCCAAGGAGGAGATTTTAATATTGATTCTGAGGAAATAAAAATAGGAAAGGTTTTTTGGGAATTAAAATCGCCAAAAGAAGGCTTAATTAAAGCGATTGATAACAAGAATTTAAATAAAATTTGCAGATTATTAGGCGCTCCTTCAACCAAAGAAGCAGGCGTTTATTTGAACAAAACTGTTGGAGAGAAAGTGAAGAAAAAAGAAGTTCTTTGTACTTTTTATACTAATAGCGATCAAAGATTGCTTTTAGCCAAGCACGCTTTTAAAAAATTAGAATTGTATGCAATAATAAATCATAATTAAATCAATTAATCTAATATTTTTTTATGCTTTCAGTGCCTTTAGTTTTTCAGATCATTATTTTGTTATTTTCTGTCATTATTCATGAGGTTTCACACGGCTTAGCCGCTTTGCAGTTTGGAGATGATACTGCAGAAAAAATGGGACGGTTAACCTTAAACCCTCTGAAACACTTAGACCCAATCGGTTCGGTTTTTTTGCCCCTAATTCTTGTGCTCATGAATTCAGGATTTATTTTCGGCTGGGCCAAGCCAGTGCCTTATAATCCTTTGAAACTTAAAGACCCGCAACGAGACACTGCTTTATTGGCTTTTGCCGGTCCTTTGGCTAATCTTTTTTTAGCTTTAATTTTCGGCCTTATTATTAGAATTATAAGCGCTACCTCGCTATTTGTATCTTTGATGCCTTTTTTAATGTTTATTGTTTGGATTAATTTAATTTTAGCAATTTTTAATTTAGTGCCAATTCCTCCTTTAGACGGATCAAAGATATTATTTTATTTATTTCCTTCCCGCAATCTTGAAACGATTCTTTCCCGCTATGGCACCATTCTTTTACTCTTTTTTATTATATTTGCCGGCAATGTTATTCTGCCTTTAGCAATGTTATTATTCTCTTTATTTACCGGTATTTATTTGGGGTAATTGAGGAGTAATTGACACAAAGTGCCTTATTTGCTAATCTTTTTACCATGCCTACTTTAAATCAATTAATCAGGAAAGGAAGAAAACCATTAACAAAAAAGAGCAAATCAGTTGCTCTCTCTTTATCTTTTAATACTATTAAAAACAAGCCGACATACTATAACTCTCCTTTTAAAAAAGGAGTCTGTCTTAAAGTTTTTACAACAACCCCCAAAAAGCCAAATTCAGCTTTAAGAAAAGTTGCTCGTGTTAAATTAAGTAATGGAATGGAGGTTACCGCCTATATTCCTGGAGAGGGGCATAATTTGCAGGAACACTCAATTGTTTTGGTAAAAGGGGGGCGGGTAAAAGATTTGCCCGGCGTCCGTTATCATATAGTTCGCGGGAGATATGACGCCCTTGGCGTTGAAGGGAGAAAACAACAAAGAAGTAAATATGGAGTAAAGAAGCCGAAAGAATAAATCGATGCAAAAAGCAATTTGCTTCATTATTAAAATTAATATATATAATTAATATAATAATTAAATAATATTTATGAGAAGAAAGCACAGAGAAGAAAAACAATACGAAGAAGATTTGATTTATGAAAGCGCCTTGGCAACACGCTTTATTCACTATTTAATGAAAGACGGCAAAAAATCCACTGCCCAAAGAATTTTTTATAAAACAATGGAAATTATAGAAAAACAAACAAAGCAGAATCCTTTAGGGGTATTTAATTTAGCAATTAAAAATGTATCTCCAGAGATTGAGGTTAAGACTCGAAGAATAGGTGGCGCTAATTATCAGGTGCCTCAAGCAGTGCCTGAGCATCGAAAAGTTACTTTGGCTTGCCGTTGGTTGATTAATGCTTCCCAAGGGAAAAAAGGAAAATCAATGGCTGAAAAGTTGGCAGAAGAATTGATTTTGGCTTCCAAAAACGAAGGAGCGGCAATTAAGAAAAAATTGGATGTTCATCGGATTGCCGAAGCTAATCGGGCTTTTGCTCGCTTCAGTTTTTAAAGAGTTTAAAATGAACGTCGAAATAAAACAAATAAATCAAAGTAATATAAAAAATAGTAATATAAAAATTAATCAGTCCTTCAAAAAACTGGATTAACAAAACATTGATATGCTTAAAATATATCCTAAAGAGAAAATAAGGGACATCGGTTTTATTGCCCATATTGATGCCGGGAAAACAACAACGACCGAACGGGTTTTGTTTTATACAGGAATAACCCACAAGATTGGTTCAGTAGACGAAGGGACAACTGTTATGGATTGGATGGAGCAGGAAAGAGAAAGAGGGGTGACTATCACGGCGGCGGCAACCACTTGTTTTTGGACTCCAACATATAGAGGAGAAGATCCTAATTATGAACACCGCATTAATATTATTGATACGCCAGGGCACATTGATTTTACGGCAGAGGTTCAGAGATCTTTAAGGGTTCTTGATGGAGCGGTGGTTATTTTTGACGGGGTTGCCGGAGTTGAATCGCAATCAGAAACAGTTTGGCGCCAAGCAGATAAATACAGCGTGCCACGGATATGTTTTATCAATAAAATGGATAGGATAGGGGTTGATTTTAAGAAAGCATTTAAATCTATAGAAGAAAGGTTAACCCCAAATGCTTTAGCCGTTAATATCCCCATCGGCGCTGAAAGTAATTTTGAAGGGGTGATTGATTTGATTCTTATGAAAGCAATTTATTTTGAAGGAGTTCAGGGGGAAATAGTAGTCACAAAAGAGATTCCTTCCGGATTGAAAAGTCAAGCGGAAGAATATAGAAAAACTTTCATTGAAAAAATAATAGAGCACGATGAAGACGCTTTAACAGAATATCTGGAAAAAGGCAAGGAGCCGAATGCAGACAAAACAAGAGCAATATTGAGGAAAGCAACAATTGAAGGGAAAATAATCCCGGTTTTTTGCGGCAGTTCTTTCAGAAATAAAGGGGTTCAGCCACTCCTTGATGCGATTGTAGAGTATTTGCCTTCACCAGTGGATTTACCTCCAGTTCAAGGCGTTCACCCAAAAACAGGAGAAACTATTATTCGCTCGCCGAGAGATGAGGAACCTTTTGCGGCTTTGGTATTTAAAATAGCTAGCGATCCTTACGTGGGAACTTTAACTTTCTTCCGTGTTTATTCAGGGGTTTTTAAAAAAGGAAACTATGTTTTAAATGCGAGTAAATCAAACCAGGAAAGAATTGGCAGATTATTGCTAATGCATTCTAATCGGCGCGAGGAATTAGATGAAGTGAGAACTGGTGATATTGCGGCAACAGTTGGTTTAAAAAATACCGCTACCGGTGATACTTTATGTGACCCAAATAACCCAATAATTTTAGAACAGATTGAGTTTCCAGAACCAGTTATTTCAATAAAAGTAGAACCGCAAACAAAAGCTGACCAAGAAAAATTATCATTAGTTTTAAAGAAATTATCGGAAGAAGACCCTACTTTTAAAATAAAAACCGATGCAGAAACATCAGAAACTATAATCTCAGGGATGGGTGAGTTTCATTTGGAAATTTTAGTGGATAGAATGAAAAGAGAATTTAACTTGAACGTTCAAACAGGCAAGCCGCAAGTGGCCTATAAAGAGACAATAAAGAAGAAGGTAGAAAGCGAAGGAAAGTATATCAGGCAATCCGGAGGGAGAGGTCAATATGGTCATGTTTGGTTGAGATTGGAGCCATTAGAAAGAGGCAAAGGATTTGAATTTGTTAATATAATTAAGGGAGGGGTGATTCCTCAAGAATATATTCCCGCTGTAGAAAAAGGAGTCAAGGAAGCCCTAGAAAAAGGCATTATAGCTGGATATCCGGTTTCTGACGTAAAAGTAACCCTTTATGACGGATCTTTTCATGAAGTAGATTCCTCAGATTTTGCTTTTAAAATAGCTGGTTCTATGGCATTTCAAAGCGGAGCAAAAATAGCTGATCCAGCGCTTCTAGAGCCGATAATGAAATTAGAGGTAGTGATACCAGAAAAATACTTAGGGGACGTGACAGGGGATATAAGCTCTAAGAGAGGTAGTATAGAGAATATTAGCGACCGAGGAATGATAAAAGTTATTGAAGCTAAAGTGCCATTAGCAGAAATGTTTGGTTTTGCTACCAAATTGCGTTCTTTGACCGAGGGTCGAGGGGTTTTTACTATGGAGTTTGACCACTACCAGGAAGTGCCCTATAATATTGTTCAAGAAATTATAGGCAAGATAAGCACTAATAAAAATAAGTCAGACAAGGAGTACAAGGAGTAACAATTCAACAATTTAACAATTTAACAATGAAACAATGTAGCAAAGTAGCAATGTAATTGGGGGTAATTGGGGTTGACAATAAATTAATTATGCCTTAATATGGTAGATACATAGAAAAGCTCAAAGCTCAAAGCTTAAAACTCAAAGCTTAAAACTCAAAGCTTAAAACTCAAAGCTTAAAGAAAGAGTTTAAAAATAAAAATAATCCGTCAGTTGGCGGAAATAAATAATAAATAAAATAATATGGCAGAAAAAGAAAAATTTGTTCGCGACAAATTTCATATGAATGTAGGAACCATTGGTCATATCGACCATGGTAAAACTACCTTAACAGCTGCAATTTTGCATGCTCTTTACTTGAAAGGGCTAGAAAAAAAAGACGCAAATGTTGATGAAATTGATAATGCGCCAGAGGAGAAAGCGCGAGGAATTACTATTAATGTTCATCATTCTGAATATGAAACCGAAAAAAGGCATTATGCCCATATAGATTGCCCGGGGCATATTGATTATATTAAAAATATGATTACCGGTTCCGCTCAAATGGATGGTGCCATTTTGGTTGTTTCTGCTCCTGATGGGCCAATGCCTCAAACATTTGAGCACATTCTTTTAGCGCGGCAGGTTGGTGTCCCCGCGATAGTAGTATTCTTGAATAAAGTTGATATGGTTCAAGACAAAGAATTATTAGATTTGGTAGAGACAGAAATTAGAGAATTATTAACTAAGCATGAATATGACGGGAAAAATGTACCAATAATAAGGGGCTCTGCTTTAAAGGCGCTGGAAGCTAAATCAGTGGATGATCCAAATCTTAAACCAATATTTGATTTATTAGAAGCTATTGACTCATATTTTCCAGAGCCTAAAAGAGATATTGATAAGCCATTTTTAATGCCAATTGAGGATGTCTTTTCCATAGAAGGGAGAGGAACTGTAGCTACCGGAAGAGTAGAAAGAGGAAAAATTAAATTGAATGATGAAGTAGAAATTGTTGGTTATCGTCCAAGCATTAAAACTGTGGCCACCGGTTTAGAAATGTTTAATAAATCCCTCGAAGGGACCCAGGCTGGAGATAATGTAGGGATTTTATTAAGAGGATTAAAAAAAGAAGAGGTTAGAAGAGGACAAGTAGTAGCGGAACCAGGATCAATCACCCCTCATACTGAGTTTGAAGCAGAAGTTTATATTTTAGCCAAAGAAGAAGGGGGCAGACATACGCCATTTTTCACAGGATATAAACCTCAATTTTATATCCGAACAGCTGATGTGACTGGTGAAGTTACCTTGCCAGAAGGTGTGGAAATGGTAATGCCGGGAGATAATATTAAGTTTACAGTGAAATTGATTGTTCCTGTAGCCCTCGATGAGGGTTCACGGTTTGCCATTCGGGAAGGAGGAAAAACAGTGGGCGCAGGAGTTGTAACAAAGATAATTAAATAATTTTTTATTATTGTGCCAGCTTCTAAAGTTGAAACCCAACAGAAGATCAGAATAAAAATCAAGGGGTACGATTATCGGATTCTTGACAATTCCTGTAAGCAGATAATTGAAACAGTGATGAGATATGGAAGCGAAGTTAGGGGGCCGATACCTTTACCGACAGAGATTCATCGGTATACAGTGAATAAGGCTACTTTTGTCAAGAAAGACGCCCGAGAACAATTTGAAATCAGAATTCATAAAAGATTAATAGAGATTCCTAATCCAAACCAAAAAATAATAGAAGCTCTTACTAATTTAGATTTGCCAGCGGGAGTAGATATAGAAATAAAGATGTAAGCCCGGAATGCCTAGTCTGAGAATGAAATTTCATTAGAAAAACTGGGCTAATGCCCAGTTTTTCTAATGAAAAGTTAAAAAGCATTTAAGAGGTTCAAAATATGAAAATTATTTTAGCTAAAAAATTAGAAATGTCCCAGATTTTTGATGAAGAGGGGAAAGTGATTCCAGTAACTATTTTAGAAGCGGGGCCAGTTAAGGTTACTCAATTAAAAACAAAAGATAAGGATGGCTACGAGGCAATTCAGGTGGGATTTGGAAAGAAAAAAAATAAATTTCAGTGGTTTCAGGAATTCAATTTAGATAAAAAGAGAGAAAACGAGAAGGAAGAAATTACCTTGAAAATAGGAGATGAAATAAAAGTTGATGTTTTTCAAGAAGGGGACGAAGTCTGGGTTATTGGGAAGAGCAAAGGCAAAGGTTTTCAAGGTGTTGTGAAGAGACACGGATTTAAGGGCAGTTCCGCGACTCACGGAACGAAAGATCAGTTAAGAACATCAGGGTCAATTGGTTATACAGGAATCCAGCGAGTAGTAAAAGGGAAAAAAATGGCGGGAAGAATGGGACAAGAGCAGATAACCTTAAAAAGAGTTAAGGTAGTCAAAATTATTCCTGAAAAGAACCTTCTTTACTTAAAAGGAGCCGTTCCGGGCAGAAGAAATTCCTTATTAAAAATTATAGGTTAAAAATTATAAGTTAAGATGAAAGCGCCAATTTATAATTTAGAAGGAAAATTAAAAGGAGATATTGAATTATCTTCAGAGATTTTTGGTAAGGAGTTTAACAATGATTTAGTTTATCAAGTATACAAAAGCTTATTAAGTGTTGGGCGAAAACCATTAGCTTACACTAAGAATCGGCGAGAAGTAAGAGGCGGTGGTAGAAAACCTTGGGTTCAAAAAGGAACTGGCAGAGCGCGCCACGGTTCTATCCGCTCTCCTCTCTGGAAAGGCGGAGGCGTAACTTTTGGCCCAAAAACTAAAGATAACAATCTGAAGAGAAAAATAAACAAAAAAACAAAGCAGGAAGCAATTCAAATAGTTTTGTCCCAAAAATTAAGAGAAGGAGAATTGAAAATTATTGAGAAAACAAAATTAGAAAAACCAAAGACAAGTTTAATAGATAATTTTTGTAAAAATGTTTTTGGTCAAAAGAAAAAAATCCCCAGCATCTTATTTGTTGTTGATTCAAAAGAGAAAGAATTATTTAGATCTGCGAAAAATCTCCCTTATCTTAAAGTTATTAACAGCGAGAACATTAACTTAATAGACCTTCTAAATCATAAATATGTGTTGTTTTCAGAAAAAGCGCTCTCGGCATTGAAAAAATAGATAAAACTTTAATCAAAATATACAAAATATATAATTCAATGAGTATTTTAAATATTTTTCAGAAAAAACAAAAAAAAGAGCCTAAAGAATCCTCGGTAAAACCAAAGGAGCAAAAAGAACAGCAAAAAGAAAAACCAACCACTGCTTCGGCTGACCAAATAACAAGCGTTCCTCCAGTTTTTTCAAAGAGTTCAATAAAAAGACAAAGCCTTTTAATAAAACCTTATTTGAGTGAAAAATTTACTTTATTAGGAGAGAAAAATAATGAATATATTTTTGAAGTTCATTCCAGAGCCACAAAAAATGAAATTAAAAAACTTTTAGAAGGCATTTATAATGTGGAAGTATTAAAAATAAATGTTTTAAGCGCCACTCAGAAAACGAAAAAGTGGAGAAATAACAAAAATAGCTTGAAAGGGAACAAAAAAATGATTGTGACTTTAAAAGAAGGGCAAAAAATAGAATTAGGAATATGATAAAAAAGTACAAACCAACAACACCGGCAAGACGTCATTATACAGTAAGTGATTACTCTGTTTTATCAAGAGATGAACCTTTTAAAAAGTTAACCGCCTTTAAAAGAAAAGACCTAGGCAGGTCCAAAGGGAAGATAACAGTTCGACATAAAGGCGGCGGCAATAAAAAACTTTATCGCAGTATCTTTTTTGGTGAAGAAAAAAAAGGCGTCCCCGGCATAGTTAAAACTATTGAGTACGATCCTAACCGTTCTTCTTTTATTTCTTTAATATCCTACGAGGATGGGGCGTGGGGTTATATTTTAGCTCCCCAAGGATTAAAAGTCGGTGATAAGATTATTTGTGATGAGAAAACCCCATTGAAAAAAGGTAACAGGATGAGGCTTAAAAATATTCCGGTTGGCGCCTTTATCCATAATATTGAGGTAAAAGCAGGCGCTGGAGGAAAACTGGCGAAGTCTGCTGGATCTGCCGCGCAGATTATTGCCCAAGATGGTAAATACACCCATTTAAAAATGCCTTCTTCTGAAGTCAGAACTATCCAAAATATTTATTATGCATCATTGGGTCAACTTTCCAATATAGAGCATAAAATGGTTTCTGTTGGCAAAGCAGGACGCTCTCGCCATATGGGAATAAGACCTAAAGTTAGAGGGACAGCTATGAATCCAGTTGACCATCCTTATGGGGGTGGGGAGGGGAGGACAAAAAGAGGCACTAGAAAGCCGAAGAGTATTTATGGTAAAGTAACTGGAGGCAAGAAAACCAGAAAGAAAAAAAGATATTCTGATAAATTTATAATAGTCAGAAGAAAGAAAAAGTAAAATGATTTCAACCAGTAGATAACAATTTAATAATTTAGCAATCTAACAATGCAATAGTTTAACAATGTAGTATTATGTCACGTTCACTAAAAAAAGGTCCATATATTCATCCGAAATTATTAAAAAAGATTTCAAAGATGAAAGAAGGAGATAAAACTCCGATTCAAACTTGGTCGAGGGATTCAATGATTACGCCAGAGATGGTTGGTTATGTTTTTATGGTTCATAATGGTAAAACCTTTGTAAGAGTTGAGGCAAAAGAAGAAATGGTGGGTCATCGCCTAGGAGAATTTGCCCCCACACGGAAATTTATTAAGCATGGAGGAAGGATGCAGCGAGAGTTGGAAATAAAAACGAAGGTTTCAGGCAAAGAGGGAGAGGCATCTGGCGGGAAAGTTCAAGGTGAGAAAAAATAGATTAAATTTATAAGAAGACCATGGAAGTAAAAGCTTCTTTAAAATATTTAAGAATTAGTCCTCGCAAAACTCGTCTGGTTGCCAAGTTAATCAAGGGCTTGCCTGTTAAAAACGCTGAAGCTCAATTAACCTATATTTCTAAAAAAAGCGGTCAACCTATTTTAAAATTATTAAAATCAGCGGTTGCTAATGCGGAAAATAATTTTAACTTGGATAAAGATAATCTTTATATTAAAATTATAAGAGTTGATGAGGGGCCATCTTTTAAAAGATGGCGAGCTCGAGCCCGAGGTTCTGCTTCCGGTATCAAAAAAAGAACATCTCATATTTTTTTGGTTCTTGATGAAATTCAAAAAAAGTCGCAGCCAACTCTTAAGCCAAAGGTAAAAACAATAGAAAAGCCAGAAAAAGAGCCGGAAGAGATAGAAAAGAGGAAAAAAGCGCTAAAATCAAAACAGCCGTCTTTTGTAAAAACAGAATCAGAACAGATAAAAAAGGTATCAGTAAAAGAGCCTACCTTGAAGAAAAAAGTATTTCGCCGCAAAGCAATTTAAAAGATTAATAATCATTCATTCGTATGGGTAAAAAAGTTAGTCCAAAGTCTCAGAGATTAGGTTTTAATAAGAATTGGGAGTCCCAATGGTTTAATTTGAAGGAAGCTTCAAAATTATTGGAAGAAGATTACAGAATCCGCCGGTTTATTTTTGAAAAAGGAAAAAATTGCCGAATAGAGAGCATCAATATAGAGAGGAAAACAAAAGACATAAAAATTATTATTCGCACTGCTCGTCCCGGAATTCTGATCGGTCGCCAAGGGCAAGGGATAGAAGCGCTCCAAAAAGGATTAAAAAAAATCTTGAGGACTGATTTAAATATTAATATTTCCGTGGAAGAGGTAAAGAATCCGGAGATTTCCGCTCAGATAGTAGCCCAAGGGATAGCAGAAGATATAGAAAAAAGAATTCCCTATAGACGGGTTTTAAAACAGCATTTAAATAAAATAACCCAGCATAAAAAAGTTTTAGGCGCTAAAATTATGGTTTCTGGAAGATTAGATGGCGTAGAAATAGCTCGTGATGAATGGCTCAAAAAAGGAAGATTGCCTTTATCCACTTTAAGGGCAGATATTGATTATGGCACTGCTGAAGCTCATTGTACTTATGGGATAGTTGGGATAAAAGTGTGGATTTATAAAGGAGAAAAGTTTTTTAATTCTGAAGCGAGCGATTAAATTCAAAAAGTTTATACAGACGTATTTTAAATTTTAAAAAGAGTTATGTTGCTGCCTAAAAAAGTTAAACACAGAAAAATGCAGAAAGGGCGGGGGAGAACCCGTCAAATTGATAGCCGCGGAATCAATCTTTCATTCGGCAGTTTTGGCTTGAAAGCATTGGAAGAAATCTGGCTTTCTTCTCAACAGATAGAGTCGGCGCGAAGAGCTATTGCCAGAGTTTTGCAGAAAGAGGGCAAGGTTTGGATGAGGGTGTTTCCAGATAAGCCGATAACTAGAAAACCACCAGAAGTTACTATGGGCGGTGGAAAGGGCAATGTAGAATATTATGTTTGCCCAGTAAAGCCAGGAAGAATCCTTTTTGAAATTGACGGTGTTTCGGAAGAGAAAGCAAAAGAAGCTTTTCGCTTAGCAGCTTCTAAGTTGCCGATAAAAACATCAATTGTTAAAAAATAAATGGTTAAAACAAAAGATTTGCGTTTAAAACCTGATGAAGAGCTAAATCAACTACTCTCCGAATGTCAAAACAAATTAAGAGAGCTGAGGTTTAATTTAGCAAGCGGTAAAGTTAAGAATGTACGCGCAATTCATGCCCTAAAGAAAGATATTGCTCGCATTTTAACTATTTTAAGCGAGAGAAATCTCAAAATTTAATGTATTTTTATTAATATGGAAAAACCATCTATTACTCAACACGGTAATTCAAAAATAGAAAGACGAAAAAGGGTTCTAGAAGGAGAGGTTATCTCAAATAAAATGCAGAAAACAGTGGTCGTCAGAGTTTCAAGCGTGAGATTGCACCCGAAATACAAGAAATATTATCGGGTTTCACGAAATTTCAAGGTACATGATGAGAAAAACCAATGTCAAATTGGGGATAAAGTTATTATAGAAGAAACGAGGCCATTATCTAAAGATAAGAGATGGAGAGTAATTTCTCTTGCTTCGCATGGTCAAGATAATAAATTAATCCCTCAGCCGGCGGAGCCAGTTGACAAAACCAGCTGGCGGAAAGATTAAATATTTTATAAAGACATGATTCAACCTCAAACAATTTTAAGAGTGACTGATAACAGCGGCGCAAAAATTATTCGTTGTTTTAAAATTTTAGGCGGAAGCAGGAAAAGATATGCTCAGATAGGCGATATTATTATCGGTTCAGTGCAAGTGTCAGAACCGCGTCGAGAGGTGAAGAAAAAAGATATTGTCAAGGGATTAGTTGTCCGTCAAAAGAAACCCTTTCGAAGAAAAGATGGAAGCTATATTCGTTTTGATGAAAATGCGGTTGTTCTTGTTAATGATAAAAATGAGCCTTTGGGTAATCGTATTTTTGGTTCTATTCCTCGAGAAATTAAGGAAATGGGGTATTCTAAGGTAGTCGCTTTATCTCCAGAATTAGTTTAAACATTTAATCATAAAAATTTAAAATTGGAAATTAAAAAAACTTTTCATTAGTATGAATATAAAAAAAGGAGATACAGTATTAATTAGAAAAGGAAGAGATAAAGGCAAGACAGGCAAAGTCATAAAGGTTTTGCCAGCAAAAAACAAAGTTGTTATTGAATCCTTAAATTTGGTGAAGAAAATTCAGAAAGCGAAAAAAGGAGGAGAGAAAAGTGAAATAATAACTGTTCCCCGGCCTATTGCTCGGTCCAATGTGATGTTAATTTGTCCTAATTGTAAAAAGCCGACAAAGATAAGCAATCAAAAAGATAATGGTCTTAAATTTAGGATTTGCAAAAAATGCGGCTCTAGAATCTCTTAAAAATATTTATGACACTTCCTTATAGAGAACAATTTAAAAAAATGGTTATTCCGGAAATGAAAAAAGAGTTTGGTTTTAAAAATGATTTTACCGTACCCAAGATAACTAAAGTGGTAATTAATGTTGGTGTTGGCCGTTTAGTGGCTGCTTCCAAGGATAGCCAAGAATTAATCGGTAAAATTTCAGGAGTAATCGCAATTATTACTGGCCAAAAGCCGTCTTTGCGGCCAGCAAAAAAATCAATTGCTAGCTTTAAAGTTAGGGAAGGAATGCCTGTTGGTTTAAAAGTAACCTTAAGGGGTAAAAGGATGGAAGATTTTATTTACAGATTTATAAATTTAGGTTTACCGAGGATTAGGGATTTTTGGGGCATTCCTTTAAAAAATATTGACGAAAAGGGAAATTTAAATTATGGTATTAAGGAATACAATATTTTTCCAGAAGCAGAACAAATTCAAAACATTCCAACATTTGGTTTAGAAATAACTTTTGTCACCAATGCTAAAAACAGAGAGCAAGCAATAAGATTATATCAATTACTAGGATTTCCTTTATGGCAAAAAAATCAGTAGTCGCCAGAGCAAGAAAAAAGTCGAAATACTCTTCACGGATAGTGAGGCGTTGTTGGCGTTGCGGAAGAAAAAGAGGCTATATGAGAACTTTTGGCCTCTGCCGGATTTGTTTTAGAGAAATGGCTTCTAAAGGAGAAATTCCCGGCGTTAAAAAAACCAGCTGGTAAATTCTAAATGAATGACAATTTAGCAAATTAGCAATATAGCAATTTATATTTTTTTTATTATATTTTTATATTTTTATGACCGACCCAATAGCAGATATGTTAACAAGAATTCGCAATGCGCAAGCAGTAAAAAAGAAAACTGTTCTTATCCCTTATTCTAAAATAAAATTAGAGATACTTGATGTTTTATTGGACAATGGGTTTATTGAAGGATTAGAAAAAGTCAAAAGAAGAGCTAAAAACAACCGGGGGACCAGCCAGAAATTTATTGAGGTAATCCTAAAATATGATAAGAAAGGCCAACCTAGAATTTCAGAAATAAAAAGGGTATCAAAACCTTCAAAGCGTGTTTTTGTAAAAGAGAAAGATATCTGGCCATTTAAGAAAGGGCTTGGATTAAAAATTTTATCTACTTCAAAGGGAATTCTTTCTGACCTAGAGGCAAAAAAATTAAAACTAGGTGGCGAAGTGCTATTGGAAATATGGTAAATTTCTTCGCCTTGCTTAGCCAAATAAATTTTATTTTATTATTATGTCAAGAATAGGCAAAAAATCAATTATTATTCCTGCTCCGGTATCAATGAGCCTTGAGGGAAGAGAACTTAAAGCAAAGGGGCCAAAAGGGGAAGGTTCTTTAATAGTCACTGATGGCTTCGATGTTGAGTTAAATGATAATATGCTTAAGGTTGTTCCTCTCAGGGACAGTAAGGAAACTTCTGTTAAATGGGGAACTTTGAGGTCAAAAATAAATAATTTAATAGAAGGGGCGGAGAAAGGGTTTGTGAAACAATTGGAAATCAATGGTGTGGGTTATCAAGCTAATGTTGAGGGAAAGAATTTAAATTTAAAATTAGGGTACAGCCATCCAGTTATTGTACCTATCGAGGAAGGGTTAGAAGTTAAGGTAGAAAAAAATATCATAACTGT
Source organism: Minisyncoccota bacterium (assembly GCA_028719125.1). Lineage (GTDB taxonomy): Bacteria > Patescibacteriota > Minisyncoccia > UBA6257 > UBA6257 > JAQTTC01. Next base: position 37,273 of record JAQUKM010000002.1, on the reverse strand, counting down.
TTCCGGAATATCCAAAGAAAGAGTTAATCAATTTGCCGCTTTGATTAAATCAAAAAGGCCGGTAGAACCTTATAGAGGGAAGGGAATATATTATGTTGGAGAAGATATTTTAAGAAAGGTGGGTAAAAAAGTCAGTGGCAGCGCCGCCTAAGAGGATAATTTAAAGAAATGAAAACAAATAATAATAATAAAAAGCAAAGAGAAAGGAGGCATAAAAGAATAAGGGCAAAAATTTTAGGAACGGAAGAGAAGCCCCGACTTTGTGTATTTAGATCCAACAAACATATTTATGCGCAAATTATCGATGACGAGAAAGGAGTGACTATTATTTCTGCCTCTGATTTTGATATTAAAGACCAAGGAGGCAAAAAAACGGAAATAGCGCAAAAAGTGGGCGAATTAACGGCTCAAAAGGCCAAGGATCATAAAATTACAAAAGTAGTTTTTGATAGAGGGGGGTTTAGATACCAAGGGAGAGTTAAGGCGTTGGCTGAAGGGGCGAGAAAAGCAGGCTTGATATTTTAATTATTTCAAAGACAATATGGTTTTTAATAAAAAATCCCAATTTAATAAAACAGATTTTGAAGAAGCGGTTTTGGATATTGCCAGAGTGACTCGGGTAGTTGCCGGTGGCAAGCGATTGAGCTTTCGAGCAACAGTGGCGGTCGGTAATAAAGGAAAACATCAGGTTGGTATCGGTGTTGATAAAGGGAAGGATGTCTCTCAGGCAATACAAAAAGCAAGCAACAAAGCTAAAAAAAATCTAATCACAGTGCCGATTGTTAATAATACAATACCGCATGAAATAACGGCAAAATACAAAGCGGCCGAAGTGATTATAAAACCGGCTCCCAAGGGGAAAGGGATTATTGCCGGCGGAGCTGTGAGGACAGTATTAAAACTAGCCGATGTTCCCGATGCTATCGCTAAAATTTTAGGCAATACCAGTAATGCCATAAATAATGCCCGGGTAACAATTTTAGCTCTTTCTAAATTAAAGATTCCTCCTGAAAAAAGCAAGCCTAAAAAAAACAACCATGCAGATCCATCAATTGAAAAAACCGGATAATAGATTATCCCAAAAGAAGAAAAAAAGAGTTGGCCGTGGCGGCAAGAAAGGAACTTATTCTGGAAGAGGAATAAAGGGACAAAAATCTCGCGCCGGAGCCAAAATTAAACCTCAAGTAAGAGAAATGGTATTAAAATTCCCCAAGAGGAGAGGAATTCATTTTAGCGCTTTTAAAAAATCTCCGATGATAGTAAAATTAGAAGATATTACAAAATCTTTTCCAGAGGGTGGTATTATAACTCCCAAAAAATTAAGGAAAGCCAATTTAATAAAAAGCGCTAAAAGCAATTACCGTCCTGTTAAAATTTTGGGTGGAACATCATTATCAAAAAGTTATCAGGTTAAAAATTGTTTAGTTTCTCAAAAAGCAAGAGAGAAAATAGAAAAAGCCGGGGGAAAAGTCGAAATTAAAAATAGATAAATTTATGTTTAGGACTATTTTATCTTTATTGCAAACGCCTGATTTGAGGAAAAAAGCATTGATTGTTTTTCTCCTTTTGGTTGTTTTTCGGATAATGGCAACCATCCCTTTGCCTGACGTAGATAAAGGTCAATTGCAGGCATTTTTAAGCTCGAACCAGATTCTCGGCCTTTTTAATATTTTTACTGGAGGTGCATTTAAAAATATCTCTATTGCCCTTTTAGGTATTAGTCCTTTTATTACTGCCTCTATTATAATGCAATTGCTGACAATGATTTTTCCAAGTTTGAAAGAATCTTTATATGAAGGCACAGAAAAAGAAAGGGCAAAGTTTATGCAATATTCCCGTCTTTTAACAGTGCCTTTGGCGGCTCTCCAGGGGTATGGGTTTCTAAATTTATTAAGCCGGCAAGGGGTAATTATTATTGCCAGCCCTTTGGATTTAATCAAGGATTTAATTATTATAGTTGCTTCTTCGGTGTTTTTGATGTGGATTGGGGAATTAATCACAGAGCAGAAATTGGGGAATGGAACTTCTTTGATAATATTTTCCGGGATTGTTATAGATTTTCCTCGGGAGATTTTACAAACTGTATTGACAGTAGATCCCAGTCGGGTACCTAATATGATAGCCTTTTTCGTCGTTGCTCTTTTGATGATGATCGGAGTCGTCTTTATTTCCCGAGGAGAAAGAAGAATTCCGGTAAGTTATGCCAAACAAGTAAGGGGGACAAAAATTTATGGCGGTGCTTCTACTTATTTACCTTTAAAAATTAATCAGGCCGGAGTAATTCCAATTATTTTTGCCCTTGCATTCTTGATGTTTCCTCAAATGATAAGTCAATTTTTAGCCGGATCCCAAAACCAATGGTTATTAAAGATTTCTGTATTATTTCAAAACTTTAATCAAGGGTCTTGGGTTTATCTTTTATGTTATTTTGGCCTTGTTTTTCTTTTTACTTATTTTTATACAACTGTTACTTTTGATCCTGAAACCATTGCAGAAAATCTGCAGAAGAGAGGAGGTTTTATTCCTGGGTATAGACCGGGGAAAACAACCGCTCAGTATTTAACTAATACCAGCAGTAAAATTACTTTTTTCGGGGCGGTATTTTTGGGAATTATCGCCATTCTTCCTATTTTAATGCAGCAATTTACAGGGATTACCGCTTTTGCCATAAGCGGCACGTCGCTTTTGATTATGGTCTCAGTAGCCATAGAAACAATGGATACCATTGAAGCTCAATTAATAATGCGCGAGTATGAAATCTCTTAATATTATTTTATTGGGGCGTTCAGGGTCTGGTAAAGGAACCCAGGCAGAATTGTTGTCAAAAAAATTTTCTTTAGTTAATATAGACAGCGGTGATATCTTAAGAGAGTTAGCTAAAAGAAAGGATCAATTCGGAAAAAATATTTTAGAGACCATTACGCAGGGAAAATTAGTTCCTCTCTGGCTTGTAATTTATTGCTGGCTTGATAAATTTCTTAATCTTTCCCCTAAACAGGGAATTATTATGGAGGGAAGCCCCCGCTTATTAGAGGAAGCAAAAATACTGGAAGAAGTTTTGTCATGGTTTGGCCGTAAGAAATTAATAGTTATATACCTAGAAACATCAGAAAAAGAAGTGACTAATAGATTATTGAATCGAAGAATTTGTTCTCAATGCCATAAAGAGTTTTCTTTAATTTTAACACCCGGTCTAAAAAAATGCTCCCATTGTGGAGGAAAATTAATTCGTCGGCCTGATGATTATCCTCGGGCTATTAAAAACAGGATGTTATTTTTTAAAAAAAATATTATCCCAGTGATTAATTATTTTCATAAAAAAAATATGTTAATTAAAGTTAAGGGCGAAGGTTCGGTGATGGAAATTCATCAGAATATAGTTAACAAAATCAATCCGCCAACCGGCGGGAAAAGATGAAAGATGAAAACTGATTCTGAAATTAGGGTTTTGCGCCAAGGAGGTCAAAGGTTGTCTTTAGTTTTAAAAAAGATAGTCAGAGGTGTAAAGCCGGGCATAAGCAGCGATGATTTGGATAAATTAGCTTTTAACCTTATCAATCAATATGGGGGCAAGCCATCATTTTTAAATTACCAGCCTGATTTTGCTGAGAAACCTTTTCCAAAAAGTCTGTGTGTTTCTATTAATGAAACAATAGTTCATGGCGTTCCTTTAAAAAAAATAATTATCAAAGAAGGGGATTTGGTTTCTTTGGATCTCGGTATGGAATATCGGGGTCTTTTCACTGATATGGCGGTTAGTGTCGGCGTAGGCAAAATAAAGCCGAGATATCAGAAATTAATTAAGGTAACAAAAGAAGCCTTAAACAAAGCCATTCGAGCTTCAAAGATAGGGAATACTCTAGGAGATATCGGCTATGCTATTCAGTCGTATGTTGAAAAAAATGGTTTGGTTGTTATTAAGAATTTAGTAGGTCACGGAGTTGGTTATTTGCCTCATGAAGAACCGGCAGTTTTTAATTTTGGGAAGCCGGGGCAAGGGTTGAAATTAAAACAAGGTTTAGTTATTGCTATAGAACCAATGGTGACTTTCTTTAGCGGCGAAATAAAAGAAAAACAAGATGGCAGTTTTGTTACGGCTGATGGAGAAGTAGCTTGTCATTTTGAGCATACAGTGGCAATTACCAAAAAAGGACCGATTGTAATTACAAAATAACTTGCATTTTATTGCTCTCCTTGCCGTTTTAATTTACATATATCTTAATCTTTTTATTATTATTATTTATATCAGGGGTTGACTCTTTATTAAATTTTTGCTTTAATTAATAAAATAATGAATATGAAAAAAGTATTTTTGGACGGAAATAATCCCCAAGCGCTATCCCTTAAAATTATTGCTGTTTTACCCTCTCGAAACCAGGAGATTATTAAGAAAAGGTTTGGTATTGAAGATGATAAGCCGAAGACCTTGGAGGCAGTGGGCCAAACCTATAAAATTACCCGGGAGAGAGTAAGGCAAATAATAGAAAGTGCCCTAAAAACGATAAAAAAACAGCCAATTTCAGAAATAATCGGCGAGTTTGCCAATTTAAGCAAATCTTTACTAAAAGAAAGCGGCGGTTTGGAAGAGGAAAGGGAATTCCTCAAAAAAGTAGACAAAGCTTTAAATGCTAATAGAAAATCAGGGGAAAAAGGGAATTTATCGGCAATTAAGTTTTTATTAATACTCTCGCCTGACTTTGTTCTTGAAGAAGAAAGCGAATCAAACCACAGTTTTTGGCACCTAAGAGAAATTTCCAAAGAAACAATCATCAAAAATATAAAGGCATTAGAAAAATATTTTAAAAACAAAAAAAGAGCTTGCTTATTGGATGAAATATTGGCTTGGGCGAAAAAGAACATTAGCGCTGGTATTAATGAAGAAGAATTAGAGGCCTATTTCCGCATTTCTAAAAAAATAGGAACAAATCCTTTTGGAGAGTATGGTTTATTTACTTTGGCAGAAATAGATCCCGTAGGAACCCGAGAAAAAGCCTATTTATTAATGAAACACTTGAAAGAACCGATGCATTTTTCAGAAATTACAGAACGTCTTAATGAAATTAACAAATTGCCTGTTCGTTCTCATTTAACTTCTCATTCTTGGCAGAAAAAAGTTTGCATTCAAACAGTTCATAATGAGTTAATTAGAGACCCAAGGTTTGTTTTGATTGGTAGGGGAATTTATGCGCTTAGAGAGAGTGGGTATAAACCGGGGAAAATAGTTGATATTATCCAAGATGTTCTCAAGGAAGCAGGAAAGCCCTTGGAACAAGAGGATATCATTAAGGAAGTTAAAAAAAGAAGAATAGCGAAAGATAATACCATTATCCTTAATCTCCATAATAAACAATACTTTAAAAAACTGCCGGATAAACGTTATACTTTAGTGAAGCCATATAAAATACTTGAGGTTTGATGCCTTATTATATAAAAGAAGTTTTGCTTTTTATTTTCGGGATTATTCGGGATTTTTGGTGGCTGATCGTCCTGTTTTTTTTAGGGCGATTTTATGTTAATTTAAAGAAACAGTTTAAGGCAAAAGAAAAAAAAGAAAAAGAAACAATAAAAGATTGGGTTGTGTTAGAAGCGAAAATCAATCGCGAAATTTTACAAACCCCAAAGGCGATGGAGCAAGTATTCAATAGTTTGAATGTTATTGAAAAGGGGCGCCTCAGCTTAGAGATAGTGGGCATTAATCGGGAGATGCATTTTATTATTCGCGCTCCTAAAGAATATAGGCATTTAGTTACTTCTCAATTTTATTCCCAATATCCGGAAATAGAGATTAAAGAAATTGAGGATTATTTCTCAAGCGTCGCCCCAAATTTGCCCAATAAGGATTTTGATTTATGGGGGACAGAGATTATTTTTGAAAAAGCGAATTGCTATCCGATAAAAACATATTCTTATTTTGAAGAGGCGAAAGAGGAAAAAAGGATTGACCCGATGGCGAGTTTAGCCGAAACTCTTAGCACCCTTGAGAGGTCTGAATGGTGTATTTTTCAAATTTCTATAAGATCCCTTTCAAAAGACGAAGAAAAAGAATTAAATGAGGAAGGGAAGAAAGAAATGGATGATTTATCAGGAAAGAAAGCGCCAAAAACAATTACTTGGATGGATTGGGTAGCGGCTTTCTTTAGAAATCTTTTGGTGGGTGTCATTGAGCCGCCGATCTGGCCGGGTGAAGGAGAGAAGAAAGAAAGCCCTCCTGCTGGTGAAATTGCTTTATCTAAGAAAAATAAAATAAGCGCTATTGAGAAAAAAATAAGCCAATTATCATTTAAAACAGGGATTAGGGTCTTATATGTTGCGCCGCATCCGGTTTTCAACGAATCCAAAGCAATCGGCTTTATGGCTTACTTAAAACAATTTAATTCAAAAGACCTGAACGCCTTTAAAGTTAACGAAGAAGCTTCAACCACTGTTAAAACTAAGCTATTTCAAGCGAGAAGATTATTTTTGAAGAAAAGAAATTTTTATCAGGCAGCGGCGCAAAGAAAGCCGGAGCAAAAATCAATAATTTTGACATCGGAAGAATTGGCAACTATTTATCATTTTCCCGCTTTAAAAATAAAAGCGCCTACTTTGACAAGGGTTTTGAGCAAAAAAGGTGAGCCGCCAGTAGGGCTACCAATAGGGTAAAAAAAGATGGAAGAAATTAATTACATTGGAATAACAAATTTTAGAGATGAGTATCAGCGATTTGGGATTAAAACCGACGATCGGCGCCGGCATATGTATTTAGTAGGGAAAAGCGGTACTGGCAAGACGACAATGATGGAAAATATGATTATTCAGGATATCCGTAATGGCAAGGGAGTGGGGGTAATTGATCCTCACGGGGAGTTGGCAAATAAATTGTTATATTTTATTCCCGAAAAAAGAGTTAAGGATATAATTTATTTTAACCCCGGCGATATTGAATGGCCGATTGCTTTTAATGTGATTGAGGACGTTCCTCTGGAATATCGCCATTTAGTGGTGGCGGGGCTGATGGGAGTTTTCAAAAAAATCTGGCCTGATGTTTGGTCAGCAAGAATGGAATATATTTTGAATAATGCCTTGTTGGCTTTATTGGAATACCCGAATTCAACTTTATTAAGCATCAATCGTTTATTGGCAGATGAAGATTTTCGCCGGGCGGTAATGGAAAAAGTTACTGACCCTATTGTGAAGTCTTTTTGGGAAAAGGAATTCGCCCGTTATAATGCCCGATTTGCGACAGAAGCCATTGCTCCGATTCAAAACAAGGTAGGACAATTTATCTCCAATCCTTTAATTAGAAATATAATCGGCCAAAAAGAACCAAAAATAGATATCAGGGGAATTATGGACGAGGGGAAGATTCTTATAGCTAATTTGTCCAAAGGATTGATCGGTGAGGATAATTCCAGCCTTTTGGGAGCGCTATTGATAACAAAAATACAATTAGCTGCCATGGGAAGAATTGAAACGCCGGAAGAGAATAGGAGAGATTTTTATTTGTATGTTGATGAGTTTCAAAATTTCTCTACAGAATCTTTTGCTACCATTTTTGCTGAAGCGAGAAAATATCGTTTGGATTTGATTCTCGCCCACCAATATATCGCCCAGCTTAATGAGCAAGTGAGGGATTCTATTTTTGGTAATATCGGTACTTTAGTGGCTTTTAGATTAGGACCTGAGGATGCGGAGTTTTTGGAAAAATATTTTGCCCCTGAATTTACGAAGGAAGATCTGATTAACCTGCCTAATTATAATTTTTACATCAAATTGATGATTGACGGCGTCCTTTCAAAGAGTTTTTCAGCTATGAATATTCCGCCCTCAAGTTTGCCTCACCAATCTTTTGTTCAAGAAATAATTAAATACTCCCGAGAACAATATGCTGCCCCTCGTCAAGAAGTAGAAAGAAATATCGCTCATTGGGAACTTTTAGATTTTTCTCCAAGCGCAACAAAAAGAGAAGGTCGAGATGAAAGATTTGGTATCAAGCAAGGATGGGAAGCAGTTTGCTCCCAGTGCGGCAAAAGGATTATCGTTCCTTTTAGGCCCAGTTTGAGAAAGCCCGTTTATTGCGAAGATTGTTTAAAAGAAATAAAAAGAGCTCAAAAAGCGAGTGTTTTGCCTTCTGGTTCAAATAAACCACCAAGGATGAAAACAGAACCTAAAGGAGAGGAAATAAAAAATATCATCAAGAATATATTTCACCAAGGTTCTTAAATTATGAGAAAAAGAGTGGCTATTATTTGCGGAGGAAAAAGCGGGGAACACGAAGTTTCTCTACGTTCAGCCTTTTATGTTTATAATAATATAGACAAAAACAAGTATCAGCCGCTTGTTTTGGCGATTTCCAAAAAAGGAAAGTGGTTTTTTAGCCGCCGCTTTGAAGATTTAGTGGATACTCGGGGTCTTTTATGGAGATTAAAGCCGCAGTTAGAAGAGATAGTTTTATTAAAAGATAAAAATTACAGCCAGATTTTCAGTTTAAAAAAGAAGAAAAAATTGGCTAAAGTGGATATTTTTTTTCCTTTGATTCACGGCACTTTTGGCGAAGATGGCTGTCTTCAGGGATTTTTGGAGATTTTGGGCGTCCCTTATGTGGGAGCTGATGTTCTTGGCTCGGCAATAGGAATGAACAAAGAAGTGACAAAAAAATTATTAAGCATTGAGAAAATTCCAGTAACTAAATTTGTTGTAATTGATAAAAAAGATTCTCTGAAAGAAAAAAAAGAAAAAATAAAGGCGGTGGTAAGGCAATTTCATTTTCCTTTGTTTATTAAACCTGTTTCTTTAGGCTCTTCAGTGGGTGTTTTTAAAGTTTTTTCGAGAAAAGAGATAAAAAAAGCCATTGAAGACGCTTTTCAATACGATACAAAGATTATGATTGAAAAATTTGTCAAAGGAAGAGAAATAGAATGCTCAGTATTGGGGAATGATGCTCCTCAGGCCTCTTTGCCCGGTGAAATCAAGTCCCTTTCTTTTTATTCTTACAAAGCGAAATATCTAGATCCCAATGGAAATGAAGCCAAATTATTAGTCCCAGCTCCATTAAATAAAAAACTGGTTGCGAAAATTCAAGAATTAAGCATTAAAGTTTTCAAAACGCTGAATTTGCGAGGAATGGCGCGGATAGATTTCTTTTTAAAACCAAATGGGCAATTAGTAGTTAACGAAGCAAATACCATTCCGGGATTTACTCAAATCAGTATGTATCCTAAATTGTGGGAGATTTCTGGATTAAAATATCCTCAACTGTTGGATAATCTTATTCAGTTAGCGATAGAAAGCCATCAAGAAAAATCTAAACTGAGATTTTCTTATCAAGATTCTTATAACAATTAGTTAATTAATGAAACTTTCTTTCAAAAAATGGCTTCAAAGCGTTTTCAACGCCTTTGAAGGAATAAAATACGCTTGCTCCCAGCAAAACTTTTTTATAATGATTCTTTTGACGATTATCAGCTTAGGGCTGGGTTTTTGGCTAAAAATATCTTATTATGAATGGCTAGCGCTTATTATTGTTATCGGCTCAGTCCTTAGTTTGGAGATGCTGAATACAATGGTAGAAACGGCCTTGGATATTTTAGAACCAACCAAATCTCTTAGAGTGAAACAGATTAAAGATACCCTTGCTGGCGCTGTTTTAATTGCTTGTTTAATGGCTTTAATTATAGGAATTTTGATTTTCTCGCCTAAGCTCCTATTAATGTTCATAATGTTAAATTAAAATTATTTTCTATGCTTTCCCCATTAGAAGAAATAAAAAATAAACTGGATGTTGTAGAAATCATTGGCCAGTACCTAAAGTTAGAAAAGGCTGGGGCTAACTATAAGGCTCTCTGCCCTTTTCATAAGGAAAAAACTCCTTCATTTTTTGTTTCTCCCAGCCGTCAGATTTGGCACTGTTTTGGATGCAATTGCGGAGGAGACATTTTTACTTTTGTGATGAAAATAGAAAATATTGAGTTTAAGGAGGCGTTGGAAATGTTAGCCAAGAAAGCTGGGGTAAAATTAATTCCTGAAAGCCCTCAACTTCGCTCCCAAAAGCAAAAATTGCTTGATATAAACAAAGAAGCGGCTATTTTTTTTGAAAATAATCTCTGGCAAAATAAAGAAGTACTTGAATATCTCCACGAGAGGGGATTAAAAGACGAAACAATCAAGGAGTTTCATCTAGGGTGGGCTTTGGATGATTGGCGGGGTTTAAGCAATTTTTTAATCCAAAAAGGATTTAAACCTCAAGAAATTATCGCCAGCGGTTTGGCAATTTCCAAAATAGAGCCAGCAGAAATTAATTCTAAGACGCAGAATATCCGCCTTGACTCGGCGAGGCAAGTAGAATATAGGATACAGAATACAGATATCTATGACCGTTTTCGCGCCAGAATTATGTTTCCCATAGATGATATCTCCCAGCAAGTAGTAGGTTTTACCGGGAGAATTTTTCAAGGAAAAAATCCTTTAAAAACGATTAAAGACATTGAGAGAATCGGCAAGTATGTCAATAGCCCTCAGACCTTGATTTTTGACAAAGGCACAATTCTTTATGGGCTTTCCAAAGCCAAGCCTTATCTACATTCTCAAGGAGAAACTTTGCTAGTGGAAGGACAGATGGATTTTTTGGCGGTTTGGCAATCAGGCATCAAAAATGTAGTGGCTACTTCTGGTACCGCCCTCACCCCTTATCAGTTGAAAATTTTAAAAAGATATAGTAATACTTTAACTTTGGGGTTTGATATGGACGAAGCAGGAGAGAAGGCCGCTGAGAGGACAATTGAATTGGCGCTAGCAAAAGAATTTAACATCAAGATTCTTCGGTTGGAAAAAGGAAAAGATTTAGCAGATTATCTTCTAAGAGAGGGAGGAAAGAATCAGAAAGAAAGCAGTCTTTTAATGAATAAATTATTAAAGCAAGCAGAGCCGATAATGGATTTTTATTTTGAAAGGGCTCAAACAATGGGAGATAAAAATACAATTGAGGGGAAGAAAACTATTGCTACATATTTTCTGCCAAAGATTAATAGATTGAACAATGCTTTAGATAAGTCTTTTTGGATTAATAAACTTTCTCGTCTTTTAAATATCTCAGAAGGAGCCTTGGAAGATGAATTAAAAAAAATATCAAAATTATCAAAAAAAGATTTGAGAGGAGAGGCATTTGATAAAGATGAATCTTTATATCAATTTCCAGTTTCCCAATTTCAGCCGCGAATAGAAGGAATAGCCGAGAGAATAATTTCTTTTTTGATTAAATCTCCTCTACTTAAAAAAAACGCTTTGGAATATGAAGAGTATTTTCCTTCAGATTTTCAGAAAATTTTTCAAGTAATCAAAAATATTTCTACCGAAAAGGAATTAAACTGGGAGAATTTAAAGAACCTTAATATGGCCGATGAACTAAAACAGAAAATAAACCAATTAGCCCTGAAGGCTGATTATGAAACAGAACTATTAGAAAAATTTCAAGTATCAGTAAGGGACGAATTAGAAAAAGAATTAAAGGAGTTAAAAAGAGAGGCAATTAAAAAGGAATTAACCGATATCGAAAAAGAAATTAGATTAGCCGAAAAAGAGAATAGTAAAACATTAGAAGAATTAATAAAAAAATTTAATCAATTGTCAAAGCAATTACTAACTTAAACAAAAAAATAATCCGCTGACTGATAAAAATAATAAAAAAAATGAAAAAACCAACAAAAATAAAAAAAGCTGCAAAAAAAATAAAAAAGAGGAAAGATAACTCGTTGAAACCCATAAAAACCATTCACAGAAAAACTAAACCAGTTAAAAAGCCCAAAGAGGCGCGAAAAACACAGAAAAAAGGAAACAAGGATTACAGCAAAAAAGAGAAAAGCGTGGCAGGAAGAATAGAGAATTTAATAGAGAGGGGAAAATCACGGGGATTTATCACTCAGGACGAAATTTTAAAATATTTTCCGCGAATAGAAGAAGACATTGATCTTTTAGAAAAACTTTATGATTCATTAGCCGAAGCTAACATAGAAGTTATAGAGAGCGGCGACTTGTTAATACCGGAAGGAGAAGTATCTGATAAAGAATTAAAAGAGGCTCTGAAAGTATCTGACGCTGGCGCTGTTTCCGGCGCTGTCCAGTCATATTTGAGAGAAATCGGCAAGGTGCCATTGCTTACCCCAGAAGAAGAAAGGATTTTGGCTAAAAAAGTTAGCGAAGGCGATGAACAGGCAAGAAAACAAATGATAGAAGCTAATCTACGTTTGGTTGTGTCTATCGCCAAACGGTATATTGGGAGAAGTAGCAACTTAAGTTTATTGGATTTAATTCAGGAAGGGAACATTGGCCTTTCAAGAGCGGTAGATAAATTTAATTACAAAAAGGGATTTAAGTTTTCAACTTACGCCACCTGGTGGATCAGACAGGCGATAACACGTGCCTTGGCAGATCAGGGCCGAACTATCAGAATTCCTGTCCATATGGTGGAAACGATTAGCAAATATTTAAAAGCAAAGAGATCATTAGCCCAAACTTTGGGGAGAGAGCCCTTGCCAGAAGAAATAGCTTCGGAGATGGGCAAAGATGTTGAAGAAATTCTTTATCTGATGCAAATTTCTCAAGGCACTTCTTCGCTTAATCAACCTTTAGGCGACGAAGAAGGAGGCAGCGAATTAGCAGATTTTATTTCGGATACCAAAACCATTACTCCTGATGGTCAGGCAACGCGTCAGCTTTTAAAAGATGAATTAGAAAAAGTTATGAATGAATTGACAGAACGGGAGAGAGAAATAATTAAAATGAGGTTTGGCTTAAGCGGCGAGAAAACACATACATTGGAAGAAGTAGGTGAGGCCTTTGGGGTAACGAGAGAAAGGATCAGACAGATAGAGGCAAAAACATTGGAGAAACTTAAAGAACATACCGGAGCAAAAAGATTAAAGGAATTTTTGAAATAATAGTTTTTGTTTATGACTTTACTGGAGAAAATTAAAAGGAGTTCTTTGTTAAGAAAAACTATTGCTTTTTCAGCGCATTTAATGTTTGGTTTTCCCGGACACGGTCTTGCGATTATTGGAGTTACTGGCACAGCAGGCAAGACGACGACCTGCTTTATGATAAAGAGCATCTTGGAAAATAATGGCATTAAAACCGGCTTAATCAGCACCGCTGGTTTTTATATTGGTTCTGATATAGTTTATCCTAAGGCGCACACACCAGCGACAACGCCTGATCCGTTTTTTCTTTGTTCTTTATTGAGGCGGATGAAAGCTAAAGGTATTAAAGCAGTGGTTATAGAAGTTTCTTCTTTCGGGTTGATGTATGAACGGGTTTATGGTTTAGATTTCGCAAGCGCGGTTTTAACGAACATCTCCTATAACCATCATTTAGCTATTCATGGCGGTATGGAGCAATATATTGCGGCAAAATTAAAATTATTTAAGCGTTTGGATAAAACAGCCATAGCTGTTTTACCTAAAGAAAGCGAATACTTTGATTTATTTAACAGAAACACAAAAGCCAAAGTTATCAGTTTTGGCAAAGACAATAATTCTGATATCTGGTTTGAAATAGAAGAGGTCACGAAAGAAAACAGCAAAATCATTATCCATAACGGTAACAGTTCTTTTTCTGTTGGCTTACCCTTGCCGGGATTATTTAATATCTGTAATGCCCTCGCTGCTGTCGGCGCTGTTAAAAAATTTGATTTTACTTCAGGTCAGATAAAAAGGGGGCTAGAAAAACTTAATAATATTCCTGGCAGGTTAGAATATATAAAGGGGAAACAACCATTTTCTATTATTGTTGATAAAGCAAACACGCCAACAGCATTTCGTGGTATAATAGATTTTATTAAAATTTTAGATGTAAAAAGGAAAATAGCTATTTATGGAAATTTTGGGGAAAGCCCGATAGAAGAAAGAGAAAAGTTAGCCGCCCTAGCCACAAATTTTTTTGATTTGACAATTATTACCGAAGACGATCCTCAGGAACCATCTCCTCAGGCAAGTATTGATGATTTCTTGAATTTTGTTAAGAAAAAAAATGTTTCCCCAGAAAAGTATTTGGCCATTGATAGCAGAAAAGAAGCAATCAGAAAAGCAATTCAATTAGCTGAAGAAGAGGATTTAATTGTTATCCTTGGTAGAGGCAATGAAAAAATAATGGATTATGGCAAAAAGACAGTTCCGTTTGATGATCGGGAGGTCACGAAGGAGGTTTTGAAAGAAGAAGGGTACTAAAAAGAAGGCAAGCAAAAGAGGGGCGCCATGCCCCCTCGGCTGCGGATGATTTCAAAAATATATCATTTATTTGTCTTGGGCGTTTCTCAAAGTATATTTCTTCGCTTTTTAAGTTTATAGTTTTGAATTTTGATCTTTGAGTTTAATTTTTTTTATTTATCATCATGTCTTCTGAAGAATTGAGAAAAAAATTTTTAAAGTTTTTTGAGGAAAGGGGCCATAAAATTATTTCCTCAGCTTCTTTAATCCCGGAAAACGATCCCACCACTTTATTTACTAGTTCAGGGATGCAACCCTTGGTGCCGTATTTGATGGGGGAACCGCATCCTTTAGGCAAAAGACTGGTTGATATTCAAAAATCATTCCGGGCTGAAGACATAGAAGAAGTAGGAGACAATCGCCACACCACTTTTTTTGAAATGATGGGAAATTGGTCTTTAGGCGATTATTTTAAGAAAGAACAGTTGAATTGGTTGTTTGAATTTTTGATTGAAGAGTTAAAATTAAACCCTCAAAAACTTTATGTCTCTGTTTTCCGTGGAAATAAAGAAATTGGCATTGAGAGGGATTTAGAATCTGTGGAAATTTGGAAAGATATTTTTAAGAAAAACGGTATTGAGGCTAAAGATGTTGATTTTGCTGAGAAAAAAGGAATAGATAATGGCCGCATTTTTTATTATGACGAAAGTAAAAATTGGTGGTCGCGTTCTGGCGCCCCTAATGAAATGCCGATTGGAGAGATTGGCGGTCCAGACAGCGAGGTTTTTTATGATTTTGGGGAAGAATTAAAGAGGCACGAGAATTCAAAATACAAGAATCAACCCTGCCATATTAATTGTGGCTGTGGTCGTTTTGTAGAAATTGGCAATAGCGTTTTTATAGAGTTTATTAACACCAACAAAGGATTTAAACCCTTGCCTCAAAAGAATGTAGATTTTGGCGGAGGTTTGGAGCGTCTAGTTGCGATATTACAGGGCGAGAAAAATATTTTTAAAACAGATTTATTTATTGATATTCTTAAAAAAATTGAGATGCTCTCGGGGTTAAAATATGAAAATAATATGCTTCCCTTTGAGGTAATTGCTGACCATTTAAGGGCCGCCACTTTTATTATGGGTGATGATAAAGGGGTAGCGCCTTCTAATGTTAGCCAAGGATATGTAGTGCGGCGTTTAATCAGGAGAGCTATTCGCTACGGTCAGCAAATAGAGATAAAACAAGATTTGTGGATTCAAGAAATAGCTCAGGTTATTATTGATAAGTATAAATCGGTGTATCCTGAATTAGAGAGGAATGCCAAATTTATAATGGATAATTTAGCCAATGAAGGAATTAAATTTGAGAAAACATTAGAAAAAGGCCTTAAAGAACTTGAAAAATTATTTGACAATTATAAAGGCAATTTTAAAAATTTTGTTTTGGATGAAAAGTCCTTGTTTAATTTATACCAGACATATGGTTTCCCTTTTGAATTAAGCATTGAAGAGATAAACAGAAAAAGGGTTCAAGCCGGCGGGACCCCTATGTCAAAAGAGACAGAGGGAAATTTGTTAAAATTATTTCGGGAAGAAATTAAAAAACACCAAGAACTTTCAAGAACTGCCGCGGCAGGGAAATTTAGAGGCGGCTTATTAGATACCTCTTTTAAAACCAGAAGTCTCCATACTGCCTGCCACCTTTTAGGGGCTGCTTTAAGGCAAGTATTAGGAGAGGGAGTGAGGCAGAAAGGCTCTAATATTACCGCAGAAAGATTGCGCTTTGATTTTTCCTATCCAGAGAAATTGACCAATGAGCAAATAAAAAAAGTGGAAGAGATAGTTAATGAGATAATCAAAAATAATTTGCCAGTATCTTTTAAGGAGATACCCTTAAAAGAGGCGAAAGAAGAAGGGGCGATTGGGGTTTTTGAATCAAAATACGGCGAGAAGGTAAAAGTTTATATGATTGGTAAAGAAGATGAATGGGTTTCAAAAGAAATTTGTGGAGGACCTCATGCAAAATCAACCGGGGAGCTGGGGCATTTTAAAATTATTAAAGAAGAATCATCTAGCGCCGGTGTCAGAAGGATAAAAGCTATTTTAGAGTAAGGGGGGTCTTGTGAGGTAAACTATTTTTATGATATACTAAAAATGAAAAATAAGGAATAAAAAATGGATAATCAGGATAATCAACAAAGGAGCAGAAGAAAAGTCAAAGATATTTTTTCTCCGCATGAATTAAAGCCGGGTGTTTTTTTTGAGACCCCAGAAACTTCTCAAATGCCAGAGGAAAATGAAGAGGGAATAAGTGTAGAAATGGAAGAAAAATTAGTCGCTATTTCTCGGATAGAAACAGTCTCAGGAAGTCAGGAAGAAAAGGAAGAAAAGGAAGAAAAGGAAGAAAAAGAAGAAAAAGAAGAGATGAGGGAGGAAGAGAGGCAGGAATCAGGGGAAACTATAGTTATTAAACCCCCAACTCGAAAAAAAATAAAAAATTTAAAGCCTTTTTTGCTTTTTGGCATTCCAATTGTGTTGGTCGCTTTGTATTATATAGGGTTTGTTGCTTCAGCTCGCGCCGATATTGAGATTATTACCCAGAAGACGGAGATTCCTTTTTCAAAAAGTATTGTGGTTGATAGTAATGTATCATCAATAGACACCAGAAAAGCAGTTATTCCCGGTAATTTATTTGTTTTTAATTCCACAGAGACAGAGGAATTTAAAAGTACTGGGCAGGGTAAAGATGAGACAAAAGCAAAAGGTGTGATTACAATTTATAATAATTATTCCACTTCGCCCCAAATTTTAGTAGCGACAACTCGTTTTGAAACGCCATATCATAAAATATTTCGTCTTGATTCACGGGTAGTAGTGCCAGGGGCGACGACTGAAAATGGCAAATTAGTGCCTTCAACAATTGATGTCAAAGTTACTGCTGATAAGCCGGGCCCGGATTATAATATAGGCCCTTGCCAATTGCCGGATTGTAAATTTACGATTCCAGGATTTCAGGGAATGCCTGAATTTGAGGGATTCTATGGAGTTTCTAAACAGCCGATGACCGGAGGCAGTTTAGGAGAAGTGCCGATGGTTTCCGCAGAAGATATTAAAAATGCGGAAGGCGCGATATTAGACAAAATAATGGATTCTATAAATCAAGATGTGGAAAATAAAGTGCCTAAAGAATTAATAATTTTACCGGGGGCAAAGAGCGGTGTAAAAATCAGTAAAATAGAAAGCGACGCCAAAATAGGAGATTATACAGATAAATTCACCGTAAGCGCCGAAATAGAGATAAAAGTAATTGCTTTTAATAAAAACCACATGATAAACTTTATTCAAAGTATTTTAGGAGAGGATAAAGATGAGAATTATGATTTTTGCGGAGAACCCCAGATAGAATACTCTGATTTGGAGGCCGATTTTGAAAGGGGGTCTTTAAAAATGACTATTAAGACCAATCAAACTTTATGCCACCAGATTGATTTAGATGCGATAGAAAATGCTCTTCTTGGAAAAGATAAAGAAGAATTGGATGAAATTTTGCGAAATATTCCTGGAGTCCAAGAAGCTAAAGTTAAACTTTGGCCTTTTTGGATTAGAAAAGTTCCTAATTCTCAAGAGAAGATTAATCTATCAGTAAAATAAATGCATAATGGCGTACGGCGTCAATATAATGGTAGAACAATAATGACAGAACAATACAACAATAATAAAGAAAGCAATGAAACGATTTAATAATGTAGCAATGTAATCACGGGGTTGACAAAAGTTACTTATTTTGATAACCTAAAAAAGTTTTATGGCGCAGAAAAAAGAAGCGATTCGTAAAGAAGGGGTTGTAATTGAATCTTTGCGGAACACAATGTTTCGTGTCCGGCTCAATGAAGGAGGCGAAGAAATTTTAGCTCATTTAGCCGGCAAACTTCGTCTTCACTTTATTAAAGTCCTTCCCGGCGATAATGTTGTGGTTGAAATATCCCCTTATGATTCTAAACGCGGTCGCATTGTTTATCGGCTGTAAAGTTAGGGGCGGAGTGTGCTGCGCTCAAATATTGGTATGAAAGTTAGATCCTCAGTAAAAAAAATTTGTAAGAATTGTAAAGTGGTGCGACGAAAAGGTCGCCTATATGTTATTTGCCAAAATCCAAAACATAAACAGCGCCAAGGATAAAAGATAATTAACAATGGTTCGTTTTTTAGGAATAAATATCCCGGATGATAAAAACATTAAGATTGCCCTGACTTATATCTATGGAATAGGGCAATCTTTATCAGAGGAGCTTCTCAAGGAAGCGGGGATTAATTTTGAAAAAAAAGCCAAAGATTTAACCTCTAAAGAATTAAATACCATAAAAGAACTCTTAGAAAAAAAACAAATTACGATAGAAGGTGATTTAAGAAGAGAGGTAAGGGATAATATAAAAAGGTTAATAAATATCAATAGCTATCGGGGTTTGAGGCATATTAGACGATTGCCGGCAAGAGGGCAAAGAACCAAAACGAATTCAAGGACAGTTAGAGGCAATGTGAGAAAAACTGTAGGTTCTGGCAAAAGGAAAGCGCCAACACCGACGTAATAAAACTCAAAAGTATTTGTTTAGTGTTAAGAGTTTAGTGTTTATATAATTAATGGATATATAATTATGGGCAAGAAAAGAGTTATTACCAAAGCAGGAGAAGAAGCTATCAAGATGGAAGAAAAGATTGTTTCTTCTAAATCAAAATCCCTGATTAAAAAGACAATAGAGAAGGGGAGAATTTATATAAACGCTTCTTACAACAATACTTCAATTTTAATAACTGATTTGAAGGGTAATGCTCTTGCTTGGTCTTCCGCCGGTTCTTTAGGGTTCAAAGGCCCTAAAAAAGCGACTCCTTTTGCCGCCTCAAAAGTAGTGAGCGTTTTGATGGAGAAAGCCAGGAAGATGGGATTAAAAACAGCAGAAATTTATTTAAAGGGAATTGGGGGTGGCAGGGATATGGCGATTCGTTCTTTTGCTAGCCAAGGGTTAGATATAACTATGATTAAGGATATTACGCCAATTCCTCATAATGGGCCACGCCCTAAAAAAATGAGAAGAGTATAATTTACAAGAAGGTGTTAAAAAATTATTTTAAAAATTTAAAATTTAAAATTTAAAATTAGT
>JAQUKM010000002.1:2085-17850 GCA_028719125.1 Minisyncoccota bacterium | reverse complement strand
TTTAAAATTTAAAATTAGTAATTATATTTCTATGTTAGATAGTAAATGCAAACAGTGTAGAGCTATTGGAGAAAAATTATTTTTAAAAGGAGAAAGGTGTTTTACTCCAAAGTGCGCTTTGGTCAGGAGAGGTTTTCCTGCTTCGGGGCAACAAAAGAGAGGTAGAGCATTGACTGCCTATGGAAAGCAATTGAATGAGAAACAAAAAGTAAAATTAACTTATGGGATTAGAGAGCAGCAATTCAGGCGATATGTAGAGCTATCTTTGGCTAAAAAAGGGACATCTTCTCCCAATGCTTTGGCTCAATTATTAGAGAGCCGTTTTGATAGCATAGTTTTTCGTTCAGGGTTTGCTCCTTCAAGAACAATTGCTCGCCAATTAATAAACCATGGACATTTTCTTTTGAATGGTAGGAGACACGATATCGCTTCAACTATTCTTAAACAGGGAGATATTATTTCTATTAGGCCCCAGAGCTTAAATAAACATCCTTTTGAGGAGATCAAAGAAACACTAAAAAAATATAATCCGCCAAAATATCTTCAAGTAGATGAAAAAAAATTGGAGGGCAAAGTTGTTGCTGAACCAAATTTACAAGAATTGCAGCTACCCTTTGATTTTACTTCAATTATAGAATTTTATAGTCGATAGAAAAATACAATTTAACAATTTAACAATTATGATTCATTTACCTGCCTCAATAACAACAGCTGAAAAAAAGAAAAATTATGGAAAATTCACAATTGAGGGTTTGTATCCTGGTTATGGTGTTACTATTGGTAATGCCTTGAGACGCGTTCTCCTTTCTTCAATTGAAGGCGCCGCAGTGACTTCTTTTAAAATTAAAGGTGTTTATCATGAATTTTCAACCATTCCGAATATCCAGGAAAATGTTTTAGATATTATGCTTAATTTAAAACAATTAAGAGTCAAGCTTTATGGTGATGAGCCGCAAATTTTAAAATTAAGAGTTCAGGGAGAAAAAACGGTAACCGGGAAAGACTTTGAGTCTAACCCAATGGCAGAAATTATGAATCCTGAATTGGTGATAGCTAATATTACTGATAAGAAGGGAAAGTTGGAGTTAGAAGCGACCATAGAAAGAGGGTTGGGATATTCGCAAGTGGAAGAACGGAAGGGAGGGAGGGTATCTATTGGAACGATTGCAGTAGACGCTATTTTTTCACCTATCCAAAAAGTGAATTTTCAGGTTGAGGATATGAGGGTGGGAGAAAAAACGAATTACAATCGCCTAATGATTGATATCGAAACAGATGGTTCAATTTCTCCAGAGCAAGCTCTCGCCCAAGCAGCTATGATTTTGAAAGACCATTTTAAATTAATAGAAGAAAAGTTTAGCTTCAGTGAGGATAAAGAAACGCCGAAATTAGAAAAAGATGCCTTCAAAAAAGGGAAAAAGACACCAAAGGATATTTTGATTGAAGATTTAGATTTGAGTCAGCGGACAAAAAAAGCATTAATAAATAACGGAATCAAAACATTGGCTGGTCTTTTAAGGTATCGGGAAGAGACATTATTAGAGCTCGAGGGCCTAGGGGAAAAGTCTTTGGAGGAAGTGAAGGAGGTTATCAAAGATTTAGAGTATACTTTGAAGTAAAATGAGACATTTGAAGAAAGGAAGAAAGTTTCATCGGAAGAAAGATCAAAAGAAGGCGCTTCAGAAAAGTTTAGCCGCTAATTTGATATTAGAAGAAAGAATTATGACTACGCCGGAAAAAGCCAAGGAGACAAAAATTATTGTTGAAAAATTAATAACCATTGCCAAAAAACAAGATTTAACCTCTTTAAGAAACCTTAAAAAGAAACTTCCGGAGAAAGCAGCAAATAAATTATATTATGAGATTGCGCCGGTTTTTAAAAACAGAAAAGGTGGCTACACGAGGATTATTAAGACAGCCAAAAGGAGGATTAGGGACGGTTCGCCTCTGGTAATTTTAGAATTAGTGGAAAAATCTCTACTAATGGCGGCAAAAACCGAAGCAGAGGAGAAGAAATAAAAGAACAATTAAAGAGTAAGAAAAAGAGAAAGTTAAATAATAATGGAAAAACAAAATAAAAATAATAAAAATAGGGTTACTATAGACGCCCAAGGTCAATCTTTAGGCAGATTGGCTTCAAAAATCGCTGTTTTACTTCAAGACAAACATAAAACAGAATATGCTCCCAATAAAGCAGGGGAGACAATTGTTGTTGTCCAAAATTTTGGAAAGATAAAACCTTTTCCCAAGACCAAATCAAAAAATAAAATTTATTATAAACATACCGGCTATATCGGTCATTTGAAAGAAACGAGTTTAGAAAAAATGTGGGAAAAAGACCCGAAGCAAGTTTTAAAGATAGCTGTTCAAGGGATGTTGCCAAAAAATAAATTACGCCCCAAAAGAATGAAAAGGTTAATAATAAATTTTTAAACTATGGCAATTAAGAAAGAGAAAACAACAAAAGGAACAAAGCCGAGAGAAAAGAAACCAGAGGATGAAGCGAATCTGCCAACTGGCGGAAGGGAATATATTGAGGCTGTTGGTAGAAGAAAAGAAGCGGTTGCTCGAGTGAGGCTTACTAAAGATAAACCGGGTTTATTTATTAATGGGAAAACTTCAGAGGAATATTTTCCCTTGGAAAAACAGCGCCAAAAAATATTGGATCCCCTGAGAATAACTAATTTAGAAAATAATTTCTTAATCTCAATCAAAGTAAAAGGCGGCGGTATTTCAGGGCAAGCAGAGGCCATCAGATTAGGTATTAGCCGCTGTTTGGTTAAAACTGACGAAGGTAAATATAAGGCAATGCTTAGAGAAAAAGGTTTCCTAACAAGAGATTCCCGTGAGGTAGAAAGAAAAAAATATGGTTTGAAAAAAGCCAGAAAGAGAGCCCAGTGGTCAAAACGATAGTGGAGTTGACCTCCTTTTAGATTAGAGGGTCAACGGTCAACAGAGAGATTGACTTTTAACAATAAATGTGGTATCATTAGAATGTCTTGTTAAAGACATTTTTGGTTCTTTTAAAATTTAAAGGAAGAGAAAGGAGAGAAAATGGATAGTACAAGGAAAGAAGATGCGATTTTATATAAAAGAGTGGCTTATCAATCTCTTGCTATAGAAGAAGCTCAAAAATTATGGCAAGAGATTGAATTTGAGTCTCAATGCGATGGGGACTCAAAAACGGTAAGAATAAGTTTAAGAATAAGTTTATGAAAATTTTAAGAAAGGAGGTAAATAGTATGAAGGTTGCATTAGAAAAGATATGCGCAATAATAGTAATTCTGCAATTGTTTTTTCCTTTTTTAGCTAAAGTTTTTAGAGAAATTATAAAGTCTTATGGACTACTGGTTAATGTAATTATAAAAAATAATTTTTCTACAATATTAGCAGCCCTGGTGGCATTGCTGTTGATATTATGGGTTCTTGCAGATGATGAATATTATGAGACAGAGAAAAGCAGGGATATAGAAGATTCAAATAAAAAAATTAGTGAATAAATAAACTTTCAATTAAATTAGCCCTAACAATTACAGTTAGGGCTTTTTATTTTGTTTAATTTTGGTATAATGATTTATAATGAATGAACTTTGGACTATCATTATTGCCGCTTCTCCAATAGTTGAATTAAGAGGAGCAATTCCTGTAGCGATGGGAATTTTTAATTTTCCTTGGCCTAAGGCGCTGATATTGAGTTATCTAGGAAATATATTGCCGATAATTCCTTTAATTTGGTTTCTAAACAAATTATCAGATTATTTAAGTAAGCAATTTGCTTTTTTTGCCAATTTTTTTGGCTGGTTATTTAAAAGAACGAGGCAAAAAACCGCTGATAGTTTTAATCGGTGGGGTAAGTGGGCTCTGATTTTTTTTGTGGCTATTCCTTTGCCTTTTACCGGAGTTTGGACTGGTTCTGTCGCTGCTTTTTTATTCGGAATAGAGAATCGCCAGGCTTTCTGGCTTATTAGCCTAGGTGCGGCTTTGGCTGGAATTATAGTGACGATTTTAACATTGTTGGGCATCAATATTTTAACTTAGACGATTAATAAAAGAATATGGCTAAACTTATTATTTTCAATTTTAAAATGGCGCCAGCTTCGCTTATTGAGGCAAGAGAAATTTTTGAAATCTTCAATAAATTTTCAAAAAAAATCAAAAGCAACAAATTAGTAGTTGCTCCCCCGTCTGTTTATTTATCTGAAGCTAAAGAGAAAATAGGCGATAAGTGTTTCTTGGGAGCGCAAAATGTGTTTTGGTTTAACCGCTATTCAATGACTGGAGAGATTTCGCCAAAAATGTTAAAATCTCTAAAAGCGCAGTACGTCATTATTGGGCATTCTGAACGCCGGGAATATTTGAAAGAAACTGACGCAATGGTTAACGCTAAAATTAAGGCCTGTTTAAAAGATAATTTAAAACCCGTTCTTTGTGTTGGAGAAAAAGAAAGAAGAGATAAGGATTCGGCTTCGTCCATTTCGGTAAAAAAGATTCTTTTCGAACAATTAAACCACGCTCTTCAGGGTCTTCAGATTAAAAAACCCTCGGATTTAATTATTGCTTATGAACCGGTTTGGGCTATTGGCAGCGGTAAACCGCAGGATTTAAAAGAAGTGGAGAAGATAATTGCTCTTATTCGTTTTTGGGTTGCGCGCCGGTTTTCAGAAAAATTAGCAAAGAATTTGCCGATTATTTATGGAGGATCAATTAATGCCCAAAACATTCTTTCTTTTCTTGACTTAAAAGAGGGTGCCGGGGTTTTGGTCGGTGGCGCCAGCACCAATAAAAATGAATTAATAAAAATACTAAAAAAATTATGAACGAAAAAAACTATCAGCAATTAATCACTATTTTAACGATTTTTTTGGTTGTTTTAAGCATCAGTGTTTTGAGCTGGGGGTATTATAATTATCGTTTGGCCCAAAATATTGTTAACCCCGAGAGGGTAATTTCTTTTTCTGCCGAAGGGAAGGTTTTGGCAAAGCCAGATATCGCTAAAATTGTAATTGGGGTTATTACCCAAGGCGAAAAAACAGAGGCAGTTCAAGAAGAAAACAATAAAAAAATGAAAGAGGCAATTGATTTTCTAAAAGACGAGGGCGTGAGCGAAGATGACATCAAGACGACAAGTTATAATTTAGTTCCTCAATATGATTACAACTGGTGTCGTCAACAAGGGCAGGAAGCCACTTATTATATTTCCTGCCCACCCAAGATTATTGGCTATCAATTGTCTCAAATAGCAACAATTAAGATCAGGGATTTTGATAAAATAAATACTATCATTGGCGGTTTATCGGAAAGAAGGATTAATCAAATTTCAAATATCAGTTTTGAAATTGACGACCCTGAGACCTACGAAAACGAAGCGCGAATACAGGCGTTAAATAAAATAGAAGAGAGAGCAAAGATTTTAAGCGCCAAAACAAGTATTCGTTTAGGAAAAATTGTCAATATCTCAGAAGGGTCAAGCATTTATCCTTCTTATCGCTCTTTGGAAATGGAAAAAATGATGGTGGCTGGCGGCGTGGAGGATGTTGCGGCTTCTGAAGCGCCAATAGAAACAGGAACAGAAGAAATCAGTATTATCTTGAATGTAGATTACGAATTGAAGTAAAAATTAAACATTAAACTGTTGGTCCATATGCCTTTAAAACCTTTTAATTCGGCAGATTTTAGCCAAAAAAAAGTTTTAATGAGAGTGGATTTTAATGTCCCTTTGAGACAAAATGAAATTTTGGATGATTTTAGAATTCAACGTACCCTGCCGACGATTAATCTTTTGAAAGAAAAAAAAGCAGAAAAAATTATTCTTATTTCTCATTTTGGCCGTCCCTTAGAAAGAGACCCAAAATTTAGTTTGGAGCCGATTGCCCGGTATTTAAACAAGGTTATTGGGGAGACAGTTTATTTTTTGAAAACGCCGATTGACAGGCAGCTTTCAGAAGAAATTGAAAAATTGCCTCATCATTCCATAATTCTTTTGGAAAATATCCGTTTTTACGAGGGAGAGGAAAAAAATGACAGAAATTTTGCCAAAGAATTAGCAAAAATGGGGGATTGTTTTATAAACGAGGCTTTTTCTGTGTCTCATCGTAGAGCAGCTTCTTTATGCGCGATTAAGGAATTTTTACCTTCCTTTATGGGTAAATTGCTTGAAGAAGAAATATCGCAATTGGATGGAATTATTAAAAGCCCCAGAAAACCATTAGTGGTAATTTTAGGCGGAGCCAAGGTAAAAGATAAATTGCCTGTGATTAAAAGATTCTTAAAACAGGCAGATTATATTTTATTGGGAGGGGTAGTGGCGAGTACAGTTTTAAAAGCCAATGATTTTTCTATCGGCTCTTCTGCTTTTGATAATGAGGCAATTGAGGAAGCAAAAAACTTGAGTTCGCAAAAGGCAGAATTAATTTTGCCTGGCGATTTTAGAGTTTTAAATCGAGACAATAAAAAGCAAGTAAAGGAATTAGGATTAATTGTCAATAAAGATGCTATCTTTGATATTGGACCAACAGCCGCCAAAACCTTCGCTCAAATTATCTCAAAAGCAAAAACAATATTTTTTAACGGACCAATGGGGAAATTTGAAGACCCAAAATTTAGTGATGGTACGAAAGAAATAATAGAGGCTATTTTAAAGAACCAAGAATCTCAAACAATTATTGGCGGCGGCGATACTTTGCTATCTTTTAAAATTTTGAAACCAGAATACAAAATACAGAATACAGAGTACAGATTTTTTTCAACAGGCGGCGGAGCAATGCTAGAATATTTGGCCGGAAAATCGCTGCCGGCTTTAAAAATGTAATAATGTAACAAATATAATTAGATGGTTATTTTTTACCACAAAAATTGTCCTGATGGGTTTGCTAGTGCCTGGGTTGCCTGGAAAAAATTTAAGGGTAAGGGCAAGTATTTCCCTTTAAATTATCAATCTTCTTTTGAACACGTTATTGAGAAGGAGAAAATTTATTTTTTTGATGTTATTCCTGGAAAAAAGGTTTTGGAAAGTCTGATTAAGCAAGGTAACGAAATTACAATAATTGACCATCACATCAGCGCTAAAAGAATTTTGGATTTTGATAAGTCTGGAAATATGAAAACAAAGTTGAATATGAAACGCTCCGCTTCAGTTTTGGTTTGGCAGTATTTTTTCCCAAAAAAGAAGATACCAGAATTATTGCTCTATATAGAGGATATGGATCTCTGGAAATTCAAAAAACCTTATACCCGGGAAATCTTAGCCACAATTAACGCGCTGGATTTTGAGTTTAAAAAGTGGAGTAAGTTAGTGAAAGAAATAGAAAATAAAAAAACAAGAAAAAAATACATTGAAGCCGGAAAAAAGGTTGTTGAATATCAGAATGAAATAATTGCCGGCTTGGTTCAGGAAGCCAAAGAAGTGAAATTTTTAAGATATAAAACTTTAGTAGTTAATTCATCAATTCTAATTTCTGAAATAGGCAACGCTTTAATTAAAAAAAAGCCGCCAATGGCGATTATCTGGTTTGAAACAGGCAAAGAAAAAAGAATTTCGCTGCGTTCTGATGGCAAGGTGGATGTTTCCAAAATTGCGGAAAGATATGGCGGTGGAGGCCATAAAAAAGCAGCCGGGTTTAGCTTAAAGCTCAATGATTCTTTCCCCTGGAAGGAATAAATTTTTTAAAATATTATAAATAATATTATAAATTATGAAAACAAAACTGGAAATTTATACAGATGGAGGGGCAAGAAGTAACCCAGGACCGGCAGGTATCGGCGTTATTATTGGAGATAAGGAATATGCTGAATACATAGGCGAGACCACGAATAATGTCGCTGAATATAAAGCGATTATTTTTGCCCTCAAAAAAGCAAAACATCTTTTGGGAAAGTCAAAACTGAAGAATACAGAGGTGATAATCAACGCTGATTCAGAGTTAGTAGTTAATCAACTTAACGGGAAATTTAAAATTTTGAAGAAAGATTTACAACCTCTTTTCTTGGAGGTTTGGAATCTAAAATTTGATTTTTCTGACTTAAAATTTAATTATATTCCGAGAGAGAAAAATCAAAGGGCAGATTATTTGGTTAATTCTGCCATTGATAAACGGCAAAATACATTAAATATATAATAAAGTTATTATATGTTATATATCAAAATCGCTCCGTTTAACGGAGCGATTTTGATCAATTAATTAAGTGGTTGAACCTATAAGCCGAATTCTGTATTCCGCTCTTTTATTTTAGGGCAAAAGGGCGGAACGGCAGTCATTTATCTAGTCCTAATGTCGCCATCAGGATCAAGCGGTTACTTCCCGTTCTTTTAGTTTAGGTCCAAAAGAACGGGACACGAACCTTGCGCCCAGTAAGGATTTAGCCGTTTCACCCCCAAAATTACTTTTGGGACTCTCCCTTCTTAAGGGAAGGAAGTCTGGCCTTTTCAGGCCTCGACGTCTCTGTTCGCACCTCTATCCAGCTCTTTTTGCAACAAAAAGAGCTGGACGACAGCTGTTAACTGCTACTTTTTTAACCCTGTCAAATAGCAGCAAAGAAAATTTAACAGGGTGGGAGTTCGGACTTTCCTCCCCGCTCTTTTAATTTAGGTCGGGGCGACTGCCCGGTTCAACCAAAAAATATTATACTCCTTTTTTTTGATTATTTCAAGAATTTGTAGTAAAATGAAATTGTTGAATAATTCAACAATTTCATCCTGAACCCGCCAATTAGCGGGCGAAGGGTCTTATAATAATCACCTGAGAGTTTACTTAAAATTAGAACGAGAGCGTTTGAAGGTTCTCAAAATATAAAAATGGAGCTATCAAATAAGAAAATTTCATCGCCCATTGCTATTTTTTCAGGAATACTAATTTTCTTAATAATAGGCTCATTTTTTTTTATAGCTCTGAAATCAGCTTACCTCCAAGAAGCTAATGGAAAAATTATTTCTTTATTAGAAGACGGAAATTTTGATGAAGCAATGAGTTTGATTGATGAACTTGCTTTAAGCAATTCAAGGAAGAACAATGATTTGTTGCAAAAATTTTCTTTTATTCCTTTTGTTAAAGAAAAAATTCAATTAAGCCAACATTTGGTAGCTATTAAAGAAAATTTAGAAAAAATCAATAATGGGACCCTTCTTTCAGCAATGATTCAACAGGAAGAAGATTCATTATCCATTTTAAACAATTTAAAAGATAATTTAAGCTATTTTGAAAAATATAATTTTCCTTGGTATAAAAATAAAAACTATCAATTGGAAAATTGGTTGTCTTTTTTCGGAGAAAAAGAAGAAAAGAATTATCTTATTTTATTTCAAGACCCTGATATTTCAAGGCCAACAGGGGGGTTTATAGGCGCCTATGCTTTGTTGGCATTTGATAGGGGGAAAATTAGTTTGAAGGGAGATACCATTTTTTCTCTGGAAGAAGTATTTTTAGACAAGATTATACCTCCGGCGCCTCTCCAAGGCATTGGTGATCGCTGGCTCTTGCATGATGCCAATTGGTTTTTTGATTGTCCTTCCAGCGGTCAAAAAATCTTGTCCTTTTATTCAAAAACAGAAAAAAACCCCGTTTTGGATGGTGTTATTTTTGCTAATATCAAGGTAATGGAAACTATTTTGGAAATAATCGGTCCTTTGGAGATTAAAGACCATAATTTACTTATAGACCAAAATAATTTCACTTCTTTCTACAAAGGCCAAGTTCAGGAATTAGCAAAACCGGCGCCATTGCGTCAAAAGAAAAATTCCTTGCCGTCATTTTTCAAAGAACTTCAAGAAAAAATAAAAGGGTGCTCATTAGAAACGCTGGTTAGTATTCCAAAGGTTCTTGTTAGAAGTTTTGAAGAAAAAGATTTACAGATTTATTTGGTGGATGATAATTTGGAATATTTTTTTGATACTTTTGATTGGACAGGAAAAATTAAAGAAAGTAAAAATGATTATTTGGGGGTGACTTTTAACCTTTTGAGAGATGATTTCACCGAGGACACGCGGGAGAAGATGGTTGAATTGGATACTGAATTTAGCGCCGATGGCGAGATAATAAATTATTTAACTATCAGCGCTCCAAACTTTTCTTCAAAAGAAAAATTAATAGAGAACTATTTAAAAATTTATCTTCCAAAGGGAATAATTATAAAAGGAGCAAAAGGAAGTTTCCTGAAGAGCGGCAATAACACTGCTAAATTTGAAAATTTTTATAATAAACTGGGCTATCAAAAAGACGAAGAGTTGCTTTTGATAGAAGAAAACACAATTCGGGATGGAAAAAATAATATTGAAATATATGAAGAAGAAGGAAAGACAGTTATTGGCTGTTGGGTTCAATTATCCACGAGACCCTTTAGTTTAATTTATAAATTTCCTGGTAATTGGAAGCAGTTTTCTGATTGGGAATTAATTGTCCAAAAACAAAGCGGCCAAAAAACGAAGTTTTCTTTTGAATTAATTACGCCCAAAGACACAAAAATAGTTCCCTCGCTTTTTCCTTTCAATCAGTTTATTCCTTTAGAGAATGATTTAACCTTAACCTTTCAGAAAGAAAATTAATTAGCAAGTTAAAAATATCAAAAATAATGATTGCTCGTTTTCAGAAAATATTAAACCATAAATCGGAAACAATTTTTGGAGCGGCCATATTGACAAGTGGTTTGACTTTATTAGGCAGTTTTTTGGGGCTTCTCAGAAATGCCTTTTTAGCCAGTCGTTTTGGGGCCTCGGGGTATTTAGATATTTATTATGCCTCTTTTCGGCTCCCGGATTTGATTTATAATATTTTTATTATGGGAGCCATCTCTCTTGCTTTCATTCCTGTTTTTAGCGAATACTGGGCTAAAAACAAAGAAGAGGCCTGGCAATTTGCCAACGCCATAATTATGGTAATCGGCATCTTTATAGGAATTTTAGCTTTAATCGTAGCTATTTTTGCCCGACCCTTTCTTTCCCGTCTTTTGGTAGGTTTTAATGCTGAGCAATTAGAACTGGCGATTGTTTTAACAAGGATTATGATGATTCAGCCGATTCTAATGGGCATTTCTTCTGTAGTCGCCAGTATTTTAAAAATATTCAAATTATTTTTATCCTGCGCTTTAGCTCCCTTATTGTATAACATAGGGATTATAATCGGAATTCTTGTTTTTTCTCCAATGATGGGCTTAAAAGGGCTGGCTTGGGGCGTGGTTTTAGGCGCTGCTCTTCATTTAGCAATTCAGGCCCCGGCTTTAATGACTACCGGCTATAAGTTTAAATTTAATTTTCAAGTTTTAAAAGAAAGAATTGCAGGGTTGAAAAATGTGTTCTTAATGATGATCCCGCGTTCTTTGAGTATTATTGCCAATCAGGTTTTTCTTTTAGGTATTACTGTTATCGCCACAATGCTGGAACAGGGAAGTTTGGCTGTGTTTAATTTTGCCAATGATATTCAAAATCTGCCTCAAACGGTATTTGCTTTGTCTTTTGCTGTTGCCGCCTTTCCCGCTTTATCGCAATTTAGCGCCGAAAAAAAGCAGGCTGATTTTGCCAAAACTTCATTGGAAACTCTTTCCCAGATATTTTTCTTTTTGATCCCGATAGCGGTTTGGTTCATTGTTTTTCGGGAGCCGATCATTCGCCTTTTATTGGGTTATGGAAAATTTGACTGGGCTTCAACCTTAAAGACAATACAAGTTTTTTCAATTCTTTCCTTGGGGATGATTTTTCAGGGGGCGAATGCTTTATTGCTGAGAATTTTTTTTGCCAAAAAAGATGCTCTAAAACCTTTCATTGCCAGTATTATTTCTTACGCTTTAGGTTTTTTATTATGCTATAAATTTGGTTTGATTTTTGGAGTAGGTGGTTTGGCTTTAGCAGTAACTTTAACATATCTTTTTTACTTTTTAATTTTGGCGATTTTACTAAAACCGGTGTTCTCGTCCTCGTTTTTGAAAGAATTTCGCTCCTCTGTATTAAAAATACTATTTGTTTCTTTGGTTAGCGGGTTAATCGCCTTTTTATTATTTAACTTTTTAGAGGGGTATTTCCCTTCGGAAAAGGTTGTAAATTTAGTGGTGAGCGCCGCCATTTCATTTATGGTATCCTTGGCTTGCTTTCTATTTCTCTGCTTTAAGCTTGGTATTAAAGAAATACAGGAACTAAAAACCATTCTTATTCGTAAAATATATAAGGCCAATGAATAGTAATATCCGTAACTTTGTCATTATTGCCCATATCGATCACGGTAAGTCTACTTTGGCTGATAGATTTTTGGAGTTGACAAAAACGGTTTCGGAAAATAAATTAAAGCCCCAGTATTTAGACAGAATGGATTTAGAAAAAGAGCACGGCATTACTATTAAGATGCATCCAGTTCGAATGCTGTGGCATTCTCAAACTCAAAACTCAAAACTCAAAACTCAAAATTTGAAAGGTGAATATATTTTAAACCTAATTGATACGCCAGGGCATGTTGATTTTACTTATGAAGTTTCTCGCGCCTTGGCGGCAGTTGAAGGAGCCGTACTCTTAGTGGATGGGACGCAGGGCATACAAGCCCAAACCATTTCTAATTTTATTTTAGCTCAAAAACAGGGTCTTAAAATTATTGGCGCTATCAATAAAATAGATTTAGAAATTCCTGATTTAGAGCAAAAAAGAAAAGAATTGGCTGATTTATTAAAGGTTGATGGAAAAGAGATAATTCTTTTGTCGGCCAAAACAGGAAAAAATGTGGATACCTTGCTTCAAAAAATAGCAGTTGAAATTCCCGGTCCAGAAATTAAGAAAGAATCTCCTTTTCGGGCTTTAGTATTTGATTCTCATTATGATGATTACAAAGGAATTATTGCTTATTTAAGGGTTGTTGAAGGCGAAATCGCCAAAGGAGAAAAAATCCATTTTGTTATCAGCGGCGCAAAAGGAAGCGCTGTTGATTTGGGCTATTTTGCTCCGGAATTAAAGTCAAAAGATAAATTAAAATCTGGGGAGATTGGCTGGATAGCAACAGGATTAAAGGATTTGAATTTAGTCCGGGTTGGAGACACAATAACTAAATCACCAATCATAGTTCCCTTGCCAGGCTATAAAGAGCCAAAACCAGTGGTTTTTGCCGGTTTTTATTTAGCCAAAGGAAAGATAGATTCAGGTTTAGCGAAGAGTGATAAGGATTTTGAGCATTTTCGCCAATCTTTAAATCAATTAAAATTGAATGATTCGGCTCTGTATTTTACCCCAGAAAGCTCTGAGGTCTTGGGCCGGGGTTATCGTTTGGGCTTTTTGGGAATGCTCCATTTGAAAATTACTCAGGAAAGATTAAAAAAAGAATACGGATTGGATTTAGTCATTACTCAGCCGACAGCGCCTTATAAAGTTTTACTCAAAGGCGGCAAAGAGAAAATTATCACTAATCCCAGCGAATGGCCTTCTCCCAATGAAATTATTGGTTATGAAGAACCTTGGGTAAATATGGAAATAATTACGATGCCTCAGTATTTATCTAGAGTAATGAAGTTGGTAAATGACTGCCGGGGTGAAAATATGAATACCTTTACTTTTGTCGAAAGATTAGCTATAAAATGCGAGATTCCCTTGGAGGAGGTAATTAAAGATTTTTATGATAACTTAAAGTCTGTTTCTTCTGGCTATGCCTCTTTGAGTTACGAAATCTCGGGTTATAAACCGACAGAATTGGAAAAATTGGAAGTGATTTTAGCGGGAAAACAATTTGAAAGTTTGTCACGAATAGTTTTTAGAGATAAAATAGAGAAAGAAGCCAGAAAATTAGCTCTGAAACTAAAAGATGTTTTGCCTCGCCAAAATTATGCTATCCCGATACAGATAAAAGGAATGGGTAGGATTATTGCCCGGGAAACAGTTCCCGCCCTGAAAAAAGATGTCACTGGCTATCTTTATGGCGGAGATAGAACCAGAAAAATGAAACTTTGGAAAAAGCAGGCAAAAGGGAAGAAAAAACTTTTACAAGAAGCGGATTTACAGATTCCTTCAGAAGTTTTCTTAAAGATATTTTCTTCTTCCCGTTAAATTCTTGAAGTTAACTAAAGTTATGAAGAAATTTTTATTAATTCTAATCAGTATTGTTATCGTCATTATTCTCGCCCAGCGGATTCAGGGCGACTGGCAGAGATATAAACTCCTGACTGAAGAGTTCAGTGATTTGGAATCAAAAAAAGAAAATTTGCTTAAAGAGCAGGCAAGATTGGAGCAGTTGTTAGAACAGGGAAGTCAGAAAGAGTTATTGGAAAAAGAAGCGCGTTCAATGTTGGGTTTCAAAAAAGAAGGGGAAGAGGTGGTTCTGATAATTCCGTCGACAAATAATACCGAATCTGCCACTGACAGCGTTTCTTCCACCTTATCATCCTCATCAAGCGCTCAAAACAGCCTTCTTTCAAATCTTTCTGAGATTTGGTATAATTTCTTGGAGAAATTAAGGATTAAAAGGTAAAATCAGCGAGATTAGTATAGTGGTAGTATATCACCTTCCCAAGGTGAAGGCGCCGGTTCGATCCCGGTATCTCGCTCAAATAATTTTCCCGCCTCCTAAGCATTTGTCTCTTTGATAGAAAACAGCAAATTGGCCGGGGCAAGGGGCAAAAACTGGTTTTGAAAACACAATTTTTAACTCTCTTTTTTTAGGGGTTATAATAGCGGAAACAGGTTTTTGCTGATAACGGATACTCACCCGGCCTTTAAAAGGTTTTAATAGTTTTCTTTCCGAAATAAAGTGATAAGGAAAAACAAAGATTTCTTTTTTGAAGAGATCTTTTTTGTTTTTAGTTACTAAAAGAGCGTTTTTCTTTTTATCAAAGCCGACAACAAAATAGGGGCCGCCGGAAAGCTTAATGCCTTTTCTTTGGCCAATGGTGAAAAAATGCAATCCTTGGTGTTGAGATAAAATATTTCCTCGGGAGTCAACTATCAAACCTTGTTTTTTGCCGATTTCCTGCTTCAAGAAGGGACAAAGAGACTGGCCGGCAATAAAACAAAAATCCTTGCTTTCTTCTTTTTTGTCAAAGAACTTTAATCCTTGTTTTTTTGCTATTTGATAAATTTCTTCTTTTGTGTAACTACCGAGAGGAAAAATAATGTGTTTGAGCCATTTTTGGGGCAGAAAACAGAGGTGATAAGTTTGGTCTTTGTTTTTATCTCTGGCTTTTAATAACTCATACTGCTTTGTTTTGAAATTAAATTTCAGTCTTGCGTAATGGCCAGTGGCAATATATTCAACCTTATGTTTTTTCGCCCAAGCGATTAGCTGTTTAAACTTGAAATTAGGATTGCAAATAACGCAAGGATTGGGGGTTCTTAAATTTTTCCATTCGTCAATGAAATACTTAACAACTTGTTTCTCAAAATCTTTTTTCGCGTCCACAATATAATGAGGGATATTTAACTTTTTACAAACCTTGGCTGCTGCCTCTGGAGATTGTTTTTTTAAAAGACGGGTATTTTTTTTTGAAGGTTTAGTTTTATCATCCCAAATAGGTAATTCTAAAGAAAGGCCGATTGGCTGCCAGCCCTTTTGTTTTAATAATATTAAAGCAACCGAGGAATCCACTCCACCGGACATGCCAACAACAATTTTTTGACCCTTAATATTTTTAGACATTATTCCTTATTTTCTTCTCCGAGCCAATCAGCGTATTTCTTCTCTAATATTTTTTTCTCATTTTCAATCCTTTGGTGGTGTTTTTGAAGTTCCTCCGGCAGAGGCCTTTTATTTTTTGATAAGTAATCATAAATAGCTTCATTTAGGGCATCAATTGCCAAAACAGAACAATGGATTTTAA
>JAQUKM010000002.1:0-1985 GCA_028719125.1 Minisyncoccota bacterium | reverse complement strand
AAGGGGGAGATTTTTCTCAAATTGCTGATAACTTTTTCTAGAATTTTTAAGGTATAATCAATGTCTTTTTTTGTTGTCCATCTGCCCAAAGTTAATCTTAAAGAACCATGAGCGCATTCTGGGTGTAAGCCGCAACTTATAAGAACGTGGCTGGGCTCTAATTTTTCAGAAGAGCAGGCAGAGCCGGTTGAAGCGGCAATTTCATATTCATCAAGCGAAGCGACAATAGATTCGCCTTCAACAAAATCAAACCAAAAATTAGCATTATTAGGCAAACGTTTTTTGGGATGGCCATTGAGATGAGAATGGGGGATTTTTGTTAGAACTCCCTGAATTAATTGGTCTCGTAATTTGGTTAATCTTTTAGATTCTTTGCTCATCTGCTTTTCGCAAATTTCAATGGCTTTTCCAAAGCCGACAATAGCCGGGATATTGACAGTAGAAGACCTAAGACCAAATTCATGGCCACCGCCATGAAGCAAGGGATCTATTTTTGTGCCTTTTTTAATATAGAGGAAAGCAGCGCCTTTTGGTCCGTAAATCTTATGGGAAGAAGCGGTTAGTAAATCAACTTTCATTTTTTCTACATCTATTGGTATCTTGCCAAAAGTTTGAGCCGCGTCTGTATGAAAATAAACTCCTTTTTTTTGGCAAATACCTCCTATTTCTTCAATTGGCTCTATGGTGCCGATTTCATTATTGCCATGGATGATAGAAACCAAAATGGTGTCTTCGGTAATAGCTCTTTCCACATCTTTAGGATTTATTAACCCGTATTTATCCGGTTTAATCTGAGTAATTTTAAAGCCTAATTTTTCTAGCCAGAGAGCGCTGTTTAAAACACAATCATGCTCTATAGCGGAAATAATAATATGTTTGCCTTGGTTTTGATTAGCAAGCCCGTTTCGCCTATGAACCGAGGCGAGCGCTATGCCTTTTAAGGCGAAATTATTACTTTCTGTCGCTGAACTGGTAAAAATAATTTCTTCTTTGTGTTTTGCCTTGACGGCCTCAACGACTGTTAAGCGCGTTTGTTCTAAAGCTATCTTTGTTTCCCGCCCTAATTTATAAAGAGAAACAGAGTTGCCGAATTTCTCTTTTAGATAAGGAAGCATCGCCCTCAAAACGCGGGGATCAATAGGTGTTGTTGCCGCATAATCCAAATATATCCCTCTGTTGCCTTTTTTTGTTCGCGCCATATTAAATTTATTTTATTTTAGCACAGAGATTGTTTATTTACAATTTATCCAATTTTTGGTATTTTATATAAAGCCCTTTTATGCCGATGTAGCTTAGTGGCAAAGCAGTGGTTTCGTAAACCATCGACGGCAGTTCGATTCTGCCCATCGGCTTGCTTTAACAACAGCGCGTAGATTACGAATTTGAACTCCTTTTTTTGACAGCGATAAAAAAACAGGAGGTATTTTTGCCCCCTGTTTTAAATATTTTTCCGCTTTATTAAAGTTTAATAGCGGAAATTGATGTTAATTGAATATCGAGAAGCTTCAAATCTTTCTTTTGCAAATTCGGCAACTTTGTAAGGGGGGAAGGGTTTACAACTAAAAACATCAAGGTAAATGGCGCGTGAGGCATTGGCAAAATGGGCTGAAATTAAAGAAGTTTCTATTAATTGGGTCATTGAGAACCCAGCCACTCTTTCCTCGCTGCCAAAATTCACAACCGTTGTTTCCCCAAATCTTTTCATATCAATTAATTCGCATAAATCTTTTACGAACTGCTTGATGTATTCAGCGTCAACCATTTTATTATAACTGCAGTCTTTCAGGTCAATAGAAACTGTTAAACCCCAAGGTTTATCCCTTTTATATTTATCTAAATAAGTTGCGTCTTTTTGGTTCAATTCTTCTTTATCCATATTTTTATTTTTTCTGCCGCTTGGCGGTCCGCCAACTGGCGGATTGATTATTTTTTACATCCATAAATTTTAGAGAAATTAAAACCTGTTGTCAATACTAAGAATGTCA
>JAQUKM010000001.1:74758-76778 GCA_028719125.1 Minisyncoccota bacterium | reverse complement strand
TTTTATTGAGAGCTTTTTTAGAAATATCCCCCTCTAATCCATTATCGTAAATCTTTGCTTTTGAGGAAGTAATCAGAGCGATTTTTACGCCAAAAGCCTGAAGAAAATTTTTGAATTTATCATAATGCTGTTGGGCAAGAATTTCGGTTGGCGCCATCAAAGCCACCTGATATTTTGATTTTATCGTTAATAAAGACGCGCTGATGGCAACGATGGTTTTGCCTGAACCCACTTCTCCTTCCAAAAGGCGGTTCATCGGGCTTTGGTTTAAATTTTTAGCCATTTCCCAGATAGCTTTTTTCTGGCATTGAGTTAGGGTAAAGGGGAGAGAAGCAACAAATTGTTGGAGCAAAGGAACATCCAAATTAATTGTTGGGGCTTTTAAGAGAGAATTTCTCTTTTTATTTTTTAAAAGATAAATTTGAGAAAGCAACAGAGATTCAAAAATAAATCTTTCCCTTGCTTTTTGGGCGAGAGTCAGGGAGGAAGGAAAATGAATTTGGCGCAATGCTTGGGGCAAATTCATTAAATCGTATTTTTTAAGCAGAAAATCTGGGAGAGTTTCTGAAAGATTAGGTAAAGAATTTAAGAGAGGTTTAATAAAAAAACGCAGAGCGCGAGAGCTCAATCCCTGGGTTTCTGAATAAACAGGAACTAAACGACCGGTATGCGTTGTTTCTTTGAAAAAATTTCTATCTGTTTTTTGGTAAGAAATAATCTCATAAGCAGGGCTCGAGATAATAAACTTTTTTCCTTTTAAAGCTATTTTCCCTGATAAAGAAACAGTAGCTCCAACAGGAATATTTTTTCTTAAATACGGTTGATTAAACCAAATGGCTGTGATTTCTCCGGTTTCATCCTCAACCAAAGCTTCAATAATAAACATTTTTTTTTGAAAACTGCGCCGCACAGTTATTTTTTTGACGACTCCTTTAATTGAAGCTTTTTCGCCCGGCTCTAGTTCATTAATTGTCTTTATTTTAGAAAGATCTTCATAACGAAAAGGAAAATACCAAAGGAGGTCTTTAATTGTCTTAATGCCTAATTTCTCAAGATATTTTAAATTACGCGGACCAACGCCGCGCAATTTAGATACAGGATCAGTCAATTTATACATAGAAATTAGATAAGGTAGCGAAAAGTCCCCCCGCGAGGAGTCGAACCTCGATCGCAGGATCCGCAATCCTGCATTTTGTCCATTAAACTACAGGGGGTTTGAAGAAATTATAACTGAATTTTGCATTGAAAGCAAAATCCCTGTATACTATCAATACAATAACAAAAATCAAAGATTTTATGGAAGATTATTCTACGTTGGCTTTTGTTTTAAAACAAGAGCCGATAAAAGAACAGGATCGCAATTACACTTTTTTCACTCAAAAATTTGGCAAAATAACCTTATTGGCTCGCGGCACCAGGAAAATAAATGCTAAATTAGCCGGCCACTTAGAATTACCCAGCTTGGTTCAGATCCAATTTACAATATCTCAAAGACCACGTTTAACCAGCGCTCTTGAAAAATTTTCTTTCCCGGTAATTAAGAAAAATACGAAAGCTTTAACAGTGGCTTTTTTAATAGCGGATTTAGTGGATAGATTCACTTTAGAAAAACAGGTAGATGCTGAAATTTGGAAACTTCTTTCTGACGCTTTTTATTTTTTGGAAGAAAATTTTAATAAATATCCTGAAATTGCTGATTTTGTATGGCTCTATTTTAACGCTCAATTTTTGGAGATTCTCGGCCTAGCGCCATTTTTAGAAGGATGTATAGAGTGTGGAAAAACAATTGATAATAAATTTTTTAGTTTTGAAAAGAAAGGGATTGTTTGTTCCAAGCATAGTCAGAAAAAAGACAGGCCAATAACTTCCAGTCAAAAGAGAGCCCTTAACTTATTATTTAATTCGTCTTTACAGCGTTTTTCCCAACCCTCTTATATTCAAGAAATTTTAAAAGAGAAAAAATATATCAGAAAATTTTTCAATGAGTTTACTTTAGCAGTGAAAGCAGATATAATATAAA
>JAQUKM010000001.1:30756-74658 GCA_028719125.1 Minisyncoccota bacterium | reverse complement strand
TTATTTAATTCGTCTTTACAGCGTTTTTCCCAACCCTCTTATATTCAAGAAATTTTAAAAGAGAAAAAATATATCAGAAAATTTTTCAATGAGTTTACTTTAGCAGTGAAAGCAGATATAATATAAATAAAATAATAAAAATAAAAAAATAAATCCGCCAACTGACGGAGAAAAAATATGAAGATAAAAGATTTTTTAAAAACTTTCTGGGGAGGAGTTTTAATCACAATCTTAATTTTAATACTTGGCTATCTTATTTGGGGTTTTGTTACGAGGGGAGGAATAAGCTTTGTTTTTTTAGGGCCGGATGAAATTAAGTCGGGAGAAGTTGCAGAATTTTCTTTATTGATAGAAAATGATTCCCGATTAAATCTTCAAGAATCAAAGGTACAGATTAAATTACCCGAAGGGGTAATCGCTGTTGATAACCCAGAAGAAAAGACAATAATGTACGATTTTGGCGAAATTGATTCTCGGTCTTCTAAGAAAGAAGAAATAGAACTATTAATTACCGGGGAATCAAAAACCTTAAAAAATATTGAGGCCACATTTAGTTATCGTCCCAAAGGAATTAGCTCTATTTTTGAAGAAAAATTTTCCAAATCAGTGCTAATTTCAGGGTCCTCTTTTGGGTTGGAAGTAGTTACTTTAGATCAAGTTTTTGCGGAGCAAAATTTTCCCATAGAAATTAATTGGGAAAATCTCTCTAACTATACTTTTGAGAATGTGGAAATTAGAGCAGAATGGCCTAGCGGTTTTGTCTTTCAGGAATCTAACCCAGGCATTTCTTCCGAGGCGACAGAATATAACAGGTGGTCATTAGGAGAATTAAATCCTGTAAGCCACGGCAAAATTATTGTCAAGGGGTTTGTTACCGGTCAAGCAGGAGAAACAAAGAGAATAATTATGAATTTGGGCATGATTAAAGATGGCACCTTTCTTCCGTTAACTAAAACAGAAGGGTACATCACGATAATTAAAAACCCCTTGTCTATTTCTTCCTTGGTTAATGGAGAGATAAATTATAATGCTGATTTGGGCGAAACTTTAAATGTAGTTATTGATTATCAAAATAATTATGCCACCACCTTAAGGAATTTGGATGTGACAGTGGTTTTTAACGGCGAAGTTTTTGACTTTACAAGTTTGAGAGCTCCCCAAGCAACATTTTTTTCTAAAACTAATACTTTAACTTGGTCAGGCGCTAAGGTGCCTCCTCTTTATGCCCTTAACCCAGGAGAGAGGGGAACTTTGGAGTTTTCAATAAAATTAAAGAAAGATTGGCCAATGACAAGCGCGACTCAGAAAAATGTAATTCTAGAAATACAAACAACTATAAAAAGCTCTAATGTGCCTGAACAATTAGGAGTTTCAGAACTGCCTCGCGCAGCGGCTTTGAATACAGTTAAACTTAATGCAAACACTAATTTGGTTATTGAAAGTTATTTTAGGGATGCCTCTTCAAAAATAGCGAATACGGGAAGTTTGCCTTTAAGGGCTAATAATGCTACAGATTTTACCATCCATTGGAAAATAGTTAATAGTTTTAATACTTTAAGAGATGTGACTGTGCGTACCACCTTGCCTCTTTGGGTAGAATTTACAAGCCAAATCGGCGGTAATTACGGACAAAACCCTCCAGTTTTCGACCCTCTAACTCGTGAATTATCTTGGAAGATTGATTCAGTCCCCAGTGGCGCGGGAGTTTTAACCAAGGCTCAGGAACTTGTTTTTCAAATTAAAGTCACCCCTTCGCAATCGCAAATAAATCAAGCTTTAGACTTAATTGGCACGACAACCTTATCAGCAACAGACGCTTTTACTGGTAAAAATATTCACTTAACTTATCCAGCTGTAAAATCTATTCAGCTGACTGACAAAACTGTGTTGCCTGATGATGGAATAGTAAGACCGTAATAAGTTATAAATATCAATCCACCAGCTGGCGAATCCAAATGGGAAAAATATGAAAACATGCTATGGCAGATGATTTAATGGAGAAAATTGTTTCTTTATGCAAAAGGAGAGGATTTGTTTACCCCTCTTCTGAGATTTATGGAGGTTTTGCTAATGTCTATGATTTTGGCCCTTTAGGTTCACTTTTGGCCAAGAATATCAGAGACCTTTGGATTAAAAAAATGGTGCAGGAAAGAGAAGATATGTTTCTGATTGACGGTTCTATTCTAATGCATCCAAAAGCATGGGAAGCCAGTGGTCATACAACGGCTTTTACTGATCCCTTAATTCAATGTCCAGTTTGTAAAAAAAGATTTCGCGCTGATAAGATTGAAGGATGGGAATTAAAAAAAAATAATCTAACAGGCCAATGGGAGGTTCTAAAACAGGGAAGTTTAGTCTGCCCTGATTGTCAAGGAAATTTAATTCCTGTGGTAAAAGAATTTAATTTATTAATGGCCACTGAGGTGGGTTCTGTAACCGGAGAAAAAACAAAAGTTTATCTTAAAGGGGAATCTTGTCAGAATATCTATCTTGATTTTTTGCCGATTAGAGACACAATGGCGGTTAAGATTCCATTTGGTATTGCTCAGATAGGAAAGGCTTTCCGCAATGAAATTACCTTGGGTAAATTTTTATTTAAAGTTCGCGAATTTGAGCAGATGGATGTTGAATATTTTTGCGCCCCTGAAGAATCGGATAAATTTTATGAAGAATGGAAAAAAATCAGGTTTAATTGGTATCTAGAAGAAATAGGTTTAAGCAAAGAAAGGCTACGCTGGAGACAGCACTCCCCGGAAGAAAGAATTTTTTATGCTAAAGATGCCTGGGATATTGAGTATAAGTTTTTTGATGAATTTGAAGAATTGGAGGGTGTTCATAATCGTTCGGATTATGACTTAAAGCAACAAGGAAAATTTTCTGGCAAAACCCTTAATTACTTTGACCCAATAAATAAAAAAAGATTTATCCCCTATATTATTGAATGCTCAGGCGGCCTTCAAAGAAGTTTTTTTGCTCTTTTAGTAGAAAGTTATAGAGAGGAAATGGTCAAAAGCGAGAAGAGAATTGTTCTAAAAATTAAACCAGTCCTTGCGCCCTATAAGACAGCGGTCTTTCCTTTGGTGGCTAATAAGCAGGAGTTAATTGAAAAAGCCAAAAAAGTTTTTAATCTTTTGAAGCCGGAATTTATGACAATGTGGGATGATATTGGCAACATAGGCAAAAGATATCGTCGCCAAGACGAAATTGGAACTCCTTGGTGCGTGACGATTGACTACCAAACATTAGAAGATGATACAGTTACAGTACGTGACCGCGACACAATGAAACAAGAAAGAGTTAACACAAAGAATCTCATTCAGTATATCCAAGAGAAATTGCGGTAAATTGTTTCATTAAAACAATTCAACAATGTAGTAATGTAATTTTGAGTTTTGAGTTTTCTATCATGTACCATTTTAAATTAACAAAATTCAATAACGGTTTAAGAGTTTTAACAGTCCCTTCCAAACAATCGCTCTCTTTTCAAATAATGGTTTTAGTCAATACAGGCGCTGATTTTGAAACGAAAGAAAACAACGGCATTTCTCATTTTCTGGAACACATGTGTTTTAAAGGAACGAAAAAACGTCCTACCAATCTTGATATTACTAGGGAATTGGATTCTATCGGCGGATCTTATAACGCTTTTACCGGAAGCGAATATACGGGTTATTACGCCAAAGTAGCCAAGCAAAATAAGGATATTGCTTTAGATGTAGTTTCAGATATCTTTTTAAATTCTCAGTTTCCATTAAAAGAAATAAACAAAGAAAAAGGAGTGATTATTGAAGAAATTAATATGCGTCAAGATGACCCCAAAAGATATATTTGGGATGTTTGGGGGGAATTATTGTATGAAAATCAACCAGCTGGTCGCCCGATCGTTGGCAATAAGGAAAATATTAAAAGGTTTAAAAGAGAAGATCTTATAAAATACTGTGAATCTCAATATAGGGCAGGGTCAATATTGATTCTTGCAAGTGGAAATTTCTCTGAAAAAGAAATTGTTAAACAAATTCACAGGTCTTTCCGGGCAATAAGATCAGGTCAGGGGAAGGCAAAAGAGAAAATTCAGGAGAAACAGACAAAACCGGGGGTTAGTTTAGAATATAAAAAAACGGATCAGAGCCATTTAGTTTTAGGTTTTCGGGGAATAAATTTATTTGATAAAAGAAAATATGCTTTGAGGGTTTTAGATACAATTTTCGATGGGGGAATGTCGGGAATACTATTTCAAACAATTAGAGAGAAATTAGGGGTTGCTTATTACGTTGGTAGTATTATGGCTTTGTATTCAGATTATGGCTTTTGGGCAGTTAAGGCGGGGGTGGATAACAGCCGTTTAGAAGAGGTAATCAAGGTTACCTTAAAAGAATGGAAAAAATTCAAAACGAAATTAGTTGGCGGCAAGGAATTTAAAAAAGCAAAAGATTTTATTGCCGGCAGGGTTGCTTTGTCCTTGGAGAACGTTCATGATGCCGCAGAAGATATCGCTTTTCAGGAATTACTGCAAAATCAAATTGAAACCCCAGAGCAATATTTGAGAAAAATTAAGGAAGTTACTAGTCGTGATGTCCAAAAAGTGGCTCAGGATTTGTTAACCTCGCAATCTTTAAACTTGGCTCTAATAGGACCCCACAAGAACAAAGAAAAATTAGAAAAATTACTTTATGTTTAAATCCAGTCAAAATATAAATATAGATATCTCCTGGCAGAGTTTTTTTAGGTTTTTTGCTATTTGTATTGCGATAATAGCTGCCTGGTATTTTCGGCAGATTATTTTTATAGCCTTGCTTGGTTTTATCTTGGCTTCTTTACTGGATAAACCAATTGATTATTTAGAAGTAAAATGGAAAAATCGCTGGTTAGCAACCTTTGCGGTTTATTTGATTTTTTTGGGAGGTTTGGGTCTTTTAGCTTTTTGGCTGGCTCCTGCTTTTAACACTTATTTAATGGGTTTTAAGGATTTGATTCCTTCTTGGATGAATAAAGAAGTTTTGGCTCAATTATGGAAGGATTGGCAGATTACAGGGTCTTCAATAGAAAATTTTTTGACTTTATTCGGCATCTCCAAAGGTCAGATTTATGATTTTTTGGTCCAGTTTGCCAGTATAATCACTAAAATTCTAGGAGGGGCGTCCACTGCTTTTTTTGTCCTTCTTTTCTCTTTTTTCATTAATACCGAGAAAAAAGGGATAGAAAAAGCTATCCGTTTGGTTTCCCCAAAGAATTATGAAGATTATTTTATTGATCTTTGGGGAAAAACACGCCAGAAAGTTAGTAGCTGGTTTTTAGTCCAATTAACTCTAAGCGGCATTGTTGGTGGTCTAGCCCTTATCAGTTTTAAAATTTTGGGCATTAGTCATGCTGAATTACTGGCTATTTTAACGGCATTATTTGATTTTATTCCATATATTGGTCCAAT
The DNA here is from genome assembly GCA_028719125.1 of Minisyncoccota bacterium. Classification (GTDB taxonomy): domain Bacteria; phylum Patescibacteriota; class Minisyncoccia; order UBA6257; family UBA6257; genus JAQTTC01. The sequence goes on along the minus strand of JAQUKM010000001.1, from coordinate 69,233 downwards.
AATTATTGGCTTGATAGCGGTTTTAGTCGGCATGAGCCAACATTTATTATTAGGGGTTACTGTCTTAATCGTTTTTATTGTTATTCAGGCGATTGAAGGATTTGTCAGCCCTTTATTAAGGGCTAAAACTATGAAATTAAATCCCTTGGTTATTATCATTGCCCTTTTAGTGGGAGGAAAATTAGCGGGTTTTGCCGGCATTATTATTGCCTTGCCTTTAGCTGCGGCAATGGTTGAATTAATAAGGGATATTCATAGCGGTCGCCTATCCTCTTACTTGCCGCAGAAACAGCTTTTATAAGAATGATTTTTGATTCTCACACCCATTTAAATTTAGCCGCTTTTGATAAAGATAGAAGAGAAGTGATTAAAAAATTAAAACCCGAAGGTATTTGGGTTATTAATGTGGGGACTTGCCTTGAGACCTCACAAAAGGCGATAACTATTGCTAAAGATAATAAAAATTGTTGGGCAACTGTAGGTTTGCATCCTAGCCATTTAATTCCCGCAAAAAAAGACGAAAATGAAATAAGTGAGAAAAATTTAGCCGATTCTAACTCTGTTTTTTTAAAACCAGAAATTTTTGATGAAAGATTTGAGGCTCTTTTAGAAGAGTCAAAAGTTGTTGCTGTTGGAGAATGCGGTTTAGACTATAGCTATTTAAATAATTTTTCTTCGGAAGAGAGGGAAGAATATGAAAGAGTAGAGGAAGAAGAATTTAGGAAACAGGTTCAAGCAGCCAAAAGATATCATTTACCACTTTGTTTGCATATACGTGATTTATATGAGGACGCTCTAGGCATTTTAGATGAGGAGTCGTATGAGGATAAGGCAGTATTCCATTTTTTTACTGGTAATAAAATTCAAGCGGAGCAAATTATTAAAAAAGGTTTTTATATAAGTTTTTCAGGGGTAATTACTTATTCCCAAAAAATGGATGAGGTGGTAGAAAAAGCGCCTTTGGGAAAAATATTAATAGAGACAGACGCTCCCTATGTTGCGCCAGAGCCTTATCGCGGAAAGAGAAACGAGCCGATTTATGTTAAAGAAGTGGCTAAAAAAATAGCCGAAATTAAAAAGCTTCCTCTAAAGGATATAGAGGAAGCTACTTTTCAAAATGCGAGGCGGTTATTTAATATTTAAATTTCAATGACAATCGGGAGAATCATTGGCCGGCGCTGTGTCTTTTTGAACAAAAAAAGACCAATTTTATTTCTGAGGTTATTACGAATATATCCTTCGTTGAATGTCTGACCGCGGGTAGAAGAGCTGACGATTTCTTTAATTAATTTTTTGGTTTGATTTATTAAATCCCTTGACTCTTTCATATAAACAAATCCTTGGGAAATAATTTGAGGATCGTTATGAAGCAATCCTGTTTTTCTATCCACTAAAGCGACAATAATAAAAATTCCATCTTTGGCAAGTGTTTGTCTAGCTCTAAGGACTACTTCCTTGACATCACCCACACCTAATCCGTCAACCATCACATAATTTGTAGGTACAAATTTTTGTGTCGCTATAATTTTATTTTTACCTAATTCAATAATTTGTCCATTTGTCGCAGTAACAATATTCTTTGTGGAAATACCCACGGATTCTGCTAATTCGCCATGGGTTTTTAACATGGAGTAATGACCATGGATAGGCATAAAAAATTTAGGTTTGACTAAATTAATCATTGTTTTCAAATCTTCCTGGTAGCCATGGCCAGAAGCATGAATATCAAGCATTTTATAATGGTAAATTTTAGCCCCTTGTTTTGCTAAATTATCTTTTAAGTTTTGGACCGCTAATTCATTGCCCGGGACAACAGAGGAGGAAAAAATAACAACATCATTTTTTTGAATTCTTAAATATTTATGCTCTCTATTTACTATTTTCATTAAAACTGCTTCAGGTTCTCCTTGGGCGCCAGTGCAAAGAACGGTTAATTTATTTGGTTCGAGACGATTTGCCTCCTGCCAGTTAACAATAGTTTCTTTTTTTATGGATAAATACTTAAGCTTTTCGGCAATAGCGATGTTTGTCTTCATCGCATATCCTTCGATAATAACCTTACGATTGTATTTTTCAGAAAGCCAGATAGCTTGCTGAATGCGGCTGATAAGGGAAGCGAAGGTTGAGAGGATAATTCTTCCCTGGGCTTCTCTAAAAACAGGGTCAAGATTGTCCATGATTGTTTTTTCTGAAATGGAATGTCCCGGATTTTCGGCGCCAGTTGAGTCAGCTAATAAAAGAGTTACTCCCGGAGAAGCGAGATCTATAATCCGTGAGAGATCGGCTGGTTTATCGGCTATCGGCTGGAGATCAAACTTAAAATCAGTGGCATAGATAATTAGACCCGCAGGGCTATTAATTGCTAGACCCAAAGTATCAGGAATATTATGGTTTAAATGGAAAGGAACGATTTTAAAGGGTCCTAAGGTTATATTTTGGCCAGCATTTATTTCTTGAATATTGAGTTTTTTCAAATCAGGAAAATCTTCCTGTCTTTTTAGAATTATTCCTCGACTCAGGGGGGCGGTGTAGATGGGAGGATAATTTAATTTATCAATTAAATAGGGGATAGCCCCGATATGGTCATAATGAGCATGGGTAATTATAATTCCCAATAATTTTTTTTCAGGATGTCTAAGGAGATACTCTATGTTAGGAATAATGAAGTCAATGCCCGGCATATCCTCATCAGGAAACTGGAGCCCCATATCAATAATAAAAATCTGGTCTTGGTACTCAAATAAAGTCATATTGCGACCAATTTCTTCCAATCCCCCTAAAGGAATAATCTTTAAGGAATCAGATGCTTGCTTTGCTATTTTAGGAGTTCTTTTTTTCCGATACTTTATTTTGCTCTGCATTATTTTTTAAATTAGAGTTTAGGTTAAGTGCCTTGAGGGAGATTCGAACTCCCAATCCCTTTCGGGAACTAGCCCCTGAAGCTAGCGCGTATGCCAATTTCGCCATCAAGGCGTTCTCAGAGGCAACTTAAAAAGTTCTTTTGGTGTATAAATACCAATTTTCTACGTCAGCAAATTTTTCTGAAGGAAAGTTAACATACTGCATATTATTACCCTTAACTGCTTGTGGCAGAAGATAAAGATAAAAAGGGTTGTATAGAAAAATAGCTGGTTTTTCTTGAGAAAGAATCTCTTGAATATTTTTTAAATCTTCAAGACGTTTTTTCTCGTTAAAGGTTTGCCTTGCTGTTTCCAAAAATTTATCTAATTCCTGATTTTGGTAATTAGAAAGATTAAGCCCTGAATTTGTAATTTGAGAAGAATGCCAAAATGAATATAAATCAGGATTTTGACCAATAATTTCTCCAAAAAGAAGAGCGTCATAAGACCGAGGTTGAATCACTGTTTTCTCCAAGTCAGCTAATGGTAATATCTCCAATTCCACAGAAACTCCAATTTTTTCCCAGCAATTTACTATGTAATTTGCCACTTTTATTAATTCTTTGTTATCAGGAATAGAAAGGGTAAAAGTTATTGAATCTTTTTCAGATTGACCTAATCCTAAGTGGCTAATAATCTCTTGGGCTTTTTCCAAGGAATATTCTGCTTTTAAATCAAACATATCACCCAAAAAACCTGCGGTTATAGGTCCCTCTAGGGGAAGAGCCTGCCCTTTTAATATCTCCATAACGAGTTCTTGTTTAGAAATTGCTAAATTTAGAGCTTCACGGAGAGATTTATTTTGGAATAAAGGATTTTCAAAGTTTAAAAATATTGCGTAATAACGGGGTAGAATTAAAGAATTAATTTTAAGGTTTTTCTTATCGGCAAAAAAATCAATATCTTCAGTTAGAAGAGGGAAAAATCCATCAATTTCTTTTTTAAGCAGACCGTTTTTGACCAATTCATAAGTATCGTAAAATTTGAAAATTAATTTTGAAATGTAAGGTTTTTTTTCAAAATAATTATCATTGGCGACTAATGAATAATTGATAATTTTACCTTCTTTTGTTCTCTCCAAACTTTCAAAAAGATAAGGGCCTGTACCAATGGGTTTAAGGTTGTACTCGGCTCCGCTAAAATAGGTTGGTTCAATATTTTCCCAAAGATGTTTAGGAATTATTTTTAAAGTAAGGTTTTGAAGAAATGGTTGGTAAGCGCCCTTGAGATTGAAACGGACAACATTTGACCCAAGTTTTTCCACAACTACGCCTTCCCAGTTTAATCTTAAAGGGCTTTTAATATTTGGGTTTTGAATCGTTTCTAAAGTGAAAACAACATCGTCTGCTGTAAAAGGAATTCCATCATGCCATGATACATTTTCTTTCAAAAAAACAATATAGCTAGTCCCATCTTCGCTGATTTCAACTTTTTCCGCTAATTTAGGGATTAATGATCCTTTGCCGTCAACAGAAAAAAGGCCATTATAAATTAATTCGATCAAATCTTTTTCACAATCATTGGATTGAGAAAGAACAGGGTTGATATAGGCTGGGCGACCGATAGTTCCTAATCGTAAAATTCCTCCCTCTTTGGGCTCTAGAGTAGTAAATTTGTTCAACAAATTATTGGTTAAAAGAATGAGACCGGCAATGAGCAAAAGAAAGAATATAGAGCTAAAAAGTCTTTCTTTTGGTGTCAATATTTGCCATCTCTTTAAGAAAGAGTTTAAAATCTTTTTCATTAAAATCAAATAGAGAGATTAAACCAAAAAAGAGACGAGACAGAGAAGAATAAATAAAGCGCCTAAGATAATTGTAGAGATAAAAATTGTTTTTTCTAATCCCCTCCGAGTTCCATAAAACTGGGAAGAAAACCCTCCTAAAATTCCTAGCCCTTCGCCTCTTTGTTGGAGAAGAATAAGAATGATCAAGAGAACGCCGACAATAATTTGAATAATGGTTAAAGTAAATTGCGTCATAGTTAATGCATTTTGTGCAGTAAAGAGTTAAAAATGCTAATAATAGCAGAAGATAGAAGCCAAGTGATAGGTTGCTGAATAATCAATGATGGGGTAAGCGAAGTAGCTATTTTTAAAATAATAATGTTAATAACTAAGGTAAAAAGACCGAGGGTTATCCAAATTAGAGGAAGGAAAACAAGGCGCAAAATCGGTTTCACCAAAAAATTAAGAAGAGTGATAATTAAAGCTAATAAGATTAATTCTTGAAGAGAACCTCTAAAATAAAAATCATTTAACAGCTCATTCAAAACTCTTTGGCAGAGTAAAATAGCTAAAGAGTTTAAGATAACACCCCAAAAAAGTTTCTTAAGAAAATTCATAAGGCGGGACGGTTAAATTATACGGCAAATATCTCTAAAAGTCAAAAATTTTGCTTTGAAGAAAAACTGGGATTTATTTTTTGATCCTCAATATTATTTTTTGATTCCAAGCAAAGGAAGTAAACTTTGACCGGTCATTTCGGGAGGAATAGTAAAACCAAATAATTCTAAAATTGTTGGGCTAACGTCAGCAAGCATTCCCCCGGCCCATCGTTCTATCTCGATGATTTCGGATTCTTGCCGCTCAGAAAAAAGTCGCCAGCGATTATCTATTAAATAAAAGGGGACTAAACTGGCATCATGCTCCGTCTCAACCTCGGCAGTTATTGGGTTCATCATTCTTTCCAAATTTCCGTGGTCAGCGGTAATAATTGTCGTATATTGAAATTGCTGGCTTTTTTTGATTACTTTTCCAATTTCTTGGTCAATGATTTTGGCGCATTCGATTCCGGCTCTAATATTGCCTGTATGGCCTATTAAATCAGGGCTGGCATAATTAACTAATATAAAATTATAGATGTTTTCTTCAAAAGCTTGAATTAAACGAGCCGTAATTTCTACAGATTTTAAAGCCGGATAATTTTCTAAATGTAATGTTTTTATGGAAGGGATAATCACCCAGTATTCTCCAGGAAATGGTTTTTCCTGGAGACCATTAAAAAAATAGGTCACATGAGCGTATTTTTCTGTTTCTGCCAAATGAAATTGCCTTTTCCCGGATTGAGAGAGAATTTGCGCTAAGCAAGTGGATATTTTTTGAGGAGGAAAAGCCACTTTGACCGGAAAATCTTTTCTGTATTCAGTAAAAGTGGCAATTTTTAAGTCAGGGATATTTTTAATGGGGAATTCTTTAAAGTCAGGGTTAGAGAAGGCCTCTACTAATTGCCTCATTCTTTCCTCGCGAAAATTAAAAAAGATAAGACCGTCTTTTTCCTTGATAATTCCCTCTGAATTGGGGTCTAATGGATCTTTGACTATTGCTGGTACGATAAACTCATCAGTAATACCTTCTTTATAGCATTCATCGATATAAGAAATAGAATCTTTGACCACTCTGCCCTTACCAAAGGCTAAGACATCATAACATTTAGCAGTTCTATTAAAATTTTTATCCCTATCCATTGCATAGAAACGCCCAGAGATAGTAGCGATTTTCCCCTCACCTCTCTTTTTTAAATCTTTCTGTAATTGGCCTATTAGCTCTTTGGCTTTTTTAGGAGGAGAGTCCCTTCCATCAGTAAAGATATGAAGATTAATTTTTTCTATTTTGAGGGATTGAGCTAAGTCTAAGAGAGCGATCAGATGGTCATAAGAGCTGTGAACAATACTTTCGCTTAACAGTCCTAATAAGTGGAGGGTGCTATTATTTTGTTTGACGTGATTAAATATTTCTAACAATGCGGGATTTTGAAAAAAAGACCCGTTTTCTATACTCTGGGAAATACGAACAACGTGTTGATATATAATTTGGCCGCTTCCTATTGTTAAATGCCCCACTTCGCTATTGCCGGCTTTATTAAATGGCAGACCCACGGCAATCCCTGAGGCTTGGACTGAGACCATGGGGTAATATCTTTTTATTTCGTCTATGCAAGGCGTCCCTGCCCGATAGATAGCATTTGAGAAATTTTTTTCTCCTATTCCCCAGCCATCAAGAATAATAAGGCAAATTTTTGAACAAAGATGATTCATATTTACTATTTAGTTTAGAATTCAGTATCATATTTAAACAATTTAACCATTAAACAGTTTAACAATCTAATATTAGTATATCGTATTTTTGGCTCTTTGACAAAGTGTGTATTTTTGCTATAATGAAAATGTATTCAGAGAGGTCTAAAAAAGTGAATTATTAATGAATTTTTGATTTAACATGGGCGCTATTTATTCTCTACCAGCAAATTTCTGTAAAACTCCCAAGCACGGACATTTTTTCTTCTTGGACTCTTTTGATTCTTTTTTATTTCTTCAAACATTAAACCGAGGACAAAATATCCTGGTTGGTTAAGTTTATAGCGTGAAAAATAGATTGAAGATGAGAGGGAAAAAAATTGTTTAGAAATTAATTTTTTATCGCCTTTCCAAAATAGAGAATAATAGGCCTTAAATTTAAAATTATGGCTATGTTTAATATTTTTGATATTCCGATGAGTGTTATGATTATGCTTTCAGTGGGTCTCGGCGCTTTGTTGGGTTATATAGTTCGCCAGATAATTGCCCAAAAATCATCTGATTCAATAGAATCAAAATTAAAAGCTCGGATAGAAAAAGTTCAAGAAGAAGCAAAGAAAATTATTTTGGAAGCTAGAGAAAAAGCAACGCAAGTTTTAGAAGAGATAGAGAAGGAAAATAAAGCCCGGAAAACTCAGTTGGATAAAATGGAGGGGAGGTTGCTACAGAGGGAGGAGTTGTTGGATAAAAGGCAAATTGAATTGAGTGATAAAGAAAAAGAAAACCAAAGGATTTTTGAAAAGATTCAATCATTAAAATTAGAATTAGAGGAAATTCAGAAAAGTGAGCTGGATGCGTTGGAAAAAATCGCAAGATTATCTTCAAAAGAGGCAAAAGAAGAATTGTTTAGAAGGATAGAAAAAGAAAATAGCGAAGAAACTTTAGAATCCTTAAAAAAATTGGAAACTGTAAGGAAAGAAGAATTGGAGAAAAGGGCAAAGGAAATAATGGTTGAGGCAATTCAAAAGTACAGCCGTTCTACTGTTAGCGAGGTAACAACAACAGTAATAAACTTACCTTCAGAGGATATTAAAGGTAAGGTTATCGGTCGTGAAGGAAGAAACATTCGTCATTTTGAAAAGTTAACAGGAGTAGAATTAATAATGGATGATTCTCCAAATACAATCGTTCTTTCAAGCTTTGACCTTGCGAGAAGAGAAGTGGCGAAGGTGGCTTTGGAAAAATTAATTCAAGACAGGAGGATTCAGCCGGCGAAAATAGAGGAGAAAATCACAGAAGCCCAGTCAGAAGTGAGAGAAAGAATTAAAAAGGCTGGAGAGGATGCTCTTTATGAGGTGGGCATATTGGATCTGCCTCAGGAATTGGTTTATTTATTGGGTAGATTAAACTTTAGAACTAGTTATGGTCAGAACGCTTTGACACATTCAATAGAGGTGTCTTTATTAGCAGCGGCTTTAGCCTCAGAATTAGGCGCGGACGTTGAAATAAGCAAAAAAGCTGGATTGCTTCATGATATTGGGAAAGCGGTGGATCAGGAGATAGAAGGGACTCATTTAGAGCTAGGCAGGCGGATATTAATGAAATATAATATACCGGAAGAAATTATAAAAGCGATGCAATCCCATCATGATACTTATCCAATAGAGACGATAGAAGCGGCGATAATTAATGCGGCTGATGCTATTTCCGCTTCGCGGCCTGGAGCGAGAAGAGATTCCATAGAGGCCTATCTTAAAAGATTAGCCAATATAGAAGAAATAGCTTCTTCTTATGAGGGAGTAGAGAGAGTTTATGCTATTTCCGCGGGAAGAGAAGTTAGGGTTTTTGTGAAGCCGGACGAAATAGACGACTTAGAGGCTGTTAAATTGGCTAAGGATATAGCTAATCGTTTGGAAGAAACTTTAAAATACCCTGGAGAAATAAAGGTAACGGTTATTCGGGAGACAAGAGCGATTGAGATAGCCAGATAGAAGCAGAAGGTGGGGGTTGACAAAATAAAATTAGTATATTATAATACGTCTTAGGGTTTTGAAAAAGGTCTATTAATCTGTGGGCACGCAAGCGCTTATGCTTGCAAGGGGATTTTCTGCAGATGGGTATTTTAGACGCTTCGGCGCCTCAAATATACCTCGGGTTAATCTTTTATCTCCATAATTTGGAGGGTTTTGCCTACAGATTAATGGGCCTTTTTTATACCCAAGGCAAAGATATTGTTAAAATAAGTTGTAGGTTATATCCCTAAAACTCTTTGAATTTCTTCCCAGGAAGTGACGCCTTGAAGCAATTTAATAATGGCGTCGTCTATTAATTTGGGAAAATCTACTTTTGAAAGGTCTTTTTCTCCAGAAGGCGGAATTAAGATTTCAAAAATGCCAACTAAACCTTGGTAGCCGGTAAAGCTGCATTGAGGGCAACCTTTTGGCTCGTAGATATATTCAGTTTGTTTGAGCTCTTTATATTCAGGAAATTTTTTCAAAGCTTGCTTAATCAAAGGCGTAATTTCTTTTGGGATTTTTATTTTCTTTTTGCAGCCAGGGCAAAGGCAACGAACAAGCCTTTGGGCAATAATAACATTGATATTGGAAACTAATTTTTGCGAAGGAACCCCTAAAGTTTCTAAACGCGATAAGGCTCCCAAAGCATCATTGGTATGAATTGTTGAAAGAACCAGGTGGCCAGTTAATGATGCCTGCCAAACAAGTTCGGCCGTTTCTTCATCTCTAATTTCCCCAATTAAGAAAATATTTGGATTTTGGCGGAGCAAACTGCGCAGGGCTTTGGCAAAAGTATAGCCTTTTTCTTCGTTAATTTGAGTTTGGATAATGTTTGGCAAGCGATATTCAATTGGGTCTTCAACCGTAATGATTTTGACGTCGGGCTTGGCTAATTTTTTAAGAATAGAGAATAGGGTAGTGGTTTTTCCAGAAGAAGTCGGGCCTGCTGCTAAAATAAGGCCAACTTTTTTTTCTAAAACTTTTTCTATTTTTTCTCTCTGAGGAGAAAGAAATCCCAAGTTTTCCAGATCCAAAATAGCGGTCTCCCCGCCTAATATTCTCAAAGAGGCGCTTTCCCCGTATCCGCCGGGAACGATTGAAAGACGGAGGTCAAATGATTTATCAGGTAGAATCAAGCGGAACCTTCCCTCCTGAACTTTTTGGGTTTCTTCGGTTGCAAGGCCGCTGAGGTTTTTTAATTCATTAATAATTTTTGGATGCTCTCTGGCGTCAAAGGAGACTAATGGATGGAGGACGCCGTCAATTCTTTGCCTTACTTGGCTGTTTTTTTCCTCGGGTTCAAAATGGACATCAGTGGCTCTTGATTTTAAAGCAGTTGCTAAAATCAAACCAATTTGTCTTTCTGAAGATTTATCTTTTAATAAGGGCTGGAGAGGTTTGTTTTCTTGAAGCAATTTCTCTATTTGTTTCAGTTCTTGGGCGCTGACTTTTACCCCACGAACCAAAATTTGGGAAAAGAGCTCCTTGTAAAGTTCTTGAATATAAGAGATATCACCGGCGACTCTGATTATTTCCTCTAAAGAAGTAATGCCTTCAATAGCTTTTATCAAACCATCATGGAAGAGCGGCACCATCCCTTCATCAATAGCGATAATTCTCAATTTATTTTGGTCAGCTTCTTCTTCAATCGCTCTAGCCATACGGGGAGTCATTATAAAATATTCAAAGATTCCTATCTGGTTTTTGTAGCCAAGCCAATGGCACTTCTCACATCCCTTTGCCTTAAAAAGAGGCGGGATATCTTTAGGAATTTTAACTTGGCTTTTTGGCGAAAGGATGCTCAGGGCTTCTATTAATTGTTCTTTAATATCCGGGCTTGGCTCGTATTGCTCTTTGCAATAAGGGCAGAGACGTCTTATTAATCTTTGGGCAATAACTAATTTGAGGGAGCCGGAGATAATGGGAGTTTCAGCTCCAAGCTCTTTTAAACGATTAATAGTACCACAGGCCTCGTTTGTATGAAGAGTGGAAAAAACTAGATGGCCGGTCAAAGATGCTTGAATGGCTGTTTTTACCGTTTCTGCGTCCCGCATTTCGCCTATCATAAGAACATCCGGATCTTGGCGAAGAATTGACTTTAAGCCATTGGCAAAATCGTATTTTTTGGATACTTGGGTTTGGTTTACGCCGGGAATATGGTATTCAATCGGGTCTTCAATAGTAATAATTTTAATTCCCGGGGAAACTTTTCTTTTTAAAAAAGCGTAAAGAGTTGTTGTTTTACCAGAACCAGTAGGGCCGGTGATGAGAATCATTCCATTTGGCGCTGAGAGAATACGCTCAAAGGTTTCAATATTATTTTCACGGATGCCTAAATCTTTTAGGCCTAAAGCAGTTCGACGGGGATTTAAAAGCCGAAAAACGAGAAATTCTCCCTCGGGACCGGGAAGGCTGGAAGCGCGGACATCAATAAAATCCTGATTGTTTTGAATAGTAAAACGGCCATTTTGGGAGATTGTTTTGATGTTTAATTTTAGGCCAGACAGCAGTTTTAATCTTTGATTGATTACCTCATATTTCCTTTTATCTATTTCCGAGACATCATAAAGCACTCCGTCTACCCGAAAACGGATTAAGGCTTGTTCTTCCTGGGGCTCAATATGAATATCAGAGGCGTCAATAATGACTGCTGATTTTAAGATAAGGGAGACGAGAGATGTCACTTCTTCACTGGGTAAGGATAAAAGTTTTTGGTGGAGGTCGTTAAATTCTACTGGTTCAGTCTCGGTAATTTCTATAAAATTTGAAAGTTCTTTGGGGCGATGGTGAACAAGGGTATAGTTTTTCCAAGCCTCGTTTAAACTTTCTTGAGTGGCGACGAAAATACTTACTTTATAACCTTGTTTTTCCAAATCGGCAATCACTTTTAAAGTTTCAAGATTTGAAGGGTCTAAAGCGGCAATTTTAATTTTGTTGCCTATTTTTTGGAAAACAACAACATTAGCTTGTTTTGCAGTTTGTTCCGGAATAAGAGACAGGGCGCTTGTTTCGATTGGCGTTTTCCTTAAATCAATATATAAATAATTTTGTTGAGTTGCTAATTCTTGAGCTACTCTTTCTTTGGACTCTTGCCAGAGAGCTTTTATTTTTTCCTCCCTTTTTTTAGTTAAATCTTCCATGAATTACATTGTTTCATTGTTGAATTGTTAAATTGTTAAATTTCTCAATAATGGAGCAATGAAGCAATTTAATAATGTAATTATACCATCATATTCCTCTTTAGAAAAGCGAAAAATCGTGATAGAATGAAATATTACGACGTCTGAGTTGTAAAATATTAAAATGAAAGTAAAAGTTATCAGCGAGAGCCCAAAAGAAACCCAACAAATAGCTCGTTTTTTTACGGAGGCAATAGCGGAGCTTGGGTCTTTTTCTAAAAACCAAGCTCTTGTTGTTTCTTTAGAGGGATCTTTGGGTAGTGGGAAAACAGAATTTCTTAAAGGCGTTGCCAAAGGTTTAGAATTACAAGAGAAAATTTTCAGCCCCACTTTTTTAATAATGAAGAGCTTCCCCCTTTCTTCTAAAAAAGCAGGAGAAGAACAATTCTTTAAAACATTATGGCATTTAGATTGCTATCGCCTAAAGGAAGCAGAAGGCATAAAGGATTTAGGATTTATAGAAATAGTTAACAACCCTCAAAATTTAATTTTCATTGAATGGGGCGATAAAATAAAAAAACTTTTGCCCAAAAAACATATCAGAATAAGATTTGAAACGATAGGAAAAAGCACAAGGGCATTGGAGATCCAAATCCCTTAGAATAACGACCTCATGGGATTGCTTCGCCCCTCCCGCCAACTGGCGGAGCGGGCTCGCAATGGCAGAATAAAGCAACAACAATTTAACAATTCAACAATTCAACAATGAAAAGATTAGCCATTATAGATTCTTATGCTTTAGCACACCGTTCTTATCACGCCCTCCCTCCTTTAACATCGCCTGAGGGTGTTTTGGTTAATGGGGTTTATGGGTTTATGCTGATTTTCCTGAAGATGCTTAAAGACCTAAATCCGGATTATGTTTTAGCCGCTTTTGATATGGCGGCACCGACTTTTCGACATCAAGAGTATAAAGAATATAAAGCCAAAAGGGTTAAAATGCCAGACAATTTTTATGAACAGGTTTTACTGATAAAGGATTTGTTAAAGGAATTCGGTGTTCCAATTTTAGAGAAAGAAGGATATGAAGCAGATGATTTAATTGGCACTGTCGTGGATAAATTAAAAGACCAAAATGTTGAAATTTTTATTGTCACTGGCGACTTGGATACTCTGCAGCTCGTAAACGATAAAGTGTTTGTTTACACCCTTCATCAAGGGCTTCGTGATACTATCGTTTATAACAGAGAAAAAATTAGAGAAAGATTCCACTTAGAGCCGGAGCAATTGGGAGATTGGAAGGCTTTAAGAGGAGATCCATCAGATAACGTGCCGGGAGTGCCTTCAATTGGCGAAAAAACTGCCGAGGAGTTAATTAAAAATTTTGATAATTTGAATAATCTCTATAAGCAATTAAGGGATTGTTCTTCAGTAAAAGAATTTATCGCAAACAATCCAGAAATTAAAATATCCCCAAGGGTTTTTAAAAATTTGAAAGATTTTGAAGGCCAAGCTTATTTTAGCCGCCATTTGGTAATGATAGACAAAGAAGCGCCTTTTGATTTTGACTTAGAAGAAGCCAGGTTTCAAATCCCTCACGAAGGAAAATTAAAAGACTTATTAAACAAGTTAGGGTTTCAAAGTTTATTACCAAAAATATTTGGTGTTGAGAAAATTAAAGCCCCAGATAAAGGAAAGAAATTAATGTTAACTATTAAAGATTTATCTGAGTTAGAAAAATTAGTTGAAAAGACCAAAAAAGCGGAAATGGTAGGTTTGCTTTTAGACTTTGAGGGCGAGAAATGGGGCGAGAGAAAAATAAAGGGTTTAGGAATTAGTTTTTTGGATGGGAGTTTGTTTTATTTGCCAAAGGGGTTTTTTAATAATTTTTTTTCAGAAAAGATTGACTGGCAGGCAAAAAAAATAATAAGTTTTGAAGCTAAAATTATTTTTGAAGAGATAGAAGAATTTCCGCCAGTTTTAATTGAGGATATTAAGATATTAGCTTGGCTTCTTGATCCAGATAGGAAAAATTACACGATTTCCTCTTTGGGAAAATTTTTTTTAAAGCAAGAAACAGTGTCTTCATTTGAAAGTTTTTTATCTTTATTGATTCCTCTTTGGGAAGCAATAGAGAAAAAGATAAATATTTTGCAATTAGAAAATGTCTGGGAGAAAATAGAGAAACCTTTAATACCTGTAATTTCTTTGATGGAGGAAAACGGCGCTTTAGTAGACGAGAAACTTTTGCGAAAACTCTTAGAATTAAACGAGAGAGAAATCAATGATTTAGAAAAACAAATTTATCAAATAGCAGGCAGGGTTTTTAACATCAATTCTTATCAGCAATTATCAGCAGTTTTGTTTGGGGAACTAAAAATTGCTTCAGAAAAGCTTAAAAAGACCAGCAAAATGAAGATTTCAACGAATGCCAGCGAACTTTCCAAAATAGAGAATGAACATCCAATAGTCCCTTTATTGATAAAATACCGAGCTTTGGAGAAATTAAAAAATTCTTTTCTAAAAACGCTCCCGGCTTTTATCAATAATCAAACAAAAAGAATCCATACAATTTGGAACCAATCAGGGACGGCAACCGGTCGTCTTTCTTCAGAAAAACCTAATTTACAAAGTATTCCTCAAGGAGGGCATTTTATGAGTCAGGTGAGGCAAGCGTTTATTGCAGAGGAGTATTTTCGCCTGGTATCTTTTGATTATTCCCAAATAGAGTTGCGCGTGGCCGCTTATCTTTCTCAAGACAAGACGATGATAGAGATATTCAAGAGGGATAAGGATATACATTTAATGACTGCCGCTTATATTCACAATATTCCGGAACAAGAGGTGACATCGGAGATGAGAAATCAAGCCAAGGCCTTAAACTTTGGAATTATTTATGGAATGGGCGATAAAGCTTTTGCCGAAACAGCAAAAATTTCTTTAGAACAAGCAAAAATTTTTAGAGAAAGATACTTTTCTCAATTCTCCGGATTAAAAAATTATTTAGATGCCAGTTTGCAAACAGCAAAAGAAACAGGTTATGCCCAAACGATGTTTGGTCGAAAAAGATTGTTGCCTTTTTTAGGCGGCTTTGGGCGAACCGCCAAAGAGCAGGAAAGAATCGCTTTAAATATGCCTATTCAGGGATCAGCGGCAGATATCATAAAAATGGCAATGATAAAAATTCAAGATTTTATTACTAGCTATAATTTGGGAGAAAAAGCGAAGATATTAATCCAAATTCATGATGAGTTGATATTGGAAATTAAATTTGAGATAATAGAAGAGTTGGCGCCCAAGATAAAGGATATAATGGAAACAGTAGTTGAGTTGGACTTGCCGTTAAAAGCGGAAGCAAGGGCAGGAAAAAATTGGGGAGAGATGAAGACATTAGGGTTTTAATTTTATGAAAGAGTTTTTTCAAAAACTTAAAAAACATTTTTTTTCGCCCCATCTTTTAGTTTACTGGTTTTTTGGGGCTGTTTTAATAGTTCAAATAGTTTTTAATTTTCTTTGGTTTGAGCGGCCCTTAAATTTCCTTATTAGTATTGGCCTGATAGCATTTTATTTTATCATTGCTGTTTTTTTAATAAACGCGGTTGACAATATTGCGCGGCTGGATGTGGAAAGAAACCAAATGAACGCCATTATTGCCAGCATTAATGATCCAGTTGTTTCTTATACTCAGAATTTTGAGATTGTTTTAGTGAATGAGGCAATGGAGAAATTTCTCGGCTTGAGCAAGAAAGAGCTTATTGGAAAAATTATTACTCCAGAATTAAGCAATGATAGTCGTTTCGGCGTTCTAACAAAATTGATTTTTCCAAGTTTAGCGCCGGTTGTTTTGGAAAAAACGATTGATACTTATCCTGAAAAAATAAAAATAAAATTTTTCCAGCCGCAGGAATTAGTTTTAGATATAGTAACCACTAAAGTTATTGACGAAAAAGGCAAAGTCTATGGATTTCTAAGAATTATTCATGATCTAACAAAGGAAGAACTTTTAAAGAAAACTCAGTCAGATTTTATTACTGTTGTCGCTCATCAGTTGAGAACACCAATTTCTGGAGTGTCTTGGATTTTAGAAATGCTGGCTAATAAAGAATTAGGCCCTTTGAATGCAGAGCAAGAAAAACTTTTGAATGATGGCAAGAAAGCAATAGAGGAAAGTTTAAAAACAGTGGAAACTTTATTGAGTGCCGCCCAGATTGAAGAAGGAAGATTTGGTTTTCAGTTTGCTATGGCCGATATAGAAAAAATTATAGAGGAGACGCTTACTAAATTTGAGCCCATGGCTCAGAAGAATAATATTAAATTAATATTCTATCGGCCAGAATTTAAATTGGCGCCATTTGTGATGGATCCTTTAAGAATCAAATTAGTTTTAGAAATTTTAGTTGATAATGCAATAAAATATAATATCCAAAATGGCGAGGTCAGAGTTAAAATAGAGCCGATGGATAATAAACCTTTTATTATGGTTTCTGTGGAGGATACTGGAAAAGGAATATCGCCAGAAGATCTCCCGAGATTATTTACTAAATTTTTTAGATCCAAGGAGGCCTTGAAAGAAGAGACAAGCGGTATAGGTTTGGGCTTATATTTGGCAAAGAATATTATTGAAAGGCATGGTGGAAAAATTTGGGCGAAGTCAGCAGTAAAGAGAGGATCTATTTTCACCTTTACTTTACCCACAGACCCTGATTATATTCCGTCACAATAACAGAAATGCATTGCTGCATTGCAACAATGAAACAGTGCAACAAAATTTATTATAACCGCATGCCTGAATTACCAGAAGTGGAGACAATCGTTCGCCAATTAAATAAAAAAGTTAAGAGCCTAAAAATTACAAAGGTTTGGTTTGATTATCCAAAGTTACTAAAAGGAGAAATTAATCAGCAAAATTTTAAGGAGATAGTTGAAGGCAAAACAATTTTGAAGGTCGCTAGAGAAGGGAAAAATATAATTTTTCATTTAAGCGGTGGTTGGAGCCTCATAATCCATTTGAAACTTACAGGCAGAATTTTAGTAGGCAATGATGATTTTATTGCCGAAGATCCCTATGTTCATTTTAAGATGGAATTAAGCGACGGGATTTATTTAGCGCTTTCAGATTTAAGAAAATTTGCCAAAATTATTTTGGAAAAAACAGAAAAAATAAAGACCTTGGAAGAAATCAAAAAATTAGGTCTGGAGCCGCTGGCAAAAGATTTTACTTTTGAAGCTTTTGACGAAGCCTTGGCTAAAAAGAGAAGCGGTAAAATTAAAAATATTTTAATGGATCAAAGTGTTGTTAGCGGCATCGGGAATATTTATGCTAATGAAATTTTATGGAAAGCGAAAGTAAGTCCTTTTAAGGACATAAAGTTGTTGTCTTTAAAAGAAAAAAGAGAAATTTATGAGGCGATAAAGAAAATTTTACAAGAAGCAATAAAATTGAGGGGCTCTACTATTAATGATGAGATGTATCGGGACATAAAAGGCGAGATGGGCGGTTATGGCAAATTATTAAAAGCTTATCATCAAGAAAAATGCGCTCGTTGCGGGACGCCGATAAAAAGAACTTTAGAAAAAGGCCGAGCCACTTTTTACTGCGAGAGGTGTCAGAATTAGCAAAAATTGATACCGAAGCGATAAACAAATAACCATTTAGCAATGCAGGAATGTAACAATGTAGCAATGTAACAATGTAACAATTCAGTTCGATGCTTTATTTTATTTATGGCAAAGATTCTTTTCGCTCCGGAAGATACTTTCTTCAGGTTAAAGAGTTTTATCAAAATAAAACACCCGCTATTTTTTATTATGACTTTTCTGATAACACGATGAGCCCTCCTGATATTTCTACCTTAGAGGAAAAGCTAAAAACTAAAACGCTTTTTTCCGGCAGTCGGTTGATAACATTAAAAAATGTTTTTCAGAATACAAATATTCAATTCCGCAACGACCTTTTAGATATTTTGAAAAAATACAAAGCGGATAGAACAAAAGATTTGATGGTTATTTTTTATGAAAATGGCGAAGTTCAGAAAAGTTCCTTAGAAAAATGGTTAAAAGAAAAAGCCGAGGGGATAAAGGAATTCTCGTTGCTGGAAAAAAATGAATTAGTAAAATGGACTATGAAGGAAGAACAAAAATTGGGTTTAAAATTATCTCCAGAAGCTCGGCAAATAATACTTGTAAGCTTTGCTTCGGATACAGGTTCAATTTATCATTCTTTGAAGAAACTGTCTTTAATTAAAAAAGGGGTCGTGGATAAAGAATTGGTTGAAGCTAATTTATTTTTACCGCTGTCAAGCGCCATTTTTGTTTTTTTGGATTATTTGGTTAAAGGAGACGAGAAAAAAGCCTTTTGGCTTTTGGAAATATTGCTAAACCAAGGGATCCACCCTTTATATATTTTAAAAATGATTATTTTTGAATTTCGCAATTTATTGATGATTGAAACAAGCTCTTTCAGGCCCGGTTCAATGCACCCATATGTTTTTAGGAAATTATTGCCTTTATCTAAAATGATTCCTTTGGAAACTTTGAAAGCTACATATTTAACCCTTCTTGATTATGACAGGAAAATAAAAGGAGGCAGTATTGATGGAAAAATGGGTTTAGAGATGTTTTTAGTTGATTTTTTACACAGATAATGCAATACTATATTCATTAATTTTTAATTTTTTATTGTAATCTATGCCTATCACTAAATCCGCAAAAGAAGCTGTTAAAAAAAATCAAAAGCAAAGAAAAACCAATTTCAAAAAATTGGAGAATTTTAAAAAAACAAAGAAAAAATTTCTGAAGCTGATTGAAGATGGTAAAACAGAGGAAGCAAAAAAGATGGAGAGCCGTTTATATAAGATGCTGGATAAAGCGGCAAAAACTAATCTAATGGAAGAAAACAAGGTAAATCGCGAAAAATCAAGATTGATGAAAAAATTGAAAACAAATCTTAAATCCGGGAAACTGACTAAATAATAAAAATTAGGAAATGAAAAAAGCCATTGTTGGTTGAATAATAATTAAACTTGTTATCTCCAACAATGGCATTTTTATTAACTAACTTTTAGTTTTTTCGCCGTCGGAAGTTAAGACGTTATTAGTTGAGACATTATTGTTTTGTGAAGAGTTTTGATTATTTGGCGAGTAAACCATTGGTTTTAACCCCAAGCTTCCCCAGCTGGAAACTAAACTAAATAGCTCTTGATAATGGAAATTAATTGGAATAATTTTATCAGTTTCAGCAATAACGGTCCAGCCAGTAAAAGGAACAGGCGATGAAGGTAAAAAAACTCTCTTGGCGGATTTTCCCTTATCCTCTCTTAAAATTTCTTGATTTTCAACGGCAATACCAATGAGATAAACTCCCTCCGAGAATTCTACCAAAACAACTGGTTTATTCTGGATAGCTTTGTTAGTGTCGGCAAAAGTTAAGTATTTCTTTACAAAACGGGTTTTTGGCAAGGCCTTAATTAAATACCCCAAAATTAAAGCTAAGAGAATAACAAATAAGAAGCAGAATAGATATTGCATTGCTATTGAGACCTCTCGACCAAAAAAGAAGGCAATAATTGGCTTTACTATAGAGATTAACCAGACTAATCCAGCGCTGATTATGACGCCAATAATGACTACAATAATTAAGGACAGTATTCCTCCCCAAAAAATACTTTTCATTTCTTCCACCCCTTTCGTTTTTAAATTTTTTTAAGGTGCTGTCTAAATACTACATATTTTTTACTGTTTTGTAAAGGATATTCTCAACAAGGCGCCTCTTTATGCTATAATAAAAACAGCAAGAAAATGAATAAAAATTTTCAATTAGCCAATATCTTCAAAAAAATAGCTGTTTATTTAAAAATGGATGATATTCCTTTTAAACCAGAGGCATATCAAAAAGCGGCTTTGGGTTTAGAAACGATGGCGGAAAGCGTGGAAGAAATCTATAAAAAAGAGGGTAAAGAGGGACTGCTGAATATTCCCGGCGTTGGAGAAAGCATCGCTGAGAAAATTATTGAATTTTTGAAAACTGGAAAAATCAAGGAATTTGAAGAGCAGAAAAAGAAAATTCCTGTTGACCTTGATGAGTTAATGTCAGTGGAAGGCCTGGGGCCTAAAACAATTAAGGCTCTCTACGAGTATTTGAAAATAAAAAACTTGAAAGATTTGGAAAAAGCAGCTCAAGAAGGAAAAATTAGAAAATTGGAGAATTTTGGAGAAAAATCTGAAAAAAATATTTTACAAGCCATTGAGTTTTTGGAAAGGTCAAAAGGGAGATTTTTAATTTCTGAAGCTTTATCAGTCGCGGAAAAAATTATTGAGGAATTAAAGAAGCTGAAAGAAATAGAACAGATTTCTTTAGCCGGTTCTTTAAGGCGGAAAAAGGAGACTATCGGCGATATTGATTTT
This sequence comes from Minisyncoccota bacterium, assembly GCA_028719125.1. Taxonomy (GTDB): domain Bacteria; phylum Patescibacteriota; class Minisyncoccia; order UBA6257; family UBA6257; genus JAQTTC01. The sequence continues at coordinate 48,782 of JAQUKM010000001.1, read as the reverse complement.
TTGGCAACGGTTAAAAAGGGTTATCCTCACGGCGCTAAAAAAATAATGGACGCTTTTACCAATATGGAAGGAACAATTAAAATTTGGGATTATGGCTTGACAAAATCATCTGTTAGATTTGATTTAGGCATTGACGCTGATTTACGCGTGGTTAAAGATTATGAATTTGGCGCCGCGCTCCAATATTTTACCGGCTCTAAAGAGCATAATATCATTACCAGAAAGATTGCTTTGGAAAAAGGACTAAAATTAAACGAATACGGTTTATTCAAAAAAGTCAAAAGTTTAAGTCAAAAATCAAAAGATATAAGATATCAATGGAAAAGGATAAGCGGAGAAACGGAAGAGGAAATTTATAAATCGTTGGGGTTGAGTTATATTGAGCCGGAACTTCGGGAAAATACCGGAGAAATAGAAGCGGCTAGAGCGCATCAACTGCCAAAAATTATTGGCTATAACGAGATTAGAGGGGATCTCCATTGCCATTCTGATTGGGATGGAGGAGAAAATTCAATTGAACAAATGGCAATGGTAGCGATGAAAATGGGTTATGAGTACCTAGGAGTTTCTGACCATACAAAGTTTTTAAGAATAGAAAAGGGTTTAGATGAACAGCAATTATTAGCCCAGCATAAAGCAATCGAAAAATTAAATACCAAAATACAGAATACAGGATACAAAATACAAATTCTTCATGGTTGCGAAGCCAATATCTTAAACGACGGCTCCTTAGATATCAATAATGAAGTTTTGTCCCAGTTGGATTATGTTATTGCTGGCGTTCATTCCCAGATGAAAATGGCAAAAGACGAGATGACTGAAAGAATTATCAGGGCGATGAAAAACCCCAATGCTAATATCATCTCCCATCCCACTGGCCGGTTGATTAATCGCCGCGATGAATACCAAATAGATTTTGATAAAATTTTAAGAGCCGCCAAAGAATACCAAGTGGCTTTAGAAATCAATGCTTTTCCTGATCGCCTGGACTTAAACGATAAAAATATAAGAAAAGCGGTGGCATCGGGGGTGAAAATGGTTATTAATACTGATTCGCACCATCAAGGCCAGTTAAGATTTATTAATTTTGGCATTGCCCAAGCCCGTCGGGGCTGGGCAACTAAAAAAGATATAATTAATAGTTGGGAGATAGAAAAACTATTGTCATTTTTTCAAAGCGAGCAAAAAATAAAAGGTCGAAATCAAAAATAAAAAAACAAAAAATATGGTTGAAATTGTAATTAAAAAAGGAGGTCAGGAAGAGCCATTTGATGAAGAAAAAATCAAAAACGCTGTGAGAGCCGCTTCTTCTCAGGCCGGTCTTGATGAAATTAAGCAGGAAGAATTGGCAAAGGCAGTAGTAAATAAAATTTCGGAGGCTTTTGGCGAAGAAAAATCAGTAAAGAGCATTGAATTGAGGGATAAAATTCTTTCTGAATTAGATATTATTTCTTCGGAGACTGCGGATGCTTGGCGAAGTTATGAAGCGACTAAAAGTTAATAGTTTTTTCTCCGATTTGGCGGGAAAAAGCGGATTAATTTATTAATCCGCTTTTTTTCTTGATAGAAGGGCGTCTTTTTGATAGAATAATAAAAAGAATAAGTAAATGAGCTATCAAATTAGTGTTTTAGAACACCCGGCAGATATAAGATTAAAAATCACCGCTTCCTCAAAAAAAGATTTATTTCAAGGAGCCTTAAAGGGAATGGCTTTAATAATAGCCGGCCAGGAAAATATTAAGAAAGACGAAAAGTCAATTAAGAAACAAATTAAAGTTTCCGCCCCAGAAGAAAATAGTTTATTAGTGGATTTTTTAAATGAGGTTTTGGCTTTGACAGATATTTATCATTCAGTTTTTCCAGAAATAGAAATAAAAGAGTTGACAGAGCAAAAAATTAGGGGCGTAATAAAGGGTCAAAAAATTGAAGAATTTAAGGAAGAGATAAAAGCGGTAACTTATTACGGTTTAGAGATTTTTCAAAATAAAAAAGGCCTTTGGGAGGCAATAATACTTTTTGATGTTTAATAGACCTCAAATAATCAAATTAACCGACTATCTTTGGGAGATTCCCCGTTCTTTTAGAAATGATATGCGGGTGCCGGCAAGAATTTACGCTTCAAAAAAGCTGATTGAAGAGACAGAAGACGAAGCATTAATTCAATTGGTTAATACGACGACAATACCTGGCATTGTAAAATATGCTCTGGCAATGCCTGATATTCATTCGGGATATGGAGTACCCATTGGCGGCGTCGGGGCAATGAGACTTTCTAATGGGGTTATTTCTCCCGGCTTTGTGGGTTACGACGAGAATTGTGGTTGCAGGTTGTTGAAGTCAGAATGCGAAGAAAGAGAAGTCATCTCTCATTTAGAAAATTTGGCTTCGGAAATACAAAAAGAAATTCCTTCAGGATTAGGTAAGGGAAGAAAAACCAAATTAAGCGCTAGTGAGATGAATAGGATTTTAGAAGGAGGCGCTAGGTATTTAGTGGAAAAGGGCTATGGCGAAAAAGAAGATATTGAAAATTGCGAAGCTGGCGGACGAATAGAAGAAGCTGATGCTTCTCTTGTTTCTGATTTAGCGAAAAGAAGAGGCGGAGATCAAGTAGGTACCCTCGGTTCAGGCAACCATTTTACCGAAATTCAAAAAGTGGCGGAAATTTATGATGAAGAAATCGCTAAAGTTTTTGGTCTATTTAAGAATCAAGTGGTGATAATGATTCACACCGGTTCTCGGGGTTTGGGCCATCAAAATTGCACAGATTATCTGAAAGTGATAATAGGGGCTTTAAGCCGATATGGAATAGAATTGCCAGATAGAGAATTGGCTTGCGTCCCTTTTAATTCTCCAGAGGGTCAGAGATTTTTTAAGGCAATGAATGCTAGTTGTAATTTTGCTTGGGCTAATAGGCAGATGATTACCTACTATCTTCGTTATGGCTGGCAAAAAGTTATCTCAAAAAAAATAAATTTGAAATTGCTTTATGATGTAGCTCATAATATAGCAAAGGTAGAAGAACACCAGATAGATGGAGAGAAGATGAAATTAATTGTTCATCGCAAAGGGGCAACCCGGGCTTTTCCTCCGGGACACTCCGAGGTGCCGGAAAAATACCGCTCTAGTGGCCAGCCAGTTCTTATTCCCGGCACTATGGGGACTGCTTCTTTTGTTTTGTCAGGCACAGAAGAGTCTGCTGATGCTTTTTATACAGTTTGCCACGGGGCAGGGAGGGCGATGTCTCGGCACCAAGCTACGAAAAGTATAAGCCCGTCAGAATTAATCAGAGAATTGGAAGGAAAAGGGATTATTGTAAAGTGCCAAAGTTTGCGGGGATTAACTGAAGAATCGCCTCAGGCATATAAAGACATTAATGAAGTAGTAACCGCGGTGGAAAAAGCCGGTTTAGCAAAAAAAGTGGCAAAGTTAATACCCTTGGCAGTGATAAAAGGAGAGTAAGCTTTTTGGCCTTCTTTTTATGCTCTTATTTTTGTGGTATTATTAAGAAAGGTCGATTAAAAACCATTAAATAAAAATTATTATGGAAGAAAAACTTATCGGAAAAATTACCCATTATTTTAACAAGATTGGAGTGGCTATTATTGAGCTAACTGATGGGCTCAAAAAGGGTGATAGGGTTCATATTAAAGGCCATAGCACTGATTTTGAGCAAGACGTAAGTTCAATGCAAATAGACCGTCAGGATGTAGAAAAAGCGAAAAAAGGAGATGCTATCGGTCTCAAAGTAGATCAGAAAGTAAAAGAGGGTGATGAGGTTTATTTAATTCTTTCGTAGAGAACTCTAATAATTTTCATTAACAATGGCCAAATTGGCTGTACCCGAAGCTATCGCTGTTTTGGTGGGAACAATTGTTGGCGCTGGTGTTTTTACCTTGCCTTATATAGCTGTTAATTCGGGTTTTATCATCACAATAGGCTGGTTAATTATTGTCAGCTTCATAATCATTTTTCTTCATTTAAGTTTTGGGGAAGTAGTTTTAAGAACAAAAGGCGATTTTCGCCTGCCGGGATATGTCGGTCATTACTTAAATCCGCCAGCAAAAAAATTTGTTCTTTTAACCACTTTTTTAACTTTTGCTTTTTCCCTTTTAATTTATCTCCTTTTAGGCAGCCAGTTTTTGGGGGTAATAATTGATTTCTTTTTTCCAGACAACGTTTTTCCAGCAGGACTTTTAGTTGTTTTTCTCTGGGTTTGTTTAAGTTTAGTTGTTTTAACCGACGGCAACAAACTTTCAAAAATTAATTTTTATTTATCCTTTCTTCTTCTCTTTTTGTTTTTTGCCATTATTATTTTCGCTTTGCCGCATTTTAAAACAGAAAATTTAAATTTCTTTAATTTCAAAAACCAATGGGGCTGGCTGATTCCTTATGGAGCAATTTTTTACGCCCTTAATGGAATGGTGGCTGTTCCGGAAGCGGCAAAGATTTTAGAAAAAAGAGGGGCGGATAAAAAAAAGTTGAAGCAGGTTATTGCTATCGGCACAATAATTCCCGCTCTCTGCTATTTGGGTTTTATGATTGCCGTAGTTGGGGTCAGTGGCGAGAGCACAACTCTTGAAGCAATTCAAGGATTAAAAGGCGTTTTAGGGAATAGCATTATTTTATTAGGCGCTGGATTGGGATTTTTGGCAGTAGTCACTTCGTATTTAATCTTCGCTTCATACATTAAAAATAGTTTTATTAATGATTTTGAGTGGTCCTCTTTTATTAGCCATTTGCTTGTCATTGCTGGACCTTTACTGGTTTATTTTCTACGGTTAGAAAATTTAATAAGATTAATATCTTTTACTGGTGGAATGCTGGGAGGTTTTGAAGGGATAATGATTCTTTCGGTTTTGAAAAAAGCAAAAGAGCACAGTGATTTAGAACCGCCTTATCAAGTGCCTTTAAATACGGTGGTAATGGCAATTCTTATAACGGCTTTTATTGTCGGAGCCCTATGCCAAACATTTTTAGTCTACTAATTAAAAATTCCCCCTATAGTTTAATGGACAGAATGTAGGCCTCCGGAGTCTACGATCGAGGTTCGATTCCTCGTAGGGGGACGATAAGTTCAAAAGAAAAGTTTCATTATGAAAATTATTGCTGATTTTCACATTCATTCTAAATATTCCCGGGCTACTTCGCAGGATATGGATTTGGAACATATTTACAAGTCAGCTCAGGAAAAAGGCATTACTGTAGTGGGAACAGGGGATTTTACTCATCCGGAATGGTTTCAAGGATTAAAGAATAAATTAGAGCCAGCAGAACAAGGATTTTACAGAATAAAAAATTTAAGTGAAAAAACAAGGGATAAGGTAAGATTTGTTATTACAGGCGAAATCTCCAATATTTATACCCGAGCTGGAAAAGGACGCCGAGTTCACAATTTAATCATTTTGCCTTCCTTAGAATCAGCAGAAAAGATAAACAACCGGCTCTCCTGGCAGGGTAACCTTAAGTCAGATGGCCGCCCCATTTTAGGGATGGATTCGGAGGAACTTTTAAAAATTGTTATGTCAATAGAACCAGAAGGTTTATTTGCGCCGGCGCATATCTGGACGCCTTGGTTCGGCATTCTCGGCTCAATGTCAGGTTTTGACAGTTTGGAGGAGGCCTTTGGGGAAAATGTCAAATACATCGCTGGTTTAGAAACAGGTTTGAGCAGTAATCCCTTAATGAACTGGCGTCTTTCAAGTTTAGATAGGTTCAGTTTAATTTCTAATTCTGACGCTCATTCTCCTTCAAATTTAGGAAGAGAAGCCAATGTTTTTGACATTGATTTTAATTATACCGCTATGAGAGATGCCATCATTAAAAAAGATAAATCAAGATTTTTATATACTATTGAGTTTTTCCCTGAAGAAGGAAAATATCATTATGATGGTCATCGTTTGTGCCAAGTCAGAATGTCGCCTCAAGAGACAAAAAAAGTTAAAGGAATTTGTCCCAAATGCGGAAGGGAATTAACTATTGGAGTTTTATCGCGTGTTGATGAATTGGCAGACAGAGAGTTAAATTTTAAACCGCAGAATGCTATTCCTTATAAAAATTTAGTGCCTCTAGTGGAGATTATTGCGCAATCTTTAGGAGTTCAGCCTCATACCAAAACAGTAGCCCAACATTATCAAAATTTAATTCAGAGATTTTCTAATGAGTTAAATATTCTTTTAGATGTTCCTTTGTCTGAATTAAACGCTTTTACTCTTCCTGAAATCGCCGAGGGGATAGATAAAGTGAGGAAAGGTGAGTTGATTATAGAGCCTGGTTATGATGGTGAGTACGGCAAAGTAAGGATATTCCAAGAAAATAAAGAAGGGTCAATTTTGCAAAGTAAACTTTTTTAGTGAAAGTTTTTTTAATATGGAGCAAACATTATTAGGCTATTTTTTCCAAAAACTTGGCTTTTATATCCTAGATTTTGTTAAGACCTATTTTATAGGTGGTCATCGTTTGCTTTTAAAAACTTACCAAAATCTATTTACCAAATTAGAACATAAGGTGGGTTTGATTATAAATATTCGCTATTTTCTGATTCCTCTCTGGCAGGAATATTCTCTGCCGGCATATTTATTAAGTATTCCTTACCGGATAATCAAAATAATCTTTGGAGGAATTGTATTGATTTTATTGACTCTTGCTTTTGGAGCTGTTTATGTTTGCTGGCTCTGTTTGCCTTTTTATCTGATTTTTAAAACAATTTGATGTAAATTACTATGAAAAAAGAGAAAATGAAACAAAAAGAAAATAAACCAGAAAGAAGCTTGTATTTTAGAGATGCTTTTTTCTTTTGGCCTAGATGGAGGAGGTTTTTATATAGAGTAATTTTTAGCGCTTTTCTTTATTTAGGATTAATTTTTTCTTTTTTCTTAATCATTCTTCAAATAGAACGATGGTCTAATTTAGCAATTATCCTTTTTTTATTTTTTGTCTATGTTTTCATTAAGCAGAATCAGGCAGAGTTTTCTTACCCAGAGAACAATTTAACAAAACCTAATCTGAATTTAGCGCATTTTCTTTTTCCAAAAGCAAGAGACATTCTGTTAGAAAGCAGGGATGTAGCCATAAATTATAAAATATCTTTAGAGTCAGCCTTACTGTTGATCCTTCTTTTCCAAGAAGATATAGAGGAAACTTTGTCTTTTTTGGATATTTCTTCCTCACAAATAGAAGAAATGAGGGAATATTTGCGGAAAGAAAAGCTAGAACAGATGGAAAAGATAACGGACCAAAATTATGAGCTGTTTTTAGAAAATGTTTGTCGCCAAGCATTTATTGAATCAGTAAATCTTAAAAGAGATTCAATCAATATTGACTCTTTAATGCTGTCTCTTTATTTTTCTGAAGACCCGCGGGTGGCTGCGGTTTTTGATCTTTTCCATCTGGAGAAAAGCGATTTGGTGACGGCATTTGAAATGAATCGTCTTTCTCGGGAAAAAGGCATTGAAGTATTAAAAGGTTTGGCGGACAAGAGACAAATAACTTTTCAACCAAAAAGAATAAAAGTTAATCGCTCTCTTACTTCTAGGCCCACACCGACGTTAGATCTTTATGGTATAGATTTTACAGAGTTAGCTTTAGAGCTAAAAATTGGTATTATGATTGGTCATCAGCAAGAATACCAGAGTTTAGTGGATATTTTAACAAGAGAAGGAAAGAGTAATGTACTTCTTGTAGGCCCAGATGGGGTGGGGAAAGAAACGATTGTTTCTTATCTTGCTTTAAATTTAGTGCACGATAAAGTTCCTCCAGCCATCAGAGATTATCGTCTTATCAACCTTTCCCTTTCTTCTCTTCTTGAAGATATTGAGGAGCCTTTGGAAGTTTTCAATCGTTTAACGAAAATCACAAAAGAATTATTATTTAATAGGGATATTATTCTTTATCTGCCTCAGTTTCATAATTATAAATCTTTGGCTCAAAAAGGAGGTTACAACGCTTTAGATGCTTTTCAATCGCTGATAAATACCGCTTGGGTGCCAATTATTGGAGCAACAACACCAGAAGATTATCGCCGTTATTTGGAAGAAGATTCTATTATCAGGGAGAATTTCGAAATTATTAAAGTAAAAGAATTAACTAGCGAGGAGGCGATTGCTTTTTTAGCATTTCGCTCCTTGGAATTACAGCGCAAAACAAAAGTTAAAGTTAGCTTTAAGGCGATTAAAAGAGCGGTGGCTTTGGCCCAGAGATTTTTAACAACAGTTCCTTTGCCTTCTTCAGCGGAATCGCTTTTGACAGAAGCAATAGAAGGTGCCCGCCGAAACAAGAAGAAAATAGTTACTGAGCAAGATATAGTGGATTTGGTGAGTTTAAAAACCCAAATTCCTTTGGATATTTCTTCTGACGAAGAGAGAGAAAAATTATTGAACTTGGAAGAACTTATTCATAAACGGCTTATTAATCAGGAAGAGGCTGTTCAGTTGGTGGCTTCAGCTTTAAGGCAATACCGCGCTGGTTTAAGTAATGTTAATAAGCCGATTGCTGTTTTTCTTTTTGTGGGACCAACCGGCGTTGGAAAGACAGAGTTAGCAAAAGCTTTGGCTGAAATTTATTTTGGCAGCGAGAAAACAATGATCCGTTTTGATATGGCTGAATATCAAGATAAGAAAAGCATCTATCGTTTTATTGGGAGTCCTGACGGAAGTAGTTATGGAGCTTTAACCGAGGCAGCCAGGAATAATCCTTTTTCTTTAATTCTTTTGGATGAATTTGAAAAAGCTCACCCCGATGTTTTAAATATCTTTTTGGCTCTTTTTGACGAAGGAAGGCTAACTGACAACTTGGGGCAGATAATTGATTTTACAAACACAATTATTATTGCCACTTCCAACGCCCTGTCCGATTTTATTAAAGATGAGATAGAAAAAGGGACAGAAACCCAAAAGTTAGCAGAAATATTAAAAAAGAAATTAACTGATTATTTTAAACCGGAGCTTTTAAACAGATTTAACGAGGTAGTGGTTTTTAGACCTCTTACTCAAGAACACCTAAAAGAAATAGTAGAATTAAAACTTAAAGAATTAGCAAATTCTTTAATGAAAAATAAAAAAATAGAATTATTCTTTGATGAAGGAGTGGTTGAAAAATTAGCTCAATTAGGATACAACCCGATATTTGGCGCCAGACCCTTAGACTCGGTAATCAGGCATTATATAAAAGATAGTTTGGCTAAATCTATTTTGCAAGAAAAAACCGGCCCTAATAGCAAAGTAAATTTTGTTTTGGAAAACGGAGAGATTAAAACAAAAATAGCCGCTGCTTAAAAAGCTTCTTTAATAATTTCTTTAAAAACCGATGGCTGTTTTTCGGCTAATTCAGCTAAAATTTTACGGTCAACAGCAATTTTTTTATCTCTCAATCCTTTAATGAACTGATTATAATTAAAACCTTCCGCTTTTAAAGCGGCATTGATTTTAATTTGCCAAAGCTTTCTTATTTCTCTTTTTTTAACTTTTCTGTCTTTAAAAGCATGCGTTCCGGCATGGAGAGTTGCTTCTTTAGCCGAACGATATTTGCTTTTGCGGCTATATTTAAAACCCTTGGTTTGCTTTAAAAGATTTTTTCTTCTTTTATGGGCAATAGTGCCTCTTTTGACTCTGGTCATGACCTAAAAATATAAATAAAAAATTACTTTAGTTAACTTTTTTAGTGCGCATGCTGAAGGATGATTTTCTTTTGTTTTTCCATCACAATTGGTCTTCGTCTTCTTCTTTTAACTTTTGTTGGCTCTTTGGCTTTGGTATGCCCGATGTGGCTAGAACGTCGGATAATTTTACCTTGCTTTGTTTGTTTTAATCTCTTCTGAAATAATTTTTTTGTCATTTTAGCTTTTATTTTATTGCTTTAAGAGGACAGTTAACCCTTGAGGAGTTTTTTTTAATGGTTGAATAATTTTATAAGGGACAGTGATTTTTAGACAGAAGTTATTTATTTTTTCTTTGGCAAGATCAAAATGGGCTTTTTCTCTTCCCCGTAATTTCATTTCAATCGCCACAGCCCTCCTTTCCTCGAGAAATTTTTCTACCTTCTTTATTTTTGTGTTTAAATCATGTTCACCCTCGTTAAATCCCAAACGAACAGATTTTTGAGTGGAATGCCTTTCCTGGAGTTTCTTTTTCCTTAATTCTTTTTCCTTTTGGTATTTTAATTTATCATAATTTCCGAGTTTATATACTGGCGGGGTAGTTTTGTTGGTAATTAAGACCAAATTAAAACCTTTCTCTTGGGCTATTTTAGAGGCTTCATCAAAATCAAAAATTCCTAATTGTTTTCCTTGTTCGTCTATGAGACGGATTTTCTCTGGTGTCAAATTGAATATATTATTAACGATTGTTTTAATTAGAGTGGAGAAGGTGGGAGTTGAACCCACGTCTAAAAAGGCTTTTTAAAATAATCCTACAAGCTTATTCCATTTTTTATTTCTTTAAGAGGTAAAATGAACAAACCTTCCTTAAAGTTTTCCGAATAGAATTCAATTGGTTTTTGGTCGGAAAAGCTAAAAACCAATCTATCTCAATGTTTTTTATCCTTTAGGCTTATTGAGAATCTGCCCAAAGAATTTCCCTTTTAAAAGGGAATGGCTTATGCTTAGCGATTAGGCATAAGCATAAGCAAGTCTTTGATTGGCATTTAATTGATGCCTTCTTGGTTTTTACGAGCTAACAAGAATTCCTCGGCTTGCTTATTTTAAAAAGTTCTTTTTATCAAATCCCGTCATCCCCTTATCTGTATTCTGTATTCTGTATTCTGTATTCAGTATTGTCCCTTTTTGGCTCTATCTATTTTTCTTTGAATTTCTTTTTTGTTTATTGCTTCCCTTTTATCAAGTTTCTTTTTACCCTTTGCCAAGCCTAACTCTACCTTAATTAAACCTCCTTTATTATACATTCTTAGGGGTATTAAAGTCAAGTTCTTTTGTTTGATTTTTCCTGCTAAACTAGCAATTTCTTTTTTATTAAGAAGAAGTTTTCTGGTTCTATAAGGGTTGTAGTCAGGATTAGTATTTTTGGGTTGAAAAGGCGCAATAGGGCAATTGAGAAGAAGCGCTTCGTTATCCTTAATGATAGCAAAACTGCCAGTTAAACTAACCTTGCCTGTTTTGGCGGCTTTTGTTTCCGTTCCAGATAACACTATCCCTGCCTGAAATTTTTCTAAGATCTCGTAGTCAAAATACGCTTTTTTGTTTGTTGCCAAAGTTTCCATAAATTTATTATATCATAAATATCAAAAATATTGTTTTTTTGTCTTTTTTGAAGTAAACTAGAAAAAAATGGAGAAAACTTTAGAGTTTATTCAAAAAGAAAAAGAGATTTTAGGTTTCTGGCAGAAAAATAAAATCTTTGAACAATCAATAGACCAAAGGCCAAAAGATAAAGGCTATGTTTTTTATGATGGTCCCCCGTTCGCGACAGGTCTACCCCATTATGGTCATATCCTTGCTTCTTTAATTAAAGATGCAGTGTCTCGTTATTGGACAATGAGAGGTTTTCGGATAGAACGCCGTTGGGGTTGGGATTGCCATGGTTTGCCGATTGAAAATTTAATAGAGCAGGAGCTGGGTTTAAAAAGCAAGAAAGACATCGAAAAAATTGGCATTGATAAATTTAATCAGACCTGTAAAGAAGTTGTTTTGCGCTATGCTGATGAGTGGAAAAAAATTATTCCCCGAATCGGCCGCTGGGTTGATATGGAAAATGCTTATCGAACAATGGATTTTAACTATATGGAATCAGTGTGGTGGGTTTTCAAAGAATTATGGGGCAAAGGCCTGATTTACGAGGGTTACAAAAGTATGCATATTTGCCCCCGTTGCGGGACGACACTTTCTAATTTTGAAGTGAGTTTAGGATATAAAGATGCTGAAGATTTGGCAGTGACAATAAAATTTAAGGCAAAAGATTTAAAAGAGACATTTTTTTTGGCTTGGACAACAACCCCTTGGACCCTACCCGGCAATGTGGCTCTGGCGGTAGGCAATAACATTGATTATCTTAAGATTCAGATTAAAAATAATTATTATATCTTGGCAGAAAAAAGATTAGAAATTATCAAGGATGATTACAGGATTATAGAGAGAATGAAAGGCAAGGATTTGGTAGGTTTAGCATACGAACCATTATTTGATTATTTCAGCAAGCAAAAAGATTTAGAAAACAAAGAAAATGGCTGGAAAATCTATGCCGCAGATTTTGTTTCTATTGAAGAAGGAACGGGGATTGTTCATATAGCCCCGGCTTTTGGAGAAGATGATTTGGCGCTCGGAAGAAAAGAAAATTTACCCTTTATTCAGCATGTTAAAGGAGACGGCCGATTTAGAAAAGAAGTCAGGGATTGGGAGAATCAAGAGGTAAAACCAAGGGATAATATTTCTAAAACCGATATGAAAATTGTTGAGTGGCTGGGGAAGCAGAATAAGTTATTTAGCCAGGAAAAAATTGTTCATAGCTACCCTTTCTGCTGGCGATGCGATTCTCCGCTTCTAAATTACGCCACTTCTTCTTGGTTTGTAAAAGTAACAGCAATTAAGGAGAAAATCATTAAAAACAACAAGAAGGTTAATTGGGTGCCAAGTCATATAAAAGAGGGGCGTTTCGGAAAAATTTTGGAAGAAGCGCCGGATTGGTCTATTTCTCGGTCCCGTTATTGGGGAACGCCTTTGCCTATTTGGCGATGTGAGGGCAAAAAAAATCAAAAACCAGAAGATTATTCTGGGCGAGGCCGAAGGATTAAAAATCAACAATATTGTAATAATATTAAAGTCATTGGTTCAGTTGAGGAATTAGAAAAATTAAGTGGTCAAAAAATAAAAGATCTCCATCGGCCGTATATTGATGCGGTTAGTTTTAGATGCGAGAAATGCGGCGGAACAATGAAAAGAATTCCTGAGGTTTTGGATTGTTGGTTTGAATCTGGCTCAATGCCTTATGCTCAAGTTCATTATCCTTTTGAGAATAAGAAATTTTTTGAAAAGAATTTTCCAGCGCAATTCGTGGCTGAGGGCATCGATCAAACCAGAGGCTGGTTTTATACCTTAATGGTTTTATCAACGGCTTTATTTGATCAGCCGGCATTTTTAAACAACATTGTTAATGGTATTATTTTGGCTGAAAATGGCCAAAAAATGAGTAAACATTTAAAAAATTATCCAGAACCAATGCAGATTATTGATAAATACGGCGCTGATGCAGTGCGGCTTTATCTCTTAACGAGCCCGGCTATTAAAGCCGAGGACCTCTGCTTTTCTGAAAAAGGGGTTGAGCAAATTCTTAAAAAATCATTAATTATTCTCTGGAATGTCTATGGTTTTTATCAGTTGTATGCTTCAAAAGATAAAGAAAATTTAGATTCTTCTTTAATAATTGAAAATATCAAATCTTTGCCTATTTTAGACCAATGGATTTTATCTAAAATAAATACTTTGAATAAAACAATTACTGAAGCGATGGAGAGGTATAGTCTTGAAGACGCAATTAAACCAATAGAGAAATTTATTGAAGATTTGTCTCTCTGGTATTTGAGAAGATCTCGCCAAAGATTTAAAGAGGACAAAGAGATAAAAGAGGCCTCATTGGTTTTGAGAAATGCTCTCTTTATTTTGAGTAAATTAGCCGCTCCTTTTGTTCCCTTTTTAAGTGAACAATTATACCAAAATTTAAAAAGTAAAGATGACCCAGTATCAGTTCATCTTTGTGATTATCCTGAGGCAGAAAAGAAGTTAATAAATGAGCAGCTTGAGGAAGAAATGGAGATAGCGCGCCAGATTGTTTCTCTGGCTTTGGCTGGAAGAGCGGAGGTTGGAATAAAGGTAAAGCAGCCGTTAAATGAATTAAGGATTAAGAGTTGCAAATTAAAAGATAAAGATGAGTTGATTCAACTGATTAAAGATGAAATTAATGTTAAACAAGTGGTTTTTGATAATAAATTGGAAAAAGAAGTAGAATTAGATCTTAATTTGACGCCTGAATTAAAACGAGAAGGAATAAAGCGTGAGTGTTTTAGGCAAATACAGATTATTCGCAAGAAAGCTAATTTGTCTAGAGATGATGAGATAATAATTTCTTTTGAAGGAGATGAGCCGATAATAAACTTATTGCGGGAAAATGAAGAGGAAATGAAAAAACAGCTGAGAATAAAGAAGGTTTTTTGGAATAAACAAGAAAAATTTGCTTTCCAAGAAAAATTGCTTTTGGACGGCAAGGAAATTAACGTCTCTTTTGAAAAAACCAGAAGAGATTAACAATGTTCTTGCCCTGATAGTTTTTTTGTGGTAATCTTTTGAAGCTGGTAAATAAAAAAACCTATATTTATCTGGTAAATAAAAAAACCTATATTTATGGCACTTCCTGCTCGTCATCATACTCGTTCTCGCGTTAATAAGCGCCGATCTCATACGGCTCTTGAATTATTTAATTTGGTAAAATGTTCCCATTGCGGGGAAATGATTCCTCCTCATCAAGTTTGTCCTGTCTGTGGCTACTATAAAGAGAAAGAGACTATTGATGTTTTTAAGGGATTGACTAAAAAAGAGAGGAAAAACAAACAGAAAGAGATAGAAAAAGGAAAATAACACTTAACAATTTAACAGTTTAACAATTTATTTCTATGGGCTCTCGTCACCTCTCTCGCTCTATAGTTTTACAAACACTTTATGAATGGGATTTTTGGGAAGGGAAAAAGGGAGATATCGAAGAAATTTTTCAAAGGAATTTAAAATTATTTGGCGAGGGATTGTTAGACAAACAATATCCTCTAAAACTTTTAAAGGGGGTTTCAGAACATTGGGATGAATTAAATAAATTAATTATCTCGGGGGCGCCAGAATGGCCCTTAAATCAAATTAATATTGTAGATAGAAATATATTACGTATTGGAATTTTTGAATTACTATTCAGTGACTTTAAAGAAGTTCCTCCGAAAGTCGCAATAAATGAAGCGGTAGAATTGGCAAAGACTTTTGGAGGTGATTCTTCCCGTCGTTTTGTCAACGGTGTTTTAGGGACAATTTTTCGGGAGATGGAAGAGATGGTTAATAAAAAACCAACTAAGAAAAATCAGTGATAATGGGCGAAGATTTTAGTAAAATTGAAAAAAAATTAGGGTTAAAATTTAAAAACATAGATTTGCTGAAGCAAGCATTAACTCACCGCTCTTTTTTAAATGAGCATAAAGAATGGTCTCGGATAGGTCACAATGAAAGATTAGAATTTTTGGGCGATGCAGTGCTCGGCTTTATTGTGGCAGAATGTTTGTATAATAAATACCCTCATTTTCAGGAAGGAGAATTGACTAATTTGAGGGCCACCCTTATCAATAGTAATGCTTTGTTGGAGGTGGCCACTAAATTAGATATTCGGGAATATCTTTTAGTTTCAAAGGGAGAAAAAAGGGATTTGGAGAAAACCTCTCCTTATTTTTTAGCGGATACCATAGAAGCAATTATCGGTGCTATTTATTTAGACCAAGGAATTGAAGAAGCAAGGAGATTTGTAAAACAGCATATTTTAGTTAGGATTGAAGAAATTCTTCAAGGCGGCCGTTTTAAGGATTTTAAAAGTATATTTCAGGAAAAAAGTCAAGAAATTTTAGGAGCGACACCGAACTATAAATTATTAAAATCTTGGGGACCGGATCATCTAAAACAATTTAGAGTGGGAGTTTATATTGCGGATGATTTAATAGCTGAAGGCGAGGGTTATTCCAAACAAGAGGCAGAGACTAAAGCAGCTGAAAGCGCGCTCAAAAAAAGGGGGTGGGAATAAGAAAGAACTTTTGATTTTTTTATCACCGTGTTTCTCAAACAAATTATCTTAAAAAATTTTAAATCTTTTGCCGGGAAAACTGTTTTGGATTTTCCTGTTTTTTTTACGGCCATTGTTGGCCCTAATGGTTCGGGTAAATCAAACATTGTTGATGCTATTCGTTGGGCTTTAGGGGAGCAAAGTTTTAAAAATTTAAGAGTGGCAAAAGGGAGCGATTTAATTTTTTCCAGCAGTAAAAAAAATTCCACTGCTGGTTTTGCTGAAGTGGAGCTGGTTTTTGACAACAAACAAAGTTTTTTCCCCTTGGAATTTTCCGAAGTTAGCCTAATGAGAAGAATTGATAGAGAAGAAAACAATGATTATTACCTTAATCATCAGTCCTGTCGGCTGAAAGACATTATAGAAATTTCCGCGGCGGCAAAATTAGGTTTGAAAGGATTTTCTATAATTAATCAAGGGTCAGTAGAGAACATTTTAAAAGTTTCTAGTCAGGAAAGGAGGGTGATGCTGGAAGAAAATTTGGGTTTAAAAAATTTAGAAATTAAAGAGGAAGAAGCGAAAAGAAAGCTAGAAACTGCTTTAGTTAACTCTGATAAAATTCAAGCTTTAAGACAGGAGATTCTTCCTCATTTGAGGTCGCTCAAAAGGCAGGTTAGCCGGTGGGAAAAAATCGAAAGGATAAAAGAAGATTTGGTAATAATAGAAAGAAAATATTTTGTTAATCTTTATGACCAAATTTTGAAAGAGAAGAGAGGTTCTTCCATAGATTTTAACCAAACAAAGCAAAAAATAGAAAATTTAGAAAAAATTATTAAGGAAAAAAGCAGGGAAATAGGGTTATTAGATGAAGAGAATGATAAAAACCTAGAGACGAAAATCAAAAATTTAACTCAAGAGATTATTGATCTTCAGAATCAAAAGTCGCTTTTATTAAGAGATTTAGGAAGAAAAGAAGTAGATACCGATATGAATATCAGCCGAGAATCTTTGGGAGAACAAATTTCTTCATTAAAAAAGGGACTAGAATCTTTGTTACCCCTTTCTGATTTAAGAGAAATAAAACGAAAGATCTCTAAGATCATAAAAGATTTAGAGTCTTTCTTTGGTTCAGGGAATAATAAGCGGCAACAAAAAGAAAATGGGAAAATTGAGGAAATTCAGATAGCTTTAGATAAGATTGAGTCCGAGATTAATCAAAAGAATAAATTACTAAATAATTTCCAAGAACAACAAAATCAAAAAAGCTTAAATTTTAAAAAAAGATTTCAAGAGATAGAATTAAAGAGGGGGGAGAAAGAAGCTTTATACCGCGAATTAGAGAGAGAAGAAATTCTTAATGAAAAATTTAATCTTCATTTGGAAAACTTTAAACGCCGCCTCAAAGAATCAGGCCTTGAGTTTGAAGAGATAGAAAGAATTTATCAAAATAGCAAAGAGACGGAATTGGTTTCGGATGAAGAGTTTTCTAGGCTGGAGAGTAGAATTTTAAAAGGAAAACAAGGATTGGCGGAAATTGGTGTTGAAGACCCAACTGTTATTGCTGAATATAAAGAAGTAACCAATCGTTATGATTTTCTAACGCAACAAATTAATGATTTAAACAAGGCGATAGAAGATTTAAAGATTTTGATAAAAGAATTAGAAGAGCAAATTGAGCAAAAATTTAATGAAGCGATTTTAGAGATTAACAATCAATTCAATAATTATTTTCGCCTGATATTTAATGGCGGATCAGCTAAATTAGTTCAGAAAAAGGAAAAAACCAATGGTGAGAATTTGGCTTGGGGGGTAGATATTAAAGTTAATATTCCGAAGACCAAACTTCAGAGCTTAGAAATGCTTTCTGGCGGCGAAAAAACATTAGTGGCAATTTGTTTACTTTTTGCCTTAATTGAGCAGTCTAATGTACCTTTATTGGTGGTGGATGAGATCGATGCCGCTTTAGATGAGGATAACAGCCGCCGTTTTTCTGAAATTTTAAAAGCTTTAACTAAAAGAACTCAGTTTATTATCATTACTCATAATCGGTTGACAATGAATGCGGTGGAGGTGATTTACGGCATCACTTTGTCTCAGGATGGTAGTTCCAAGGTTTTCTCCCTTAAATTAGAAGAAGCAGAGGCTTTGGCAGAGTGAGAATACAGAATACAGAATATTTCTTGACTTTTTAACAGTGCTGATTTATCATTTCTATATGAGGTAGCTGATAGAATGAAGGGTCGACGGCTACTTATTGTAAGGTTAAGAATTAAGAAAACACTA
>JAQUKM010000001.1:0-30656 GCA_028719125.1 Minisyncoccota bacterium | reverse complement strand
GAATACAGAATATTTCTTGACTTTTTAACAGTGCTGATTTATCATTTCTATATGAGGTAGCTGATAGAATGAAGGGTCGACGGCTACTTATTGTAAGGTTAAGAATTAAGAAAACACTAATTCTAAGAATATGGCAGAACAACCAGTTGATCAAAAAATACTCGAGTTTATTGTCAAAAATATTGTCAGTAATCCAGACGCAGTTCAAATAGAACGTAAGGTTGATGAAATGGGGGTTTTACTCTCCTTAAAGGTAGATCCCAATGATATGGCTCAGATTATTGGTCGTCAGGGATCAATGGCTAAAGCTTTAAGAACCATTCTTAAAGTGGCTGGTGCCAAAAATAAAGCTCGGGTAAATTTAAAGATTGAAGAACCAGCTGGTTCTTCAAGAGTAAATCGTGAGGCACAAAAAATAACAGATGACATTATTAACGACCTGAAAATCTAACGGGGTTGAAAAAATCTGAAAACCGCGATATAATAAATAACATCGCGGTTTTTTTTATTATGATGCGTTTTGATATTCTTACAATTTTTCCCGAAGTTTTTAAGAATTATTTTGATACCTCTATTATTAAAAGAGCCCAGTCAAAAAAAATAATAGAAATTTATATCCATAATTTAAGAAAGTGGACCACTGATCCTCATCAAAGCGTAGACGATGTTCCTTATGGCGGCGGCAAGGGAATGATTTTTAAAGTAGAACCGATTTATAAGGCGGTGAAGGATTTAAAGAAACAAAACAGACAAAAAGCAAGGTGTCGGGTTATTCTTTTTTCCCCAAAAGGGGAAAAATTAAATCAATCACGGGTAAAAAAATTATCTCAATACAGGAGATTAATCCTTATTTGCCCCCGTTATGAGGGCGTAGATGAAAGGGTAGCAAAATACATAGCCGACGAAGAAATCTCCATTGGTGATTATGTTCTGACCGGCGGAGAATTGCCAGCAATGGTTCTCATTGATAGCATTACTCGTTTATTGCCGGGGGTAATAAACAAGGAATCCTTATTGGAAGAATCGTTTGCCCAAAATTTTAAGTTAGAAATACCAAATTCTGAATTTTTGGGCGAATATCCTCAATATACACGGCCGGCAGTTTTTTATCCGGAAAAAGGAAACAAAAAGATTGCCTGGCGAGTTCCTAGTGTTTTACTCTCTGGCGATCACCAGAAAATTCAACAATGGAAACAGAAACATTTTAAGAAGATTAAGAGTTGATATGATTATACTTTCTTTTGAAGAAAAAGGACAAAAATACCGAGTTCAAGTTGAAAAAGGGGAAAATTTGCTTCCTCGTCTTGACAAATTTTTAAAAAAGCATAAAATAGACAAAACAGGTATCAAAAATTGGCAGATAAGTTTTTATAAAGAAAAAAGCATTATTTCTAAAAGAATCGCCCAATCTATTTTTCATGCTTTAAAAGCCGGAACCTAATTTTAAGATTAGGATTATTTGTATTGCTCATTTTTTTTAATACTTTTTTAATACTTAATTAAGCCTTTTTTAATGCTCAATCAGCAGTCAACAATAAAAAATTTTTCCCGCTTCTCCCGAAAAATTTTAGAGCCTCCACGCTTAACTCAATTTCAACTGGATTCTTTCAAGTGGTTTTTGGAACAAGGGATAAAAGAAGTTTTTGATGAGTTATTGCCGATAGAGGACTATACCGGTAAAGACCTAGAACTAGGCTTTTTAGGTTATTATTTAGAACCTCCAAAAATATCAGAGAACCAGGCAAAAGAAAAAAGGTTGAATTATGATTCGGCATTAAGGGTAAAATTAAAACTGACGAATAAAAAATCAGGCATTGTTAGGGAGCAGGAAATTTATTTTGGAGATATTCCGATGATGACTCCGCGGGGGACATTTATAATTAATGGCGTTGAAAAAGTTGTTATTTCCCAAATCACTCGTTCGCCGGGAGTATACTTTACCTCTGTTAATTTAAAAGGAAGGAGGTTTTTTAATGCTAAATTAATTCCTAATCATGGAGCTTGGCTGGAATTTGAAACTGATAGCGACGGAGCCATTGGCGTCAAAATAGACCGTAAAAGAAAAGTGGCAGTAACAGCGCTTTTAAGAATTTTTGGTTTGGAAAGCAATAAAGATATAAAACGAATATTTAAGGAGGAGGAAGAAAAATCCCCTATTAAATATATAGAGAACACTCTTAAAAAAGACATAACTACAAATAGAGAAGAGGGTTATATCGGCATTTATCGCCATTTACGGCCTGGAGAATTGGCTACTTTTGATAATGCCTCCGATTTAATCAATAATATGTTTTTTCGGATAGATAGATATGACTTAGCAAAAGTTGGCAGGTATAAAATTAATCAGCGGCTTGGGTTGAATATCCCTCTTGAGCAAAGAAACTTATCCCGAGAGGACTTAGTGGCTATTATTAAGGAGATGATTCGTTTGAACAATGACGAAGAGTCTTTGGAAGATGATATTGATCATTTAGGGAATCGAAGAGTAAGGGCAGTAGGGGAAATCTTAACAGAAAGGTTTAGAGTAGGATTCATGAGAATGAGGAGAACTATTTTAGACAGAATGGCTGTTTTAGATCCTGAAAATTTAACGCCGGCTCAATTAATTAATATTAATCCCCACCAATTAGTAGCTGTGATGCGGGAATTTTTTAATATTTCCCAACTTTGCCAATTTATGGAGCAAATGAATATGCTTTCAGAAGTTGAGCATAAAAGGAGGATAACTTGTATGGGTCCGGGGGGCTTAGTGAAAGAAAGAGCAGGATTGGAAGTAAGGGACATTCATACCAGCCATTATGGACGTTTATGCCCTATTCAGACACCAGAAGGCCAGAATATAGGTCTGGTTCTTTCTTTAGCCCTTTATGCTCGGCTCAATGAGTTTGGCTTTATTGAAACGCCGTATATTAAAGTGAAGAATAATCAGATTACCGGCGAGATAGTTTGGTTAGATGCTTTTGAAGAGCTAAAACACAAAATTGCCCATAGCGCTGTCGATATTGATGAAGAAGGAAGAATAAAAGATGAGTGGATTGGCGCTAGGGTTAAAGGGGAGATGATGCTGCTTCAAGCAAAAGAGATTGATTTAATGGATGTTTCTTGCCAGCAAATTATTTCGGTAGCCGTAGGTTTAATTCCTTTTTTGGAGCACGATGAATCCAATAGGGCTCTGATGGGCGCTAATATGCAAAGACAGGCAGTTCCTTGCGTTAGGGCGCAGGCGCCCTTAGTGGCTACTGGCATTGAATCAAAAGTTGCTCTTGAATCAGGTCAATGCTTAATTAGCGAAAGCGAGGGAATAGTTCAAGAGGTTGATGCAAACCATATAGTGGTTAAAACTGATGAACATGGAGAGAGTAATAAAATTGTTTATGAATTAATTAATTTTGGCCGCAGCAACAAAAATAGTTGGTTAATACAAAAACCAATAGTAAGAAAAGGAGAAAGAGTAAAGAAAGGTGATATTTTGGCAGATGGAGCGGCCACCGAAAATGGCACTTTAGCCCTTGGCCAAAATTTGCTGGTTGCCTTTATGCCTTTTTTTGGATTCAATTACGAAGATGCAATTGTTGTTTCAGAAAGAGTATTAAAAAATGATTACTTTTCTTCGGTTTATTTAGAAGAGTTTGATTGTGATGTTGTAGAAACTAAATTAGGATTGGAAACAACAACGCGGGATATTCCTAATGTTTCTGAAGAAAAATTAAAAAATTTGGATGAAGAGGGAATAGTAAGAGTAGGAGCTGAAGTGAGAGGCGGTGATATTTTAGTGGGTAAAATTTCTCCAAAAGGTAAAGCAGAATTAACTTCTGAAGAAAGGCTATTACAGGCTATTTTTGGAGAGCAGATGAAGGATATAAAAGATACTTCTTTAATTTTAGAGCCGTCTCGCCAAGGACGGGTGATTAGGACAAAAATTCTTTCGCGTAAAGAAGGAGACAAATTGAACATTGGAGTAATAAAAAAAATTAGTGTGGAAATTGCCGAGTTAAGAAACATAATGGCAGGGGATAAATTAGCCGGACGCCATGGAAATAAAGGGGTTATTTCGATTATTGTTCCGGAAGAGGATATGCCTTATTTAGAGGATGGAACTCCGGTGGATGTAATTTTAAATCCTTTAGGTATTGGCAGCCGAATGAATTTAGGGCAAGTTTTTGAAAATCATTTGGGTTTGGCGGCAAAAAGGTTAGGATATCGGGCAATTAGTCCTGCTTTAGATGGCGCTACAGAAGAAGACATCAAGCGAGAATTAATTAAAGCAGGATTACCAGAGGACGGAAAAGTTGTTTTGTATAATGGAAAAACTGGAGAGCCCTTTGATAAAAAAGTGGCTGTGGGAATAATGTATTTAATGAAATTAGAGCACATGGTGAGAGACAAAGTGCATATGCGGGCAATAGGGTCATATTCTTTAATTACCCAACAGCCTTTGCAAGGGAGAGCTCATCATGGAGGTCAGAGGTTTGGGGAAATGGAAGTTTGGGCTCTAGAAGGGTATGGTTCAGCTTATACATTACAGGAAATGCTGACTATTAAGTCAGACGATGTTTTAGGAAGGGGAGCAGCTTATGAAGCCATTATTAAAGGAGAAAAAATAAAAAGCCCGAATATCCCGGCCGCTTTTAGCGTTATTTTAAAAGAATTACAAGCCTTAGGGTTGTCGGTAAACCTTGTAGGGATTAAAACGGAAGAAGGTCAAAAAGAGCGGGAGGAAATAAGAGATTAAATAATTTTATGAGTAAAGATACAGAAACAAAAATTAGTGATTTTGATGCCTTGAGTTTAAAAATTGCTTCTCCAGAAGAAATTTTGTCATGGTCATACAATGAAATAACAAAATTCTATGGAGAAGTTACAAAGGCGGAGACAATTAATTACCGCACTCAAAAGCCAGAAAAAGAAGGTTTATTTTCAGAACAAATTTTTGGGCCGGTTAAGGATTATGAATGCGCTTGCGGCAAATATCGAGGGGCTCATTATAAAGGTATTGTCTGTGATCGCTGCGGGGTAGAGATAACTCGTTCTTTTGTGAGGCGAGAAAAGATGGGGCATATTAAGTTAGCAACACCGGTAGTTCATATTTGGTTTTTGCGCAGTATTCCTTCAAGGATAGGCCTAATTTTAAATATTCCAATGCTGCCTTTGGAGAAAGTTATTTATTATAATAGTTATATTGTTACTTCTATAGATGAAGAAGCCAAAAAAAGAGTTTTAGAAGAGATAGAATCAGAATATCAGGCAAAATTAAAAACCTTGCCGGCTAAAAAGAAGAAAGAGTTGGATGAATCTAGGAATCAGGCAAAAGCAGAGTTAGATGCAATCAAATTAAAAGCTATTTTTTCTGAAATTGATTATATAAACTTGTCGAAGAAATATGGTGAAGTTTTTACAGCGGAAACAGGAAGCGAGCCAGTAAGAAAACTTTTAGAAGAGGTAGATTTAAAGAAATTAGTTAAAGAATTAGAAAAACAGATAGAGAAAAAACCCGTGAATATCGATAAAAAAGTTCTTGCCCGTTTAAAATTAGCCAGAGGGTTTTTGAAATCAAAAACACGACCAGAATGGATGTTCCTGACAGTATTGCCTGTTTTGCCGCCGGATTTAAGACCAATGGTTCAATTAGACGGAGGAAAGTTTGCCACTTCTGATTTAAACGATCTATATCGCCGAGTAATCAACCGCAACAATCGTTTGAAAAAGCTAATAGATCTTAAGGCTCCAGAAGTAATTATTAAAAACGAGAAAAGGATGCTTCAGGAGGCAGTAGATGCTTTGATTGATAATTCAATAAGAAAAGCATCAGGGACAACTCCAATGCATTCAGCTCAACATCGCCCCTTACGCTCTCTCGCCGATATTTTACAAGGCAAACAAGGACGTTTTCGTCAAAATCTTTTGGGGAAGAGAGTTGATTATTCAGGGCGCTCAGTAATTGTAATCGGCCCACAGTTGAAGATTAATGAGTGCGGGATTCCCAAAAGCATGGCTTTAGAATTGTTCAAACCTTTTGTTGCCGGCGAATTAATTAGGAAAGAAATTGTTTTCAACCCTCGAGCGGCGAATCGTTTTATAGAGGAGGGGTCGGATATTGTGTGGGAAATACTAGAGAAAATAGTCAAGGATAAATATGTTTTGCTCAATAGGGCGCCGACATTGCATCGTTTAAGCATTCAAGCGTTTAAGCCGAAATTAATAGAAGGATTGGCGATTCAAATTCCAGCCTTGGTAACGCCTCCTTTTAACGCTGACTTTGATGGAGATCAAATGGCAGCGCACCTACCTTTATCTGAAGAAGCGCAGAGAGAGTGCGAAACGAGAATGTTGGCAAATTTAGGGTTATTAAAGCCTGCCAACGGCGAGCCGGCAATGCTACCTCGCCATGAAATGGTAGCTGGTATTTACTGGTTGACAATGGATAAAGCTGAAGAAAGCAGTGAGAAGCCAGTTAAAAAAGAGAGAGTTTTCTCTGATGAGAAGGAAGCCCTATTGGCCTATGAATATAAGAAGATAGAACTTCAGGAACCAATTAAAGCGAGAATAGCTAAAGAAAACAATCAATTGATTACCACGACGGTGGGGAGAATTATTTTTAACGAAATTTTACCAAAAGATTTTCCCTTTTACAACAAACAATTAACAACTAAAGAAGTTAAACAAATTACAAAAGAAATAGTTCGTCATTATAAAGATTGTAAGGAGAGCGCTGGGGTTTTAGACGCAATGAAAGAATTAGGTTTTTATTACGCAACTTTATCTGGTGTTTCTTGGGGATTAACTGATTTGAAAGTCCCAAAAGAAAAACAATCTATTTTAGCTGAAACCTCAGAAAAAGTAGAGAAAATAATAGAACAATATAGAGAAGGTTTCCTCTCTTCTCAAGAAAGAAAAACTTTAACCGAAACTGAGTGGCGGCACGCAATTAATGAGGTATCCAAGCTGGTGCCAAATACTTTTAAAAAAGATGATTCAGTTTATATTTTCTTTAATTCTGGAGCTAAAGGCAACTGGGAAGTAGCTAGCCAAATAATGGGAATGAAAGGATTGGTAGTTGATCCAATGGGTCGCCTGATAGAGATGCCTATCTTATCTTCTCACCAGGAAGGATTTAATGTTCTTGAATATTTCGCCGCTTCGCACGGCGGCAGAAAAGGATTAGCTGATACAGCATTGAAAACTTCTTTTGCCGGATATTTGACGCGAAGATTGGTTGATGTTGCTCAAGAAGTCCTTATCCAGGAGGAAGATTGCCGCAGTAAGCAGGGGCTCAGTGTCTCTAAAAAAGAATGCGAAGCAGAAGGTGGAAGTTTCGAAAAAAGAATTTTCGGAAGATTTATATCTCAGGATATAATTGATAAAAATGGGAAAGTAATCCTAAAGTCAGGAGAATTGATTAACGAAGAAAACATTAACAAGATATTAAGCTCTTTAGTGGAAACAGTAACAGTGCGTTCTCCTTTAAGCTGTAAAAGCTTAAACGGTGTTTGCCAAAAATGTTATGGCATTGATTTGTCTTGGAGAAAACCTATTGATTTAGGTGAAGCAGTGGGGGTAGTTGCTGCGCAATCAATTGGCGAGCCGGGGACTCAATTAACCTTAAGAACTTTTCATACTGGTGGTGTGGCTCAGGCGATTGATATTACTCAAGGTTTGCCCCGAGTAGAGGAGATTTTTGAAGCGCGAGTCCCCAAAGGAGAAGCGCCTATTTCTGAGGTTGAAGGAAGGATTATTGATATCAAAAAAGCCAATCATCAAAAATGTATTGTTATAGAGCCAAGGGAGAAAGCAGAGAATAAGAAACTTCATATCCTTGAGTATGCCATTCCGGAGAAAGTTACGCTTTGGGTCAAAAAAGGAGATTTAGTTAAAAAAGGAGATCAACTTTGTGAAGGTAATATCAATTTGAAAAAACTTTTGAAAGTTTTAGGGAAAAATGCCTGTCAGCAATATATTTTAAAGGAAGTAAAAAAAGTGTATAATATCGCCGGAGAAGATATCAGCGAAAAACATTTTGAAATTATAATTAGACAGATGTTTTCTCAGGTTAAAATAACGCATAAGGGGGACAGTGAATTTATTCCCGGGGAAATAGTTTCTAAAAAAACTTTTGAGGGAGTGGCGCAGAACCTCAAAGATCTTCAGAAAATTCCTCCCAAAGCGGAAGAAGTATTGATGGGTATTAAAAACGTTGCTCTTAATTCAGAAAGTTTTTTATCAGCAGCTTCTTTTCAGGAAACCTCGCGGGTTTTAATCCGAGCAGCAATAGAAGGTCAAATAGATTACTTGAGAGGCCTCAAAGAAAATGTTATCATTGGCAGATTGATTCCGGCGGGCACAGGGTTTAGAAAATAAAATGAAACAATTAAGCAATTCATTACCTCAGCATATTGGCATCATGATCGACGGTAATCGTCGTTGGGCAAAGGCTAGAAAAATACCTAGTTTTTTAGGCCATAAAAAAGGGATCGAAAGAGTAGTGGAAATAATTAATTATGCCTTCAAAAAAAAGATTAAGGTTTTGACTTTATATGGTTTTTCCACAGAGAATTGGAAAAGGTCAAAAGAGGAAGTTGATTATTTGATGCATCTTTTTACTGATTTTGCTAAAAAATACGCCCCTTCTTTTAAGAAAAAAGGGATTCAGTTTCGCCATTTGGGCAATATGGAGATGCTGCCAAAAGATTTGCAGAGAGAATTAAAAAAAGCGCAGCGATTAACAAAAAATAGCAACAAAATGTTTTTGAATGTCGCTTTAAGTTATGGAGGCAGAGATGAAATAACGAGAGCAGTAAAAAAAATTGTTCAGGAAAAAATACCTCCCGAAAAAATAAATGAAAAAGTAATAAGTGACCATCTGGATACAAAGGGTCTCCCTGATGTGGATTTCATTATTCGGACGTCAGGTGAAATGCGTTTATCTAATTTTTTGCCTTTTCAAGGGACTTATGCAGAATTATATTTCCCAAAAATTTATTGGCCTGATTTTGATAAAAAACAACTTGATTTAGCTCTGAAGGAATTTCAGAAACGGAAACGTCGTTTCGGAAAATAAAAAAGATACTAATCCGCTACTTGGCTCCGTCGACTGGCGGATGAATAAATAATTGAATTTCGTATATGGAGAAACAAATAAGAAAACTTTTAATAATTTTTCTCATCGTCGGTTTTAGCGGTTCTTTTGTTTCTGGCTTTCTTGGCGGAATTTTTTCTTCCCGATATTTATTAGATAATTCAACAAAAGGTTTTGTTGAAAAAGATATAAAAGAAACACAGCTGTTGGGAGCAAGTGACTATGAAAGTAGAATAATAGAGGTGATTAATAAAAGCGAGAATTCGGTAGTAAGCGTGATAGCAACAAAAGATTTGCCAGTTATTGAGGAATACTACATTAATCCTTTTGAAGATTTTGGAGAGCTGGGGCCATTTGGTTTCTATTTTAGAATTCCGCAATATCGCCAAAAAGGAACTGAGTTGAAAGAAGTAAGCGCTGGCAGTGGATTTGTTGCTGACTCTCGAGGGTATATCATTACCAATCGGCATGTGGTGGAGGATTTAGGGGCAAGTTACACCGTTTTAATGAATGATGGGGAAAAATATCCTGCTCAAGTAATAGCCCGTGATTTAGTAGAAGACTTTGCTGTTTTAAAAATAGAAAAATCAGGATTAGTTCCTTTAAATTTGGGCGATTCTAGCAATCTTGCTTTAGGTCAGACAGTAATTGCTATTGGCAATGCTTTGGGAGAATTTCAAAATACTGTCTCGTGTGGGGTGATTTCTGGTTTATCTCGTTCAATTCAAGCAACTGATAGTTATGGCAAGACGATGGTTCTCAATGATGTGATCCAAACCGATGCCGCAATAAATGAGGGTAATTCAGGTGGTCCATTATTGGATCTAAATGGTGAAGTTATTGGAGTTAATGTGGCAAAGGTCTCCGGCGCAGAAAATATTGGTTTCGCTATTCCCATAAATAAAATTAAAAACGCGCTTAAGCAAGCAATAGAGACAGGAGGAATAAAAATCCCTTATTTAGGCGTAAGATACATTTTAGTTAATCCAACGATTCAAGAAGAAAAACAATTGCCGGTTAACTATGGGGCTCTTTTGTTAAGTGGCGAGAATAATGAACCCGCAGTGGAAGAAAATTCCCCTGCTTGGAAAGCGGGTTTAAAGGAGGGTGATATAATTTTAGAACTTAATAACCAAAAAATAGATCAAAATAATCAATTGGCGACCTTGATTCGTCAGTATAATGTCGGCGATAAAGTAGTTTTAAAAATACTGCGAGGGGAGGAAACTTTAACCAAGGAAGTTGTTTTAGGGGAATACTCAATAAAATAAAACACTAAACACTATTTTTTTATGCCTTTAGGAAGATTTACTTCAAAAGCCCAAGTAGCAATAGAAATGGCTCAACAGATGGCTCTTGAAAGAAATCAAGGAGAAATGCGCGCCTTGCATCTTTTGTATGCTCTATTGGATGAAAGTGATTCTGGGGTAAAAGAGATTTTAGAAAAAAATATGAATGTTGATGTGGAAAACCTGTTAAAGGATACCCTGGAAGAGATTGCTAAGCTACCACGAATTTTTAGTGCTGGCGGCGGGTTTGGCCAAATGTACCTTTCACAGGAGATGATGCAAATTATAGAAAGCGCGGCAAAAAAAGCAACAGAGGATAAGAACGAATATATTTCTCCGGAATATTTATTCTATGGAATTCTCGCCACTAAAAATTCCGCGCAGGAATTAATAGAAAAATACGGTCTTAAAAAGGAAGATTTTTTGGAGGCTCTTTTTCAGTACTCCAAGGGAGAAAAAATAGTAGATGAGTTTCAAGAAGTAGGCACGGCTATAGAGAAATATACTCAAGATCTTACTCAGTTAGCTGAAGAGAATAAATTAGACCCAGTAATAGGAAGAGAGGAAGAATTAAGGCGAGTAATGCAGATATTGTCCAGGCGAACAAAAAATAATCCAATTTTAATTGGAGAAGCAGGGGTTGGAAAGACAGCTATTGTTGAAGGTTTGGCTCAGCGCATTACTGTTGGTGAGGTGCCGGAGAGTTTGGCAAATAAAAGAATTATCTCTTTAGACTTAGGCGCTCTCATTGCTGGTACTCGTTTTCGGGGTGAGTTTGAAGAAAGGTTAAAAAACTTACTAAAAGAAATAAAGAAAGCCGGGGATATTATTATTTTTATTGATGAAATCCATACTTTAGTTGGGGCCGGGGCCGCTGAAGGAGCAATAGATGCTTCAAATCTCTTAAAGCCGGCATTAGCGCGGGGAGAACTGCGAGCTATTGGAGCGGCTACTTTTAAAGATTTTAGAGAGTATATAGAAAAAGATCCGGCTTTAGAACGTCGTTTTCAACCGGTTTTTGTGGAAGAGCCTTCTCCAGAAGAGACACTGGAGATTTTAAGAGGCCTAAGACCTAAATATGAGGTTCATCATGGATTAAAGATTTCAGAAGAAGCGTTGGTTGCGGCAGTTCAGTTATCCAGCCGCTATATTAGTTCGCGATTTTTGCCGGATAAAGCTATAGATCTTATTGATGAAGCGGCTTCAGCGTTAAGTATGGAAATTGGCAGCGTTCCTTTGGTAATAAGTGATTTGAAAAATAAGATAAAATCTCTGGAATTAAAACAGCAGGCGCTTAAAAGAGAGAACTCGCAAAATAAGAAAGGAATCCAAAATAAAAAAATTGATAACGAGCTGAAATCACTCAGAAAAAAATTCAAAGAGCTTAATAGCAAATGGCAAAAAGAAAAAGAAATATTTACTGAGGTCGGACAGATTAAAAAAGATATAGAACAATTATACAAACAATCCCAAGAGTATGAGAAAGAAGGACAGTTAGATAAAGTAGCTGAAATAATTTATGGGAAAATCCCACAATTTGAAAAAAAGCTTAAAATTAAGGAGAAAATGCTAGAAAGCATTCCTCTACAGGAAAGGTTTTTGAAGGACGAGGTAATGGTTGAAGACATTGCCAAAGTGGTTTCTAATTGGACTGGCATTCCCGTGACTAAGATGCTGGAAGAAGAAAGCCAGAAATTGGCACGAATAGAAAAGGAATTAGCTAAAAGAGTGGTTGGTCAAGAAGAAGCTATTCAAGCAGTGAGCCGAGCCATAAAAAGAGCGAGAGTCGGAATTTCAGAAGAGGAAAAGCCAATCGGCTCTTTTATGTTTTTGGGTCCGACTGGCGTAGGCAAAACAGAACTTGCTAAGGCCTTGGCAGAATTTATGTTTTCTGATGAAAAAGCGTTGATTCGCATTGATATGTCAGAATATATGGAAAAACATAATGTTGCTCGTCTTATTGGCTCGCCGCCGGGCTATGTTGGTTATGAAACAGGAGGACAATTAACAGAAGCAGTGAAACACCGCCCCTATAGCTTGATTTTGTTTGACGAAATAGAAAAAGCCCATCCAGAAGTGTTTAATATTCTTCTCCAAATTTTAGACAATGGTCGTTTAACCGACGGAAAAGGCAGGGTAGTTAATTTTAAAAACACCATCATTATTATGACTTCCAATTTAGGGGGAGAATATATTCATGAATTAGTGTCTTTAGGATTTGCTGTTGGCAATAAACAGAATGAATTAGAACAACAAAGAGAGACATTAAAAAATAAGATTTACGAGGCGCTAAAAGAGAGGTTCCGTCCAGAGTTTCTTAATAGAATTGACGAAATTGTTATTTTTAATTCATTGACAAGTCGTGATATAGAGAAAATAATTGATTTACAGATGGAGAAAATAAATCGTCGCTTATCAGACAAAAGAATTTCAATTCAATTAACGCCAGAAGCTAAAAAATATTTAGCTCAAAAAGGATATAGCTCTGATTATGGGGCGCGTCCTTTGAAAAGATTGATTGAAAAAGAAATTCTTGATTCTCTGGCAGATAAAATTATTGCTGGCGAGATAAAAGAGGGCAAAAATATCTTAGTGGAGTTTGAGAAGAATAGTTTGAGCTTATGCCAAAAATAGGAGATTTTTTTCTTTCGCTTGACCCCAAAATTTTTGACCCCAAAATTTTAGTTTTTTTTACTCTCTACGCTGTCTGTCTTTTTGGAAGCGTTATTTTGCCTTTGAATTTGTTTTACGCTATTTTAGTTTGTTCAACTATAATTGTTGTTTGGAAAATTTTATCAGGTATATCTTGGGTTAATTTTTCTTTCCTTTTCTGGGGCTTTTTGGAGGCCAATATTATTAAGTCTTTTGTAGAACTTACTTGGGTAATAGTCTTTATTTTATTATTTTTAGTGTTTTTTTGGAAAAAATGTTTTTCAGGCAAAATAAAAAAATCAGGCAATTTAAAGACGGGAAGATATTGGCGGGAGGTCTTGTTCTATTATCTTTTTTTGGTTTGGATAATGATTTCCTACAGCTCTTATTTCTTTTTGAATTATTCTTTTGGGGCAAGCTTTTTTATATATTTCTTGGGATTGATATTTTTTTCTTATCTCTATTTTTTATTTTCCAATATTTACTTTTCAAATTTTTTGTTTTCTTTTCTATCCCTAGTTCTTATAAATTTAGAGTTTTTCCTGCTATTTAATTATCTTTCCTTAAATGTTTTGATTTTAAGTATTTTTTTGGTTTTGGTTTTCCGTCTGACTGTTTACTGTTTAGGATATAAGTTTTCATCAGCGCTTCCTCTATAATAGGGAAAATTTTCTCTATTTTTTGGTTCTCCTCGTCATTAAAATTCTTGAGAACTAATTTTTCTGCTTTTTGGCGGGGGAAAGAGGGGTAGAGAGAAGGGCGAACACCAATTCTGAGGCGATAGAAATATTTTGACTTGAGGTGTTGGATAATAGATTCAACCCCTTTATGTCCGGCAGAACCGCGGCCGTATTGAATTTTAAAATCGCCCAGCCTAATATCTGTGTCATCATGGGCAATAAAGATATCTTGGGAAGATAAATTGTAAAATTTTCTAATTAAATCTACGGTTTTTCCAGATTGATTCATAAAAACTGTGGGCTTGGCTAAAATAATTTTCTGGTTATTTAGATCAGTTAGGCTTATTTGGGCCAAGCATCTTTTATTTATTTTCCATTCACTTCCTCCCAATTTTTTTGCTAAATAATTAAGAAAATTATAGCCAATATTATGGCGATTTTTTTGGTAAGATAAACCAGGGTTGCCTAATCCAACAATAGCGATTTGATGATTTTCGGGTTTTGTAATTGTCATTAAGTAGAAATTTTTTCTTTAATGTAATTTTGAATTTTTTGATATTGTTCAAAGCCATCGGAAGGAATTAAGGTATAAACATTTTGTCCTAAGGAATTTTCAATTAAAGTTACTGCCTTTAACAGCTGATCCGGAGGTCGGTTGGTGATTTTAATATATTCTATTTGGTCCGCAGGTATGCCCCTCACTAAATTAAAGATTTGCCAGAGAGTGTT
Source organism: Minisyncoccota bacterium (assembly GCA_028719125.1). Classification (GTDB taxonomy): domain Bacteria; phylum Patescibacteriota; class Minisyncoccia; order UBA6257; family UBA6257; genus JAQTTC01. The sequence goes on along the minus strand of JAQUKM010000001.1, from coordinate 16,233 downwards.
AAAATCTAAGTCACTGATAAAGTGATTATCTAGAGATTGCCAAATTTTTAACCAAGTAGTCAGTCCCCAGATATTCGTTAACTCGGCTAATTTATCCTTGAGAGCAGAGATTATCTGCTGTTGGTTTTGAATTCTGTAAAAATCTCCTTCGGGCGCATAGCGGGTACGGACAAATTTAATGGCTAGATCCCCATCTAAATGACGCCAACCAGCCTCAAGATGGAAAATCTCGGATGGATTATGAGGATTAACTAATAAAGGGTCAGAGATATCTTTTTCCAGCCAGATGTCGATGCCGCCAACAGCATCTATTAATTTGCCAAATCCTTCTAATTCTAAAATAACAGTATAGTTTATGGTGAGACCTGTAATATCTTCTATTTTTTGTTTTATTAAATTTGAAGCCGTTGCTTGAGGAAATGCTCTGCCGTTATTTTCAAAATCATAAAGACCATTAATTTTAATTGCCTGGGAGCGATGGGGAATTTGAACCCATAAGTCGCGGGGTATAGAAATTATAGCAATCTTTTTTGCTGAAGGGTTAAGGTGAACTACAAAAATAGTGTCAGTTAAAAGGGATCCTCTAGAACCTTCACCGGCAATTCCTAAAAAAAGAACGTTTAAAGAAGGAACTTTTGCTTCAGCCGATTGTTCAATAAAAGCATTTTCATTGGAGTTGTAAGAGAAGAGATATTCTTTTGGTTGGAGTTGAGTGAGAAGTAAAAAAAACAACACCACCGCTAAACCGATGATGATTGCTCTGAAAAAGATTTTTTTGGAAATGGGGGCCATTTTTAAGTAATTTATCACATTTGCTTTCAGAGTTCAATTATGCTATCATCATTAAAATACTTTAAAAATATGTGGCGAAAAATTGTTTGGGAAAACTTAGAAATGATTTTTATCGCGATTCTTATAGTTATTCCTATAAGACATTTTTTAATTCAGCCATTTATAGTGCATGGAAGCAGTATGGAGCCAAATTTTTATACCCGGGATTATCTCATTATTGACGAATTAACTTATCGTTTCCGCGACCCTTTGAGACATGAAATAGTGGTTTTTAAAGCCCCTAATCATTCGAGCCAGTATTACATAAAAAGAATTATTGGTCTACCTAATGAAACAATAAGCATAAAAGATGGTCAAATAACGGTCACCACTTTTTCCGGGGATTCTTTTATCCTTCAAGAAGATTTTTTACCCAGCGGTTTAGTAACCTCTGGCAATCTTGAGTTAACCCTTGGAAGCGATGAATATTTTGTATTAGGTGATAACCGTTTGGCTTCCTATGATTCTCGCAATTGGGGACCGGTAAAAAAAGATTTAATAATTGGCCGAGTTTGGCTTTGCCTTTGGCCCGCCAAAAGAATTAGCGCTTATGGTTTCTAAAAACAAGTTAAAAAATACAAAGAGAGGACGGAAATCTTTCCAATCCCTTAAAGGGATGAAAGATATTTTAGCGGCAGATTGGTTGTATTATGATTCAATTTTACATAATGCAAAAAAAATTTTTGAATTTTATAATTTCCAAAGAATAGAAACTCCCTTTATTGAAAAAGCAGAATTGTTTACAAAAGGCATTGGTAAAAAAACTGGATTGATTGAAAAAGAAATGTATCTTTTGAGAAATAAAGAAAATAATGAACTATTGGCTTTGCGGCCAGAAGGCACAGCGCCAGTGATGAGGGCTTATTTAGAGGGAGGAATGTTCAATTTGCCCCAACCGGTAAAATTATATTATTTCGGTCCCTTCTTTCGTCATGAAAAGCCCCAAGCCGGCCGTTATCGCCAATTTTATCAATTGGGAGCGGAAATTATTGGAGAGGATGACGCGATTATAGACGTAGAAATTATCCTTATTTCAAGGGGGTTTTTGGAATCTTTAGGTTTTTCCAAAAAAAACATTTATTTGCTTATTAATAGCATTGGCTGTCCGAATTGTCGGCATCTCTACATAAAGGAAATTAAAAAATATTATAAAAATTATAGTAAGCAGATTTGTTCAGATTGCCAGCGACGTTTAAAAGAAAATCCATTGAGGGTTTTAGATTGTAAAAATGAAAAGTGCTGTCTGGTTAAGCAAGAAGTGCCGTTTATTTTAGATTATCTCTGTTCTGACTGCCGCGATCATTTTAAGCTTGTATTGGAATACCTTGATTATTTAAATATTCCATATATTTTGGATAAAACTTTAGTTAGGGGGTTGGATTATTACACTAAGACTGTTTTTGAGTTTTGTTTAGATGGTGAAGAAAATAAAACTTCTTTGGGGGGTGGGGGACGATATGACAATTTGGCAGAAGTAATCGGGGGTTTGAAAAAACCGGCTGTTGGCGTTGCCTTTGGTGTTGAAAGATTGATGCAAGAGATGATTCAGGCTGGTAAGAAATTTAAGACTTCAACTCCAAAATTATTTTTGGTCCAAATTGGAGAACCAGCAAAAAGAATGTCTTTTAAAATTTTGGAACAATTTCGGAAAGAGAATATTCCTTTGGGAGAAAATTTGGGTAAGGAAAGTTTAAGGTCGCAATTAAAAACAGCCGACCGTTTGGGGGCCAAATATGTTTTAATTCTTGGACAACAAGAGGCTTTGGATAGTATGATAATTTTGAAGGATATGGCCTCAGGCCTCCAAGAATTAATTCCTTTGGAGAAAATAATTTTTGAGGTTAAAAAACGATTAGAAAAAACAATGTAACAATGTAATTTTATGGCAATTACAATTAAAAGAAGAAAAGGGGAAAATTTAAATTCTTTTTTAAACCGCGCTTTTAAAACCATCAAAAAAAGCGGTATTCTTTTAGAGGTCCGGAAAAGGAAGTACTATATTCCCGAGCCAAATGAAAGGAATCGAAAATTATCAGCTCTTCATAAACAAAAAGTGCTCAAGGAAATTGAAAGGAAGAGAAAGAAAGGCCTTATTTAAAAGAAATGGTTTTAAAAAATGAAATTTTGATATATAATTTAAGTAACGAAAGGATTCCTCCAAAAAGATTTTTTCAGGAGTTAATTAACAAAGTCCTAGCAGTTTTAGGGGAGAGGAATAAAGTAAGCTTATCGTTGATTTTTATTGATTCCCAGAAAAGCAGGCAGTTAAATAAATTTTGGCGCAATAAAAACAAAGCTGCTTCTGTTCTCTCGTTTTCTCTCCAGGACCCTCTGCCTATAAAATTCAAAAGAGAAGAAAAAATTTTAGGCGATGTTTTCCTTTGCCATAAACAGATAAAATCCCAAGCGCAAAGGCTGAATGTTCCCCTAGATGTATTTTATAAAAAATTAATAGTCCATAGCCTGCTTCATCTTTATGGTTATGATCATTCTAAAGCAAAGGACAAACAAAAGATGGAAGGGTTAGAAGAGGAAATTTTAAAAAGTTGTCAATAAATAAAATCATATGAGTTCTCCTTTTTTAGCTATAGACTTAGGTTCGGCAAATATAAAAGCATTAGTGGCTCAAAGCGACCCCCGAGAAGGCTGGGAAGTTATTTTACCAGCTTCCCGCAAATCCAGAGGAATTAAAGAAGGGGTGCCTAATAATTTAGAAGAAGTTGCCGAAGACCTGGATAATTTAATAGCTGAAATAGAAGCAATGCTTAAGGGGGTTGTTTTTAGAGAAGCGATAGTGGGAATAGGCGGTTCTCATTTAGAAACTCGTCTTTCCAAAGGCGTAGCGGTTGTTGCCCGGCCTGATCAAGAAATAGGTGAAGATGATGTTTTGAGAGCCAATAAAGCGGCAGAAGCTTTCGCTTTGCCTATAAACAGAAGCTTGATCCAAACTGCCTTAAAAAGCTATGTTGTGGACGGTCTAGCAAAAGTAAAAGATCCGGTAGGGATGAAAGGGTTAAAGATAGAAACCGAATGCCTTTTAATTGATGCCTTTACTCCGTTTATTCAGTCTATTGATCGTCTTGGAGAAATGATTAACATAAGATTTAATCCGAAATTTATTTTGCCTTACGCCGGCGCAGAAGTAGCGCTTACAGCTCAAGATAAAGATTTAGGGGCAATGGCTTTAGATTTAGGAGCCGGTACCACCAGCTTTTGTATTTATGAAAATAATGAGATTCTAGATTTAAAAGTTTTTCCAATGGGGGGAAATGCTGTAACAAATGATATTGCTGTTGGTTTAAAGACGAGTGTTGATATAGCGGAAAAAATTAAAATCAACGAGGGTATAGCTCTTAAAAAAAAGGTGCTAAAAAATGAAGATATCGATTGGAGTATTTATTATGAAACAGATAATGTTGGCGATAAAGTGACTAAAAAATTTTTAGCGGAGATAATAGAAGCTCGCTTATCTGAAATTTTTGATTTGGTAGCTAAAAGGTTAAAAGAAGTAAATCGCTTTGAAAAACTGCCTGGAGGGGTAGTTATTTATGGCGGAGGGGTGAAAATGCCTTTCATTGCTGATCTAGCCAAAGAGAGGTTTAGGCTCCCGGTCCGAATAGCCAAGCCAGAGATACAATGGTATCAGGGATCACCAGATCCTAGTTTTATCCCGGCTTTAGGGTTGTTGGCCTTGAAAGCCCAAGGTCGAAAAGAAGGTTTCCTGCCGCTAGAAAAGGGGGTGTTTGGAAGAATAGCTCGCTTTTTCAAAAATGTTTTTTCTATTTAATTTTTTTGTTTAAATCAAGAGGACTATGAAAAAGAAAAATAAAAAAAACGAAAAAAAAATTCTCAAGAAAAGGACTGGTTTTAGTGGAAAAATAAAGCCGCAAATAAGGAGAAAATCAGAAAGTAAGGTAACGAGGAAAGGGAGAAAAGGAAAGGAAGAAGGAGAAAAAAGAAGTTTTTCTAGTAGTAGAAATATTAACGTAAAAATAGTGGGTGTTGGTGGCGCTGGCGGCAACGTGGTTACTAGAATGAGAGAAAAAAGAATTGAGGGAGTCGATTTTATAGCCATTAATACAGATATTCAGGGTTTACAACATACAAAAGCTGACTTGAAAATTCAAATTGGAAAAGAATTGTGCAAAGGATTGGGCGCCGGTATGGACCCTTTGCGAGGGAAGGAAGCAGCAGAAGAAAATATTGAAGAAATTAATCAATCTCTCCAAGGCGCTGATATGATTTTTCTCTCTTGTGGTTTGGGTGGTGGGACAGGATCTGGCGCTTCTCCAATTGTGGCTAATTTAGCTAAACAAGCAGGAGCTTTAGTTGTTGGTGTTGTCACCAAGCCATTTACTTTTGAGGGAGAAAAAAGATTAGAAGTTGCTGATGAAGCCTGGCAGAAGCTTTTTAACGAAGTTGACGCTTTAGTGACGATTCCTAATGATAGAGTTTTTAATATCGTCAATGAAGAAACGCCCATCCTAGAGGCTTTTTCTAAAATTGATGATATTTTGCGCCAAGGGGTAGAGGCGATAGTCAATTTAATTGCTTATCCTGGCTTGATTAATTTAGATTTTGCCAATATCCGCACAATTCTATCAGAGGCAGGAAGCGCTTTATTGGGCATTGGAATTTCAAAAGGTCAGGATAGGGCTAAAAAAGCGGCAGAATTAGCGATTTCCTCGCCTCTTTTGGATATCTCTATTGAAGGAGCGAAAAGAGTTCTTTTTAATGTGGCGGGAACAAAAGATATGTCTCTTGTAGAGATTCATAATGCTGCTCGAGTAATTACCCAATCTATAGCCAAAGATGCTCAAGTAATTTTTGGCGCCAGTTTTGATGATGATCTTCGCCAAGGGGAAATTAAAGTTACTGTAATTGCTGGCGGCTTTGGAGAAGAATTTCGCGAATTAAGACCGGTATTGCCACTGGAGATTAAAATCCCAATTAATAAAGAGTTGAATGAAAAAGAAAGCGAAAAGGAGAAAGAACAGGAAGAGCAAAAAGAAGAATTTGAAATTCCAGCCTTCCTACGCCGAAAAAATAAAGCAGGCGGAAGTTCATAGAAATTCAATAGAACAATGTAACAATGTGATTATTATGTCGCCAAGAAAAAAATTTTACAATCATCTAAAAGAAGTTAAAAAAAGGACTGGTGAAGTTGTTCCCTTTGAAAAGAAAAAAATAGAAGAGGCAATCTTTAAGGCTTTAACAGCGACGGATGAAGGAGGAAAAACTTTAACCCGAGAATTATCAAACAAAGTTATTAAAATTCTTAATAGAAGATTTAAAAAAGGAGAAATTCCGTCGGTTGAAGAAATACAAGATATTGTTGAGGAAGTTTTAATTTTAGAAAATTTAGTTGAAACCTCAAAGGCTTATATTTTATACCGAGATCAAAGAAGAAAATTAAGAGAAAGCCAGATCGTCACCGAGGAAGCAGTAAGCTTAGTGGATGAATATCTGGAAGTGAATGATTGGCAAGTGAAAGAGAACAGTAATATGGCATTTTCTTTGCAGGGTTTGAACCATTATGTATCTGCTTATGTAGCTAAAAAATATTGGTTAAGAAAAATTTATCCTAAGGAAATAAGAGAGGCGGTTGAAACAGGGGACTTTCATATTCATAACTTAGATATTTTAGCTACTTACTGTTGTGGTTGGGATTTATACGATTTGCTTTTGCAGGGTTTTGGAGGGGTTTTTGGAAAAATCCAATCAAAACCGCCAAAACATTTTGGGTCTGCTTTAGGTCAAGTGGTGAATTTTTTCTATACTCTTCAAGGAGAAGGCGCCGGAGCTCAGGCATTTTCTAATTTTGATACCCTATTAGCCCCTTTTATTCGGTATGATAACTTGAATTATCGAGAAATAAAGCAATCATTACAGGAATTTCTTTTTAATTGCAACGTCCCGACACGGGTCGGCTTTCAGACCCCTTTCGAAAATATCACTTTAGATTTAAAGGTGCCGGCTCATTTTAGAGATTTGCCGGTAATCATTGGTGGCCAACCGCAGAAAGAAACCTACAAAGATTTCCAAAAAGAGATTGATATCTTTAATCAGGCCTTATGTGAGATTTATACGGAGGGTGATGCTAGCGGGAGGGTTTTTACTTTTCCAATTCCCACTTACAATATTACAAAGGATTTTGAATGGCACAATCCTAGTTATGAAGGAATTTGGAACATGACCGCCAAATATGGCCTCTCATATTTTAGCAATTTTATTAACTCTGATTTAAGTCCTGAAGACGCTCGATCAATGTGTTGCCGGCTCCGCTTGGATAATAGGGAACTTTATAAACGAGGCGGCGGTTTATTTGGGGCTAATCCTTTAACTGGCAGTATCGGGGTGGTAACAATAAATATGCCTCGTTTGGGGTATTTATCAAAAACCAAAAAGGAATTTTTTGAAAGATTAGCTCAAAAAATGGAATTGGCGAAAGAAAGTCTGGAGATAAAAAGAAAAACTTTAGAAAGTTGGACAGAAAAAGGACTGTATCCTTATGCGAAGCATTATTTGACTAATGTCAAAAAGATGAGAGGGGCTTATTGGGGGAACCACTTTTCTACTATTGGTTTAATCGGGGTAAATGAGTGCCTCTTGAATTTTATGGGCATTGATATTGGTGATAAGAAAGGCATGGTTTTTGCTTCTGAAATTCTTGATTTTATGCGGGAAAAACTTATTAGTTATCAGCAAGAAACAGGAAATTTATATAATTTAGAAGCAACGCCGGCTGAAGGAACTTCTTATCGTCTTGCTCTTATAGACAAGGAAAAGTATCCAGATATTATTACGGCTGGCGAAAAAGAACCCTATTACACGAATTCAACCCAATTGCCGGTGGATTACACTAATGATTTGTTTGAGGCTTTGAAACTTCAGGATGGATTACAGTGTAAATTTACAGGAGGAACGGTGTTTCATGCTTTTTTGGGAGAAGCAATTTCTGATCCTGAAGCAGTTAAATCTTTAATTAAAATTGTCTTTGAAAAATTCCACCTGCCTTATTTTACTTTAACGCCAACCTTTTCTGTTTGTCCGACCCACGGCTATCTAACTGGGGAGCATTTTATTTGCCCCAAATGCACTATTGAACAGCCATGCGAGGTTTATTCTCGAATCGTCGGCTACCTGAGGCCGGTTCAACAATGGCATAGGGGGAAACAAGAGGAATTCCGCCAGAGAAAAACCTTCAAGATATAAAATATAAAAAATTAGTATCTAGTATATTGTTTCATTGTCAAATTGTTAAGATTATTAGCAATGTAACAATGTAGTAATTTAACAATGTAATTTGTAATTTATTATTGTGTACTTTGGTGGTTTAGAAAAAACGACTTTAGTAGATTTTCCAGGAAAGGTTGCGGCTACAGTTTTTACCTTCGGCTGTAATTTCCGCTGCCCTTATTGTTACAATCCAGAGTTGGTTTTACCGTCTTTAATAAATGAACAACCAAAAATTTCAGAAAAAGAAGTGATTGATTTTTTGAAAGAACGACGAGGGTTTATAGAGGGGCTGTGTATTACCGGTGGCGAACCGATGATGCAAGCGGATTTACCAGATTTTATCCAGAAAGTAAAAAATTTGGGTTTTTTGGTAAAATTGGATACTAATGGCTCTTTTCCCGATGTTCTCAAAAGTTTAATTGCTAATAAATTAGTTGATTGGATTGCGATGGATATTAAAGCTCCCCCAGAGAAGTATAATCTCTTCAGCCAAGGGCAAATAGCAGTGAAAATTATTGAAAAAAGTATCCAAATTATTAAACGAAGTGGAATTAACTATGAGTTTAGAACAACTTTGGCGCCCGAAATCTTAGAAGAAAAAGATATTCTAGATATTGTTAACTGGATCAGACCGGCCACTCGCTATTACCTTCAGCGTTTTAAGAACAATAAAGTTCTAGAGGAAAAATTTAAAAATATAGAACCTTGGTCAGAAGAAAAAATGGAGGCCATATTTAAAAAAATAAAACCTAATTTTAGAGAATGTAAATTAAGATAAAGGTTTTAAGCCGATGAATTTATGACGCTCTCTCCTTCTAGAGTTTTCCGTCAATGTGGGGCGTCTTTTTTAATAGCTTTAATTTTATCCCGTTATCTTCCTTTTTCTTTTTTCTTAAGTTTAATTATTTATTCGGTAATTTATATTTTATTTTCTGGCCGGCAGTTATCTTCTTCGCGAAAACAACGGTTTCTTATTTTGTTTTTGGTCCTATTGAGTTTTTCTTTAGGACAATATCGTTATTTCTCTTTTGTAGATAAGTTAAATAAATCAGCTATCAAAGAAGCAAAACAAGTAGAAATGGAAGCTTCTATTATAAGTGAGCCGGTTTTAAAAACTAATTATCAAAAGATACTTGTTCCCAATATAGTTATTTATACTGAAAGATTCCCAGTCTATCAATACGGAGATAAATTGAAAATTAAAGGCAAACTAGAACCCTTAAAAGAATTTTACTCTTATAATTCCATTATTGTTTCTGGAAGAATGAGTTATCCGAAAATAGAATTAGTTTCTTCTTCTGATTCTAAATTTTCCTTTCAAAAAACCGCCCTTTCTTTTAAAAACAAAATAACTCATTTGCTTCAAAGAATTATTCCTGAGCCTCAGGCGAGCCTTCTAAATAGCATTCTGCTTGGCGGAAAGCATAATTTAACCGCTTCTTTGGAAGAAGAAATTCGAAAATCTGGATTATCGCATATTATTGTCGTTTCGGGATTGCATTTATCTATTATTACCCAGATGCTCTCTAATTTGTTGGGTGTTTTTTGCTTGGGGAATTTATTAAATTTCATTATTTCCTGTTTATTTTTATTGGGGTTTTCTTTGATGGTTGGTTTTAACTCTTCAATTATCCGAGCGGCAATAATGGCTTTTTTACTGGTTTTATCCCGATTGAATTTTCGCCTTTATAATCCCCTTAACGCCTTATTTTTGGCAGCTTTAGTAATGGTGTGGTTTAATCCGTTGGTGCTTTTTTTAGATTTAGGTTTTCAACTTTCTTTTTTAGCGACAACAGGCATATTATTATTTTACCCTTTATGGAATCAAAGTCATTTTTGGCAGCAGAGTTTTTTTAATAATCGAGGGGCAAAGATTATTAAAGAAACAACGCTTTCTTGCTTTTCAGCGATGGTTTTGGTAGTTCCCTGGGTAATGTTCAAAACTCAGAGTATTTCTTTAGTGGCTCCTTTGACCAACATTTTGGTAGTTCCCTTGGTCTCTTTAATAATAGCTGGCGGGTTTATTACCGCTCTTTTTGCGTTTATCATTTATCCTTTGGGGTTATTTTTTGGGTTTTGGCTTAATTTGATAATGACTTATCTTTTGAAAATAATTTCTTACTGCGCTAAATTGCCTTTTGCTGAGCTTTATATACCTTATAGTTTACGGTGGCTGATTGTCCCTTATTATATTTTTCTTTTTCTTTATCTTCGCAAAAAGAATTCTTAGACTTGTTTTATTGATTTATATGAAAAAGCCTCTTTTATATCTCTTATTGCTTCTTCTTTCTGCCAATATTTTCACTTTTTGGATTATTTTTGATTATTTTTATCTTGGAAAAGGAGAAGTAAGCTTTTTGGATGTTGGCCAGGGGGACGCCGAACTAATCCAAACACGCGGGGGTAATATTTTAATAGATGCAGGCCCTGATATGAGTATTGTTCAAGCTTTGAACAAGTCCCTTCCTTTTTTTGACAAGACACTAGATTTATTTATTCTTTCTCATCCTAACAAAGATCATTTTAATGGTTTGTTTGAACTATTGGAAAGATATGAAATCAGGGCGGTAATGCTGAATAATGTATTTTATAATGATTCTCAGTATCAAAAACTCCTTCAAGAGTTAGCAGAGAAAGATATTCTAATTATTCAAGGTGTAAGAGGGGTAAAATTGAGTTTTGGGGGCGATAATTTATTTGTGATTTATCCCCAAACAATGGTCTCCTCGGGTAAGGACCCTAATGAATTCAGCCAGGTAGTTTCTTTAGATTTGGGAGAAAATTATTTTCTTTTTTTGGGTGATATCAGCGCTAGCCAAGAGAAAGAGATTTTACCCTCATTGCCGGAAAATAATAAATTAAGGATTTTGAAAGTGGCTCATCATGGCTCGCGCTATTCTTCATCTTGGGAATTTTTGGAAAAATTTAGGCCCCAATTCGCGATTATTGAAGTTGGCAGTAACAATTATGGCCATCCTCACCCTGACACTCTTAACCGTTTGTCACAAATAGGAGCTAAAATTTTTCGCACAGATTTAGACGGGACAATTCGGTTCAAAGAAAAAATGAATAAACCCATTCAACAATGAAGCAATATATTTGTTGGTTGCTTTAATCATCGTTTTATTGTAGAATAGCATTGTTTAAACTTTTAAACTTTTATTTTTTTATGCGTCTTTGGATAAAAAATATCCCTCAATATCTTAATAAAACAATAACTCTCTATGGCTGGGTTGATTCTCGGCGCGATCATGGGAAGATTATTTTTATTGACTTGCGTGACAGGACAGCTAAAGTTCAAGTGGTTTTTTCTCCGGCTCAAGCAGAAACATATAAATTAGCTGAGAAACTTCGTGTAGAATGGGTGGTGGAAATCAAGGGGAGAGTTAACCTCCGGCCTGAGAATATGCAAAACCCGAAGATATTGACTGGTAAAATAGAGATAGCAGCTGAAGAATTACAAGTGATTAGCCAAGCGCAGTGTTTGCCTTTTGAAATTTCTGATGATAATAAATCAGTTAACGAGGAAACGCGGTTAAAATACAGATATTTAGATTTACGCTCTTCGCGATTAGAGAGAAATTTAATTAACAGGCATAGAATAATAAAATTTATCAGAGATTTTCTTTCAGAGCGTGATTTTATAGAAATAGAAACACCTATTTTAACAAAATCCACCCCAGAAGGCGCCCGGGACTATGTGGTGCCATCTCGATTAGAGCCGGGTAAATTTTACGCTTTGCCCCAGAGTCCTCAACAATACAAACAGCTTTTAATGGTTGCTGGACTTGAGAGGTATTTTCAAATAGCCCGTTGTTTCCGAGATGAAGACAGCCGGGGGGATAGACAGCCTGAATTCACTCAGTTAGATTTAGAAATGGACTTTCCCAGCCAAGAAGACATTTTAAAATTAATAGAGGAATTGTTGAAAGAATTAGTAACAAAAATTTATCCAGAAAAGAAAATAAAAGAATTTCCTTTTCCGAGGATTTCCTACCAAGAGGCAATGAAAAGATATAAATCTGATAGGCCTGATTTGAGAGAAGCGAATGCCAAAGGAGAAAAAGACCCTAATGAGTTGGCTTTTGCTTTTGTCATTGAATTTCCTCTTTTTGAATGGAAAAAAGAAGAAAAGAGATGGGGAGCAGTTCATCATCCTTTTACTCGGCCTAAATTAGAACCCGGCGAAACAATTGAAGGAGTTATAAAAAAAATTAAGCAAAATCCGTCTCTTCTCTTGGCAAATCAATATGATTGCGTTTTGAACGGCAATGAAATTGGTGGTGGCTCCTTGAGAATTTCAGAGCCAGAATTATTAAAGGCTGTTTTTGAAATATTGGGTCATCAACCAGAAGAAATTGAGGCAAAGTTTGGGCATCTTTTAAGGGCATTTAAATATGGCGTGCCTCCTCATGGAGGTATAGCCTTGGGGCTAGATAGAATAATAATGCTTTTACAAAATGAGCCGAGTATTCGGGAAGTTATCGCTTTTCCAAAAACCGGAGATGGCAGAGATTTAATGATGGAAGCGCCTTCACCGATAGACGAGAAACAACTCAAGGAGTTGCACCTTAAAACTTTAAATTCTTAATCTTTTGTGGTATAATTTTTTGGGTCTTGCCGGATTAAGGAACGAGTCAGGACGTGGATTATCTTAAGGGAGCTTTAAATCTTTTATCTCGTGGGATAAAAGTGCGAGCACCCACTTGATGATTAGCTGATTCGACCTTAATTGCGGGCAAGGCCCCCATTTAAACCTTTAACCCTTAAATTTTTGTTATTGTAGTATGTCTCAAGTTTGCGCTATTTGCGGAAAAACATACCAAAAAGCGACGCGTTATAAAAAAATACGCTCTGTTTATAATCCTGTTTCTCGCCACCACCAGAAACCTAATTTACAAAAGTTTAAAATACCCGATGGAAAAACGGTTTTAGTTTGTTCATCTTGTCGGAAACGTCTTTCAAAAACAGTTTTTTAACTTTAGTCAAAGTCAATTATTAATGGACACGCGCCTTGTTTGCTAAAAATCTCGGGGAATGGTCCAATGGCAGGATATACGCATGGGGTGCGTGTGGTGGGAGTTCAATTCTCCCTTCCCCGACCAATTAAGTAAAAAATAAAAATATGAAAAAAACTTATACTACAATAATTGTTATTCTTATTGGTTTAATTTTAGTCGGCGCTGTATATTATTTTTTGAATAAGGAAAAACCAGTGGCTTGCCAAATGGATGCAAAAGAATGTCCTGATGGTTCTTTTGTGGGGAGGGTGCCGCCTAACTGCGAATTTGCTTTATGTCCCGGGGAAGAAGCAGGAATTTTAATCACTTCTCCCGAAAAAGAAGAGGAGATATTCAGCCCTTGGCGAATAATGGGACAGGCAAAAGGGCCTTGGTATTTTGAGGCCCAATTTAAAGCGGAGCTTTATGATGATAATCAAAATCTTTTAGGCACTGCTATTTTGACTTCCATAGGAGATTGGATGACCGAGGATTTTGTTCCTTTTGAGGGAGAATTAATTTTTACTAAACCAACGACTCCTTCAGGGGTATTGCGATTTTTGAGTGATAACCCCTCAGGCTTGCCTCAAAATCAAAAAGTTTTTGAGATGAAAGTTCAATTTGCTGAGACAACGCCAACACAAAAAATCTTGCTTTATTATTATAATCCGGAGAAAGATAAAGATAAACAAGGCAATGTCAAATGCAGCCGCGATGGGTTGGTCGCTATAGAGAGAGAAGTTTCTGTTAACGAAACGTCGATTATAGGCGTCATCAATCTTCTATTAAGAGGCAAGGAAAATTTAACCGCAGAGGATAAAGCGCAAGGCATAACAACAGAATATCCTTTGGAGGGTTTTAGTTTAGAAGAGGCTGTATTAAAGGCAGATGGGACATTAGTTTTAACTTTTAGTGACCCTTTTAACAAAACCTCTGGCGGCTCTTGCCGGGCAGGGATTCTTTGGTTTCAAATAGAAGAAACTGCCAAGCAGTTTGAAGACGTCAAAAAAGTTGAGTTTTTGCCTGAAGAATTGTTCCAGCCATAGTTGAGTTTAATTAAGGCAATAAAGGTCGCGAATCATAAAAAAATTAATCCGCTAGTCGGCGGAGCCAAGCGGCAGAAAAAATAAAAAAATGGACAATAAAATACTAATGGCCCTGAGGGAGGATTTGATTGGAGAATTAGGCGCTATAAATTTATACCAAACGCATATTGATGAAATTGACGATGAAGAAGTAAAAAAAGTATTGTCTCATATTAGAGACGATGAAAAAGAGCACGTTGCTGAGTTAGTCAAAGCAATTAGAAAGATTGATCCTTCTCAGGATGAAAAATTTCAGAAAGAAAATCTTTAAAATGCTTTCAAACCTTTGCTATTAATAGTTAATTAATAGTTAATGACGGATAAAAAAAAGAAGAAGGTTAAACAAAGGTGGGCTCAAAAAGTAAGTTTAACAAGCAACGCCCTGGATTTAGAAAAAGGTGTTTTTACTTGGCAGGACTCTAAAAAAATAGCTCGTTCTTTAAAACAATCAGCTGAGCAAAGTTTGAGGCGCAAGGGTTCTTCTTTCCAGTCGGCGATGTCAATGCTAAATTTTTATATCAATCGATCTGGCAAAAATCTTGAATCACAACAAAAAGAAATTTTAGAACAAGCTAAAGAAGAATTAAGAATAATTTTTAATAGAAAGCAAAAAAATAGGAAGCAAAAAATAGGAAGAGATAAAATTTAGAAAAATGAAGAGAAGAATTGGAAATAAAAAAGCGATTAATAAAAAACTTTTATCTTTGCGCCGGCCGCCCCGGTTAGAAGGCGAGATTCATAAGTTCGGCATCAAGCCCGTTAAAAAGGGTCGAAGGAAATAAAATGCAAGAAGATAAAAACGTCCTTTTTAAGGGCGTTTTTTATTAATTAAATCCTTGGTTATTTTTTATGGTATAATAAGGCCAGAGAGAATTGTAATTAATAATAAAAGTATCTATGGATAAAAGCAATCCTTTGGCTGATAGAATGAGGCCTAATGATTTAAATGATTTTTTAGGCCAAGATGAATTAGTGGGTGAAGGGAAATTATTAAGACAGGCGATAGAGTCGGATAAAGTTCCTTCAATGATTTTTTGGGGACCGCCCGGAAGCGGTAAGACCACCTTGGCTTATATTATTGCTCAAAAAACTAAATCAGAATTTAAACAAATTAGCGCTGTTTCCAGCGGCTTAAAAGATTTAAGAGATATTTTAAGAGAAGCAGAAGCCAATAAGAGATTGGGGGCAAAGACGATTCTTTTTATTGACGAGATTCACCGTTGGAATAAATCCCAGCAAGATGCATTGTTGCCCCATATAGAAAAAGGCGCCATTATTTTAATTGGGGCGACTACAGAAAATCCGAGTTTTGAAGTAGTAGGACCTTTGCTTTCCCGTTGTCGGGTTTTTGTTTTGAAACAATTATCCAAAAATCATTTATTTAAAATTCTTAAAAGAGCATTGGAAAACAAAGAAAACGGGCTAGGGGAATTAAATATTAAAATAGATAATGAAACTATTAATCTTATCGCCGAAATGAGTAATGGCGACGCCAGGATCGCCTTAAATGTTTTAGAATATGCTTCTTCTTTATCAAGAAATATTACAGAATCAATTGTTAAAGAAGCTTTTCAAAAATCAAATTTGTTTTATGATAAAGATGGCGAGGAGCATTACAACATTATTTCCGCTCTTCATAAATCAATGAGAGGTTCTGACGCTAACGCGGCTTTATATTGGCTGGCGAGAATGTTGGAAGCAGGAGAAGACTCCTTATATATTGCCCGTCGGTTAATTCGCTTTGCTTCGGAAGATATTGGTTTGGCAAACTCTCAGGCGTTGGAACAAGCAGTGGCCGCTTATGAAGCCTGTCATTTCATTGGGGTGTCGGAGTGCAATGTCATTTTGGCGCAGGTGGTTGTTTATATGGCAAAATGCAAGAAATCCAACGATTTATATACAGCCTATGAGAATGCGGCAGCTGATGTTAAAAAATACGGCAATTTGCCAGTGCCTCTTCATATTCGCAACGCGCCGACAAAATTAATGGAAGATTTAGGCTATGGCAAAGGATATAAATACAGCCCCGATTATGATTACAAAGAGAAACAAGAATACTTTCCTCCAGAATTAAAAGG